>JAZSNB010000076.1:0-24679 GCA_045536195.1 Acutalibacteraceae bacterium
CTCACAGAACGACATGGCTACGATCCGACTTAGACGGATACACAGAATATATCTGCTCTTATGACGAAAAGCACAACTACACTGTTAAGGGCGAAGCTGCATCCGGCCACGAAGGCGGAACAGCAACATGTAAGGATCAGGCAGTTTGTGAGAAGTGCGGCGAATCCTACGGCAAGACAATTGCTCACAATTATGAATCTGTTGATATTCCCGCAACCTGCACAAGTGCCGGCTATACAGAATACACATGTACAGCCTGCGGCGATTCCTACAAGGATAATGAAACAGCTCTTGCTGATCACATCTATAATAACGGTGTTATCACAACAGAACCTACCTGCGATGCTGAAGGCGTAAAAACATTCACCTGTATCAACTGCACTGATTCTTATACAGAAACAGTTCCTGCAAAGGGACACAATGTTGACAACTGGACAGTTGAAGGCACAGAAGCAGAAGGCGATTGCTCCGATTGCGGTGAGCACATCACAGCAGATCCCGAAGACGTTGGTCTTGAGCTTCCCGAATGTGAACGCTGCGGAATGGTACACAGATATAACAGCGGTATCTTCAAGTACAAAGGTATCTACTGCTCAATCATGTATTTCTTCCGTCAGATTGCAAACTTCTTCAAAGGTATTGCATAAATAATAAACCTCTCATAATAAAGCCTCTGCACTTTTCGGTGCAGAGGCTTTTGAGTTAAAAAAGACCAGTAATACATACTCTATATAATGTAATAATTATTATATATATTCTTTATGAAGAGCAACATTGTGAACTCTTATTATATCAGCTCCCTTGCTGATTGCCTTAAGATTGGCACTGAGGGTAGCCGCATCTCTTTTTTCAGGCTCACTCTCCCCTGACAGCTCTCCGATGAAACGCTTTCTTGAAAGAGCGCAAAGCATAGGAAGATCATGCTTATCGATTTTTTCCAGATTATCAAGAAGCTCTGTATTCTGTTGTGAATTTTTAGAAAAACCGAAACCGGGGTCAAGACATATGTTACTTAAGGAAATTCCGCAGGCAGATATTTCATCAAGCATACAGCAAAAAAAGCTGTTTACATCATTTATTATTCCGTCTGCAAACTCGGTATACTCCTCTGTTTTTCTCACATGCACACCTCCGTGCATAATTACCCATCCGCAGTTATATTTCTTTATAACATCTGCCATACGGGGATTAAATACTCCGCTGACATCATTGATTATATCAGCACCCATATCAAGACATTTTTCGGCAGTATACGGATTAACGGTATCAATTGAAACAGGAACGTTACAGCTTTTTTTTATTTCCTTTAATACCTCTTTTATACGCTCCCATTCCTCGGCTTCACTGACAGAAGGGGCAAAGGGGCGTGTTGAAACAGCACCGATATCAATCATATCAGCACCGTCTTCTGCCATACGCTCTGCGTGAGAAAGAGCCTTGGTTATACAGTTGAATTTTCCTCCGTCGGAAAATGAATCGGGAGTAACATTAAGAATTCCCATAATACATACTTTTTTATTTTTTGCAGACAAGATTCTGCTGAATACTGAACAGTTCATTTTATCACCGTAATAATAATACTCATTATTTATTAAATTTTCAATAAAATAATTATATAACAATTGAAAAACAATTAAATATATAGTAAAATTTATTTATATGTAAAAAAATACGGAGGAAGTTTTTTATGAAAGCTATTATAAGCGTTACCGGTAAAGATAATGTTGGTATTATTGCAGGGGTCAGCACCATCTGTGCTGAAAAAGGTGCAAATATTCTTGATATCACGCAGAGTGTTCTCAGTGATTATTTCGCAATGATAATGCTTGCTGATATTGATTCTCTCAACATCCCCTTCTCTGAGTTTGTTGATCTTCTTGCAGAATACGGCAATTCCAGAAATCTTCAGATTCAGGCAATGCACGAAGATATTTTCAACACAATGCACCATATATAACTAAGGAGCAGAGATTATGATAAACACAGCGGATATTCTTGAAACCATAAATATGATACGTCAGGAAAATCTTGATATACGTACCATCACGATGGGTATATCTCTTTTTGACTGCGTAAGCGAGGATGAAAACAGGCTTCTGACTAATATATATGATAAAATAACAAAAAAAGCTGAGCATCTTGTAAAAACAGGTGAAGAAATTGAAAAAAAATACGGAATCCCCATTGTAAATAAGAGAATTTCCGTAACCCCTGTTTCCCTTGTCGGAGGAGCTCACTCAAAGGATACATACGTAAAAATAGCAAAAACTCTTGACCGTGCGGCAGACACACTGGGAATTAATTTCATAGGCGGTTTCTCGGCACTTGTAGATAAAGGCTTCACAAAAAGTTCAGAAAGCCTTATCGCTGCAATTCCCGAGGCTCTCAGTACCACAGGTAAAGTCTGTTCTTCGGTAAATGTTGCCACAACAAAAGCCGGCATCAATATGGATGCTATAAGTCTTATGGGAAAAACTATTAAAGAAACTGCATATCTTACAAAGGATAATTATTCCATCGGCTGTGCAAAGCTTGTTGTGTTCGCAAATGTACCTCAGGATAATCCCTTTATGGCAGGTGCTTTCCATGGTATCGGAGAGCCCGAATGCGTGATCAACGTAGGCGTTTCAGGTCCCGGTGTTGTTTCATCTGCCATTTCAAGAGCAGGTGATTGTGATCTTTCTCAGCTTGCCGATATCATAAAGAAAACAGCATTTAAGATAACACGTGTAGGTCAGCTTGTTGCATCTGAGGCAGCCGACAGACTAGGTGTGCCTTTTGGAATTGTTGACCTTTCCCTTGCTCCCACACCTGCTATCGGTGACTCTGTTGCAAGAATTCTTGAGAATATGGGATTGGAATGCTGCGGTGCACACGGAACAACAGCAGCTCTTGCAATGCTTAATGATGCAGTAAAAAAAGGCGGTGTAATGGCATCCTCCCACGTTGGCGGACTTTCAGGTGCATTTATCCCCGTGTCTGAGGATGAGGGTATGATCGCCGCAGTGGCAAACGGCTCTCTTTCCATAGAAAAGCTTGAGGCTATGACAGCAGTATGCTCTGTAGGTCTTGATATGATAGCTATTCCCGGAGATACACCTGAAGCTGTGATTTCAGGTATTATTGCAGATGAAATTTCAATTGGCGTTGCCAACACAAAAACCACTGCGGTCAGAGTTATTCCCGCCTACGGTAAAAAAGAAGGAGATACTGTTTCCTTCGGCGGGCTTCTCGGTTACGCACCCGTTATAAAGCTTAACGGCAATTCTCCTGAAAAATTCATATCCCGAGGCGGAAGAATTCCCGCCCCCATACATTCACTCAAAAACTAAGAAAGGACAATTACTATGACATTTACGGAAAAATACGAATACCTTAAGAAAAAATATGCAGGTAAGGCAGATATCACAAAATTCAAGGATGAGTTTATAGCAGCACAGATTACAATGTCCGATGAGGATTGCGGCGGTACCATGTATGCGGCTTACATCAACGGAGTTTTCTCCTTTGAGCCCTATGATTATCACGATAACACAGTTGCTGTTATTGTAAACTCTCTTCTTCTCGAAGAGTGCATCAAGGGGAAAGCTGATCCCGTAAAGGCATATCTTGAGGGAAGCCTTCAGGCATGGGGAAACCTCGATCACGCTCTTCAGCTTATTGAAGTGCTTAAAGGCAAGAAAAGAGTGTGCAGAAAAAAGACAGCAGAAGATAATGCTGTCTGTGAAGAGGTAAAGGCTGAAGAAAAAACAGAGGCTGCTCCAAAGAAAAAAGCAGCAAAAAAGAAGACCGCAGAAGACAAAACCGTCTGCGAAGAAGTTAAGGCTGAAGAAAAAACAGAGGCTGCTCCAAAGAAAAAAACAGCAAAAAAGAAGACCGCAGAAGACAAAACCGTCTGCGAAGAAATTAAGGCTGAAGAAAAAACAGAGGCTGCCCCAAAAAAAAGAACCTGCAAGAAAAAAACTGCAGATAAATAAATCAAAAAAATTCAAGGTAAAACAAGATGAATACATCTGTTGATTTTATAAATGCTCTCACCTCGCCCGACCGCCGTTTCGGCGAGGTGCCTTTTTATTGGTGGAACGGCTCCCCTCTTGACAAAGATAGATTAAAAGAACAGATTAAAATGCTTGCAGATAAGGGTCTTGCAGGTGTTCAGATAAATTATGCCCATATCAACCGCGGCGGAGAAAATGATCTCCCCTACGGCGGTCACGGAAAAAGCATTCCCGGCACACCCGAGCAGTTTTCGGATGAATGGTGGGATTTTTTCTCTTTTGCGGCAAAGGAATGTGAAAAATATGATATGAGCATAGGCATGGGCGATTATACTATTGCCTGGATAGGTAACGGGTATTTTACTGATAAGCTGGCAGCCGCACCCGGCATGCACGCAAAAAACCTGTCAATAGAAAAGAAGATGCTGTTTTCGGGAGATGAAGAAAATTTTTCCGAAGAGGTTCTCGTTGCTTTGTATTATAAAGATATCTCCTGTGAAGAGCCTGTTATAATATATGAAAAAGAAAAGGGCATATGTTCAGCCATTCCCGGAATATGTGAGGGATATATTGTTTCTGTTCACGAAACAGATAAATCAATTGACCCGTTAAACCCCGAGTGCGGAAAAATACTCACGGAGATTTATTTTGAAGAATTCTTCAGACGTGTCCCGGACGTAAAGGAAGGAGTTCTGAACTACTTTTTCCAGGATGAACTGATGTTCGGCACAGATATAAAAACCATATGGGGAAATTCTCTGAGGGAAGGAATAAAAGAAAAATACGGTTATGATATTATAGGTTTTCTCCCTCATCTTTTTTATAATCTCGGAGACATTACTCCGAAAATACGTCTTGATGTTTCTGACATAAGAACACAGCTTACAGAAGAAAACTACTTCAGACCGATATATGAATTTCATGCGTCAAGAAATCTTATATACGGCTGTGACCAGTCCTCCAGAGGAAAGGAGCCCGATGAGTTTTCTGATTATTTCAGAACCGTGCGTTGGTTTACAGCACCCGGCAATGACACTCCGGGAAGAGCCGCAGATCTGATAAAGGTCAAGGTAAACAGCTCAATTGCCCATCTGTATAACAGACCCAGAGTCTGGCTTGAAGGCTATCACAGCTCAGGATGGGGCACTACACTTGAAAGCATAACTGCACCTACAAGCGATAATTTTATTTTCGGTGCAAATCTTCTTAATCTTCACGGACTTTATTATTCCACAAACGGCGGCTTCTTTGAATGGGCTCCCCCTGACTTTCATTTCAGAATGCCTTATTGGGATGATGAGAAGCAGTGGCTTGAAAAATATAAGAGAATGTCTGCAATACTGACAACAGGAAGACATAAGTGTGATGTTGCAGTTTATTATCCCGTTTCATCCTGTGAATACGGAGAAAATCATAAATTCTGCACAGAAA
Organism: Acutalibacteraceae bacterium; assembly: GCA_045536195.1. GTDB lineage: Bacteria > Bacillota > Clostridia > Oscillospirales > Acutalibacteraceae > RUG806. Next base: position 5,430 of record JAZSNB010000076.1, read on the forward strand.
AAACCTTTGAATGTGCTCAATATCTGTTTTCAAAAGGACTTGATTTTGATTTCATTGATTTTCAGTCAATTGAAAAAGCTGAATGTAAAAACGGCAGGCTGAAAACCGACTATGAGGATTACAAGGTTCTTATTTTTGCGGGAGTTGACTGTGTAAGATTTTCTGCAATTCAAAAGGCTGAAGAGTTTATCAAAAACGGCGGCTGTGTTGTTTTCTGCGGCAATACACCCTATGCATCCGACCGAAAAGGCCTTAATGACTCCGTATTGACCGATACGATAAAAAACATTCTTTCTTCACCCTCAGCAGCTCTTACGGCAACTGCGGCAGAAACTCTTGTATTTATCAATTCGGTAATTACAAGAAGCTTTCTTCCCGAGGATATATATTCCGAGAATAAGGTTTATGTACACAGAAGAACGCACGGAAATACAGATCTTTATTTTGTCAGATATGCTAAAAAGGACAGTGTGTGCAGATTTGAAGCAAAGGGCACGCCTTACCTTTTAGATACATATGAAGGCAGGATAATAAGACTGGATGAAACTGTTTATTCGGACGGATTCTCATTCATTAAAATGCCTCTGGATGAAAACGATGACACAATAATCCTTTTTACAGATGAAGAAATAAGCTATGATGACATCATCGATACTGCCGATAACCGTGAGATTTTGCTGAAAGAGGAAATCTCTCTTGACGGAGAGTGGGAATTCTCTCTGCTTCCGACCCTTGATAACCGCTACGGAGATTATTATATTCCGGCAGGAGGAATAATAGGCGCTCAGGCCCGCTTTTTTGATATCACAAAGGTAAGCGATAGCGATGACAACACCGGCTTTGAGACTACAGATGTTCCCTATGGTATGAACACAGCCCTCAGAAGGATTTACTGCAAGGACGAAAGCTTTTCACTTTGCAGAGAAATAAGTAAGCACAAGGATATCGGAACAAAAAACAATATAAGCTTCAATAACAAAGAATATCCGATTGAAACGCAAAGCTTTTTTTCAAGATACGGATATATCTGTACCGATGACTACACAGTATCCCTTCATGAACAGGGGCATCACGGACTTAAAGGGCATTTGTATGATGATAATATATTTTTTGAAGATGACTGTGTTTATATAACATATGTGTATTCGGAAGATGAATGCAACGGAATAATTCGCACGGGAGATATTGCTCCCGATATTATTATTCTCAATTCAGAGGAAATAAAAAATAACACTGTCCATCTGAAAAAAGGCAAAAATCTTCTTTGCTTCTCCTACACATATAAGGAAGATGAAGCGGTCAACTACAGAAATAAAGGTAAAATTAAAAGAACATCATTTCATATAACAAAGGAAGAAACGCGAGAAAGCTGTTATCCTCTTTGTGTTCCGTCTTTTGCAAATCCCGATTATTTCCGATTCTCCTCAGAGAGTGAAGATATACGTTTTTTCTGTTTCCGTTTCAGCACTGTTCCCGGCTTTTTAAGTGCCGCTGTTGACATATTCGGAAAAATCCACACAGCATTTATCGGAAACTCTGAAGCAGAAATTGAATTTATCGGAGAAGGCGAATCGGGCTCAGACCGCTATTTACTGAAAGCTGTTGCACCTCAGGAGCACATTACGGAAGTTGTTTTCTATGCCGAATCTAAAAATGGCTTTGAATATGCGGATATGATAGCCCGTCCCGTTGATATTGACTGTACCAAAGGAAAAATTACAGCAGGTGATATTTCCCGTATGGGTTCACTTAAAAATTATTCGGGCAAGATGGTATATGAAAAGGATATCGTCCTCCAAAAGCTTTATCCCGATGAAAGATTCATATTGCACCTCGGTGATGCATCTGCTACAATAAATGTGGAAATAAACGGAAAAACAGCCCGGGTTTTCACTTTCCGTCCCTTTGAAACAGATATCACCGATCTTATACAAAACGGCTGCAATCATATAAAAATAACCGTTTCAAACACATTATGCAACCATTACTCAACAATACCCTCAAAATATTCAAATTTTCCGAAGGATGCCGCCTCGGGACTTATAGGACCCGTAAGCATCCGTGTGGTTGAAAAAATTTAAAGGAGTATTCTATGAAACTACCTAAACCCGTAAACAAAATTGTCAGCAAAGTGGTAAATTCGGTATCACAGACCTCAAACAAGGATATTGCAGAAGGCTTTTCAATGGCACAAGGCATAGATACCGTCTCAAGACAAGCCGCCTCAGAAAGTATAGTTCTCCTGAAAAATGAAGAGGTGCTGCCTCTGAGTGAGGACACACGTGTTTCTGTTTTCGGAAGAGTTGCAAGTGACACCTTTTATGTAGGCTACGGCTCCGGCGGTGATGTTAACGCTCATTATAAAATCAGCTTTACCGAAGGACTTATAAATGCCGATGTGAAAATAAACAAAGCACTCCGGAAGAAGTATGACAAATGGAGAAAAAAGAATAAGCCTGATGACGGTTTCTGGGGAAACTGGCCTATGTGCTATGAGGAAATGCCCCTTGATAATGAGACAGTAAAAAATGCGGCAGAAGAAAGCGATACCGCACTGGTATTCATCGGAAGAGCTGCAGGTGAAGACAGAGAGAATACCCTTACAAAAGGCAGCTTTTATCTCACGGATGAAGAAGAAAATATGCTCAGCCTTGTAAAGGATAATTTCGCAAAATGGGCAGTTATACTCAATATCGGCAATATTATTGATTTCTCATGGACCGAAAAATTTGATGTACCGGCATTGATTATTGCCTGGCAGGGCGGTATGGAGGCAGGAAATGCACTTGCTGATATACTCACCGGAAAGCAGTCTCCTTCAGGTGCACTTACAGACACAATCGCAAAAAGATACGAGGATATTCCCTCTGCGGGTGATTTCGGAGGAAAGAATAAAAATACTTATACCGAGGATATTTTTGTAGGCTACCGATATTTTGAAACCTTCTGCGAAGATAAGGTTTTATACCCCTTCGGTTACGGTCTTTCCTACACCGATTTTGAGATAAGAAATATTTCATTCTCTGTAGCTTCAGATATTGTAAACATAAGTGCAGTGATTAAAAACACAGGAGACAAGCCGGGCAAAAAATCGTTGGGGCTTTATGTTAACCAGGAAAACTCAGAAATAGATGTTCCCCTGAAGGTGCTCAAGGGCTTCGCAAAAACAGGCACACTTGCACCCGGTGAGGAAGAATCCCTCAGTTTTAAAGTTTCCTTCTATGATTTATCCTCCTATGATGATTCAGGAAAAACAGGCTGTAAAAGTGCATATGTTTTAAGCAGCGGCACATACCGTTTCCTTTTAGGCTTCAATGTCCGCGACACTGTCGAGGCAGGTATTATGACTCAGCAGACAACAATTGTCACTAAGCAGCTGAGTGAAGTATCCGCTGCAGAAAAAGAAAATGCTTTTATGCGTCTTCGTCCTCTTTTGTGCAACAAAAAGGTTTCGGAAACATATGAACCTGCTCCGGTAAGAACAGTTTCATTAAAGAAAACAATAACAGACAATCTTCCCGAAGCACTTAATATGAGTGTGGGACTCGGCTACAGCCTTCAGGATGTAAAAAACGGAAAAATTTCAATGAATGATTTTGTTTCAACGCTCAATTATACAGAGCTTGAAGCTATTTCAAGAGGCGACTACGTGATGAATTCACCTCTCGGTCCAAAGGGAAATGCAGGTGTATTCGGCGGTGTGCTTCCGTCTCTCAGAGATAAAGGAATACCTGCAATCACAACCACAGACGGTCCTTCAGGTATCCGTCTGGCTGCATACAGTGCACTTCTCCCCTGCGGCACGGCACTTGCAAGCTCATGGAATACTTCTCTCATCACAGAGCTTTATGCCCTTCTGGGTAAAGAAATGAGAGAAAGAGGCTCTGATGTTCTTTTAGCTCCGGGAATGAACATACACAGAAATCCTTTGTGCGGAAGAAACTTCGAATATTTCTCAGAAGATCCCGTTATCGCAGGTGAAATGGCAGCAGCCGTAACTAACGGACTGCAATCTTCCGGGGTCAGCGCCTGTCCTAAGCACTTCGCCTGCAATAATCAGGAGGTAAGACGAACAAAGAATAATTCCGTTCTTTCGGAAAGAGCTCTCAGAGAAATATATCTCAAGGGTTTTGAGATATGTGTAAAAAAAGCAAAGCCTCTTAATATTATGACCTCATACAACAAAATAAACGGTGTGTGGGGACATTATAATTACGACCTTGTCACGACTATTCTTCGCGGCGAATGGGGCTTCGAGGGCTCTGTTATGACAGATTGGTGGATGCAGCCAAGCTCTTCACCCGAATTCCCTGTTATGAAAGATCAGGCTTACAGAGTAAGGGCAGGAGTAAATGTTCTTATGCCCGGCGGCAACAGAACAGGCAAACGGATTCCCGACGGTACTCTTCTTGAATCTATGGGCAAGGAAGGCGGTATGACTACTGCAGAGCTTCAGAAAAATGCCTCTCAGATACTCGGTATGATAATCGCACTTCAGAAATTGAGAGACTGATATATTATTCTCTTTTACAGAAAAAAAGCTCAGGTCCGCACCTGAGCTTTTATTCAGTTTACGATAAATTTTCTTATGGCTTCGGCATCCCTTGCATTCAGTTTGCCGTTAAAATCAAAATCTGCATTTCTTGTATTGATATCTGTTTTGTTTCCGTTCAGATATTTTGAAATAAGAGCGTAATCCCTGCCGTTCACCTTCCCGTTATTGTCACAATCACCCTGATACATAAATCTTATGGGGAAAGCTCCGTCACCGGAGGCAGTGGATACAAGATTAATAAAAATATCTTTATTTACAAGCATACCGAAAATCTGCTTGTTTGTATTTTCGTAATACAGAATTTTTCTTTCTCCGGTTCGGGGATCATAAGAAACAACACTGTCGCCTGTATTATAAATGAGTGCATTATCATAAACACAAAGACAGCTGTAGCAATCGGAAAGAGCAGCACCGAGAAAACCGGTCCACTTTGCGGAAAATGATTTTACTACAGTATGCTTTCCGCTGTTTTCCCACTTATATATTGCATAACCTGATAAGTATTTATCAATATAATACCAATTGCTGTCAAGACAAACAAAGGGACTTGTCACGCTCTTCCAGAAATAACCGTCATAAGACGTGTCGGTACATTCTTCATTACCTCCGAAGCAATACCAGTCTTTATGTCCGGTATCCTCAATTGCTTCGTCGCTGAGCAGAACATTTTCGTGAAGAGCCTGCCCGAATATATCATTTTTCATATCATCCCAGGTAGCATCCACATGATACCACTGATTATTGATTTTAACTATATTCCAGCCGTGCTTCATCTTTTCGCTGGTAACATATCTGGTTTCAACAGAATGCTGCTGAAGAAGTGCTTTCATAAGAAGAGCATACGCCTGACAGACACCTTTGCCGTTTTTAAGCATTGAATAGGCATCATATATTTTAAGATCATTGTCGTAGCTGAAGTTTGAACAGATATAATCATGGAAAAACAGAACCTTCTTCGCATCACTCCAGCTTTTATCTGCCTTTCCGGCAATATCATCAATCAGCTTATTATACTCCTGCACTTTTTCTTTTGCGTTATCGATAAAAGTAAATTCCATCTTTTCAATAATTCCGTCACGGGAATAAACATTTACAGAATTCACAACATAAAAAAGCTCAGGGACTACATTTATAAATTCCTTTATAAAAAGCTTACCGTCATCATAACGTATTTTATATTCACCGATATCTACCATAGTAACAAAATTCTTCAATTGGGATATCACATAGCTGCCTGCAGCATTATACTGTCCCTGAGGAGTTTTCAGGGGTTTATCGGTAAGCGCAAAATCCTGATGAATGCTCAGACTTTCCCTTGTCAATCCGGTTATCCACTTATCTGCATTTTCAAGTCCGACACCGGCTCTTAAAATAAGCCTTGCATCAGAAGCTGTAATTGTACCGGAGCGGTCAACATCAGATGCCCGAAGCTGCCATGTCGATAAGCGTTCAAGACCAACACTGCAGCGAAGTGCATTTCTGGCATCAGAGGAAGTAATTTTACCGTCGGAATCATTATCTCCTGCCAACACACAGGTATATGAACTGTTATCAGAAAATGTAATAATGTCACCGCTGACAAGAAGCTGTGTATTCTCCTTTTTGCCCGAAAAACCGGTCACATAAGCACCGGCACCGGAATTATTGATAATATCACCGACGGTCTTTCCTTTTGTAAAACAAAAGAATTCACCGTTTCGGAACATATCCTCAGTGTCGGAAAATACAAACTGAGAACCGACAATTATACTTCCGTTGACTGTACTGAATCTGATATTGTTCAGCTTAGAATTAAAAATATCACCGTCTTCGTAAGAAATACTTACTCTGTACACTCCGTCAGCAGTGCCCTCAGGCACTTTGAATTCAAGCTGAGCCAGAACACCGTCTGAATAATTATCATTTCCGCTGACACTGTCATCCCACGACAGCACATAGGGCACTGTATCTGTTGAGGATGAAAAATACTTTCCTTTCATTATTCCTTTATCTTTTACATCCGTGAGCTTCAGAGGACTGTCATACCGGATTTTAAGATACAGTCCCGAAACACCGGGGTTGCCTTTTATACTCACATCAAGCTTTACTTTTTCACCTGCCGATACCCGTTTATCACTGATACTGATAACGGGAGATGCGGCAGATACATTTATAATACCCGATGACAGAATAATCAGAAAGACAACAAAGATGGCAACTAAACGTTTCATTTATTTCCTCTTCCCTTATTTAAATAATATGAAATCCTGTTGTCACAACAGCGGCTACCTTTGTGTTATTCTCATCATAAACATCTATGGTATAACAGCAGGTTGTCCGCCCGTCTTTATATTCTTTTGCTTCTGCATAAAGCTTTTTCCCTCGGGAAACCGACAAAAAAGAAATATTTGAATTAAGGGACACCGTTCCCTTTTTTTCATGGTTTGCTGCAACAGCAAAAGCAAAATCGGCAAGAGTGCAGGTAACACCGCCCATAAGAGCACCCATGGCATTAAGGTGATTTTCGGTTATTTCAAGAGAACACTTTGCATAACCGGGCCCTACCTCTTCAATATACATGCCGTTCAGAGTTGCAAAACGGTCCTTAGAGAAAAACTCTCTTATTTCATCAATATCAGTCATTGTGCCTCCTTTTACAAATACATCCCGTATCATTTTAGCGGATACGGGATGGTACTTTATAATTATAAAATTATAACTTCATTGCAACGTCCCATGCCTGCCAGATTACAGTACGGAGATTACCAACCTTGGATGCATCACCGATAATATGAACGTGCTTGGATTTAGGTGCAACGGGTGCAGGCTTATAGCCTACGGAAAGAATAACATCGTCACAGGGAATAACAGTTTCCTTGCCGCTGTTCATATCCTTGATTGTTACGCTGCCGTCTTCAATCTTTGTTGTGCAGCTTTCAAGATAAACAGGAACCTTGTTTGTTTTGAAGCAGTCACGCAGATAGCTTGTGTTAGCAAGTGCAACACCGGGAGTTGTGATAAGGTCGTCACACATTTCAACAATAACAGGCTTTTTGCCCTGTAAGAAAAGATCGTATGCAATTTCACAGCCTGTGAGACCGCCGCCGACAATAACAACGTTTTCACCTACTGTTTTTTCACCGAGAAGATAATCAACAGCCTGAATACCCTTTTCACCGCCGGGGACGGGAAGTCTGTTTGCCTTTGCACCTGTTGCAATAATAACCTCGTCAACCTCAAGTGCCTCAACATTATTAACTTCTGTATTGAGCTTTACTTCGATGGGATTTCTTGCGATTTCTCTTCTGTACCATGCGATAAGATCACGGTCTTTTTCCTTGAAGGAAGGAGCAGCTGCAGCAATAAACACACCGCCGAGCTTGTCTGTCTTTTCATAAATTGTTACCTTATGGCCGCGCTTTGCAAGAACAAGAGCAGCTTCCATACCGCCGATACCGCCGCCGATAACAGCAATATTCTTCTTTTTCTTTGCCTTTTCAATCTTATATTTCTTGGACTGCATTGTCTTGGGATTAAGAGCGCAGCGTGCAAGACCCATTGTGTCGAAAAGATCCTGTGTGTTTGCATGTCCCTTGGAGGATGAGAAGTTGAAGCATCCTGCATGACAGCAGATACAGGGCTTGATATCCTCAATTCTGTCTTCAATAATCTTTGTGATCCATTCAGGGTCAACAAGGAACTGACGTGCAACACCAACACCGTCGATCTTGCCTTCCTTTATTGCTTCAGCAGCAACTGCAGCATCCATACGTCCTGCACAGACAACGGGAATGTCTACAAACTTCTTTATATGGGCAACATCATCAAGGTTACAGTTTTCGGGCATATACATCGGAGGATGAGCCCAGTACCATGAGTCATAAGTACCGTTATCGGCATTGAGCATATCATAGCCCATATCCTGAAGATACTTCGCTGCCTTTTCGGATTCTTCCATATTTCTGCCGACCTCTACATAGTCTTCACCGGGCATTGCGCCTTCGCAGAAGCCCTTCATCTTGGATTCTACGGAATAACGGAGAGATACGGGATAATCATCACCGCAGGAAGCCTTTATAGCCTTTACAACCTCTGCGGCAAAGCGGTATCTGTTTTCAAAGCTTCCGCCGTATTCGTCGGTACGCTTATTGAAGAATTCAATTGAAAACTGATCAAGAAGATATCCTTCATGAACAGCGTGAACTTCGACACCGTCAACACCTGCATCGCGGCAGAGCTTTGCGGTTTTTGCAAAAGCTTCAATAATCTCGTGAATCTGCTCTTTGGTCATTTCAGGACAGGTGATATCGTGTGCCCAACGGGAAGGCTGCTCACTGGGTGAAGCAAGCTCATGCGATGTGTCCAGAAGAGGCTTGATAAGAGTTCTTGTAAACTTATTTTTATGAAGAGGTGCAATAAGCTCTGTGATTGCCCAGCTTCTGCCCATACCTGCAGTAAGCTGAACAAAGAGCTTTGCTCCTGTTTTATGAATCTCGTCCATAAATTCTTTAAGATCTTCGAACATCTTGGGATTCTGCCAGAGCCACTTGCCCCAGAAGGTATCACGAAGAGGTGCGATTCCGGGAATGATAAGACCTACATTATTGTTTGCTCTTTCGATAAAGAGCTTAGCTGCTTCCTTGTCAAAATGACAGCCACCCAGCTCAAACCAACCGAAAAGAGATGTACCGCCCATGGGGCACATAACTATTCTGTTTTTAATCTCACAGTTACCTATTTTCCAAGGGGTAAACAGTGATTCATATTTCTGATCCATAATTAAGCCTTCCTTTCATATGTAGAAACACAAAATTTCCATTATATTCAGTATATAAAAAAGATTCAGCTATGTCAAGGCAAATCGACAGACTTTGATATTTTATTATCAATTTTTCTTTTCTGATATTCCGAAAAAAACGGGGAAAAATATTCATATAGAATCTGACATAAAAAGGTGTTGTATGATAACAAACAAAAGCATTGTGCTGACAGGCTGTAATAACGGTATCGGTCTTGAAATACTGAAGCTTCTTCTGAAGGGAAATAACCGTATACTCTGCGTTGACACCGGAATTGATAACCTGAAAAAACTGAATTGCGACAAAATTATAATTTTTCAAAAGGATGTATCCTCCTCTTGTGCGGTGGATGAAATCTTTAATGAGGCGGTAAAACAATTCGGAAAAATTGATATATTTATTGCAAATGCAGGCTTCGGATATTATGAAGAAATAAACTATGAAAGCTGGGACAGAGTCAGGAGAATATTTGAAACAAATGTTTTTTCACCCATATACTCTTATCAGAAATATATAAAGCATCTGAACGGCGAAAATGGAATTTTTGTATTAACAGATTCCGTAATAGGGCTTCTTGCAATTCCGGGCTACAGCCTTTACAGTGCCTCAAAATTTGCGCTGAACGGTTTTTCAAGAGCCGTCAGATTTGAGAAACCGGCTAAGCTGCAGTTAACCTGTATATACCCTGTTGCAACCGATACGGAATTTTTTACAAGGGCAAATAAAATTGATTTCAGAAAGCCTTTTCCCCTTCAATCACCCGAAACCGTGGCAAAAAAAACAGTAAAAGGAATTGAAAAAGGTAAAAGAACGGTTAACCCCTGTGTTATGTTCAATATAATAAAACCGCTGATGAGAATTTTTCCGCCCGTAAAAATACTGTATCTGTATTTTGAAAACAAAAAATATGCCGAATTCAAAGCAAAACTGCACACAAGCTATCCGCAAGCCGGAAGAATATCTTAATTCATCGCATCCGCTTATATTTTCAATTGAATTTATAAACAGCATATGATAAAATATAGAAAAAAATCCGGGAGTGTTGTTTATGATTTCAGGAAAAAATATTGTTCTTACCGGCTGTAACAGCGGTATCGGTCTCGAAGTACTGAAGCTTCTTATGAAGGGTGATAATAAAATTTTCTGTGTTGATTTCGAAACAGAAAAGCTTAAAACTATGGCAAGAGAAAATGTTATAGTTTTCGAAAAGGATGTTTCATCCAAAGAAGCCGTTGATGAGATTTTTGAAGAAGCTATAAAGGCATTGGGCAGCATTGATATTTTCTATGCAAATGCAGGCTATGCTTATTATGAGGAAATGAATTATACCGATTGGGACAGAGTGCAGAGAATATTTGAAACAAATGTATTCTCCCCTATCTATTCATATCAGAAATATGTTGAATATCTCAACGGTAAAAAGGGCGTATTTGCAATAACAATTTCCGCAATCGGCACGATGGCAATGCCCGGTTTTACACTTTACAGTGCATCAAAATTTGCAATGAACGGTTTTCAGGAGGGGCTTCGCTTTGAAAAGCCTGATAATGTTCAGCTCACCTGTCTTTATCCCATTGCAACAGACACAGGCTTTTTCAAGAGATCCAATGATATTGATTACAAGCGCCCCTTCCCTGTTCAGTCACCTGTTATTGTGGCAAAAAAGATGGTGGAGGGCATTGAAAAAGGCACAGACAATGTAAATCCCTCTGCACTTTTCGTATTTTCAAAGCAGCTTATGAAGTTTGTTCCTCCCGTAAAAACTGCCTATCTCTATCTTGAAAAAAGAAAATTCAGAGATTTTAAGAAAAAGGTCAAGGAGCTTGGTAACAGATGAAATATAAAATTCTCGGAAGCCCTATGAAAATAGGCAGCTGCGAAATAAAAAACAGAGTGGTTCTTGCCCCTATGCTTATGGGCTTCGGTCAGTTTGACGGAAGACCTACAGAAAAAATGATGGATTATTATGAGGAAAGAGCAAAGGGCGGCACAGGTCTTATAATAACGGAAATCACCCGTGTGAATGACAAAACAGGCTCTGCTGCATTTGCTCAGCTGGCTGCAAGCCACGATTATCACATAAAGCCAATGAAGGAGCTTGCCGACAGAATACATAAGCACGGCACAAAAATATTCATACAGCTCCATCACCCCGGAAGGCAGAACATCGGTCTTCTTGTGGGCACCGTTCCTCTCAGCATAAAATGTGAAGAGCTCACCAAAGGACTTTACGGAAAGCTGCTTTATAAGCTTACCCCTGCTGTGGGCCCTACACTTATAGAAAATAATATCTCCCCTTCATCAGTTGCACCCTCGCAGTGTGAGCCTGCTTATTTTGCAGGCGGCAAGGTCAGAGCTCTTACAATAGAAGAAATCAAAGAGCTTGAACAGCAGTTCATAGATGCTGCAGTAAGAGTAAAAAGAGCCGGCTGCGACGGTGTTCAGCTTCACGCTGCCCACGGATATCTTCTGCAGCAGTTTTTAAGCCCTGTTACAAACTGCAGAACAGACGAATACGGCGGAAGCTTTGAAAACCGTATGAGATTTATCACAAATATTCTCAAAGGCATAAAGGAGCAATGCGGAAAGGACTTCCCCGTTATAGTAAGGCTTACGGCAGATGAATGCTATTCTTATATCGGAAAGCCCGAAAAGGGCTATGACCTCAGCACAGGCATAAAGGCTGCAAAGCATCTTGAAATAAACGGAGCAGATGCAATAGATGTTTCCTCAGCAGGATACGACACCTTTAATTATTGGCTTGAGCCGGTATCCTTTGAGCCCGGCTGGAGAAAGCACTTTGCAAAGGCAATAAAAGAAAATGTAAATATTCCCGTTCTGGCGGCAAATCTTATAAGAAGTCCCGAGCAGGCTGAAAGTCAGCTTAAGGAAGGAATTCAGGATTTTGTATCCTTGGGCAGACCTCACATTGCAGATCCCCATTGGACAAACAAGGTGCTTACGGGCAAGGGCACCGTAAAAAGATGTATTTGCTGTCTTAACTGCATAGAATCCATGCAGACAAATGCTTATTCAGGCTCTCACGGTGAATGCTCAGTAAATCCTTATGTAGGGCACGAGGGAGAAATACTTGTAAGAAACGGAGACTCAAGAAAAATAGCCGTTATCGGTGCGGGACCTGCAGGTCTTATCTGTGCAGAGGTGCTTGCCGACAGAGGCTTTAAGGTAACCTTATTTGAAAAAGAGGCCGCCCCCGGAGGACAGATAAATCTTGCAGCAGCACCTCCCGAAAAAGCCAAAACAGCCTGGTTTATTGAAGATGCTGTCTCTGCTTGTAAGGAAAAGGGTGTTGAAATAAAGCTCAGAACAGAGGCTACGGCAGATATCATAAAAGAGCTTGATCCCTATAAAGTAATTGTTGCAACAGGAAGTAACCCCGTGAAGCCTTGCTTCCCCGGAAGTGAAATTTCCGAAAATATTCTCACCTTCAGAGACATTCTTTCCGGTAAGACGGCAATAGAAAACGAAACTGTATGTGTTATAGGCTCAGGACTTACAGGGCTTGAAACCGCACATTATCTCACAGAAAATAATTGTAAGGTTACAATAATTGAAATGGCAAAGGAAACAGCCCCCGGCACATGGATGCAGCACAAGGATGATATTTTACCCAAGCTCATTAATGCAGGAGCAGAAATTTTCACAGGAGAAAAGCTGCTTCAGGTAAACAAGGGCTATATAGTAACCGAAAATGTTGACACCGGGAAAACAAAGAATATTCCCTGCGATAAGGTAGTGCTTGCATTGGGTTCACGTTCAGAGAACAGACTTGCAAAGGAGCTTTCGGAAAAAGGCTTCAATGTAGTTTCAATAGGCGATGCACAAAAGGTAGGAAAAATTGCCGATGCAACAAAGGCTGCATATCAGGCAGCACTTAACGTATAACAAAAAAAGAGAAGACAGCCTCATTTACGAAGCTGTCTTCTTAAATTTTAGTTTCTTATCCGAAGATACTGCCTAAATCAAGGCTGCCGTCGAACAGACCTGAAATCACATCAATAAGCATAGATATAAATTCAAAGAAGGCTGTGAGAATTGAGAAGGGATTCGACTTCTTTGGTGCTTTATGCATAAATGCAAGGTCACCGCAGTTATCTTCCGTCATTTCAGATGCCTTACCTGAATCGTAATCATAAATCATAAACTGACAACCTGAAGTTAGTGTATCAACGGTTTCATTTGTACCGTTAAGGAATTCGTATATTACACCATAAACAGGTGTACTTACATCATGATGCGCATTTTTTAATATCCATGTTGTATCAGGTGAATATGCAGTTGAAAGATCGATTGTCTTATCAGCTGAAATATATTTGCCGTATCCTTCTTTTACACGGCTTGCAATATACTCATCTGTAAGAGTTCTGCCGACAGGAGCTGTAGTTGCGCCAAAGGTTGCGTGAGTAAGGCTTACGAGTGCATCACAGGGAAGATATGCTTCTTCCGTAAAGGGAGCATTTAAGAAGCCGTATTTTGCATAAAAACCAAAATGTATTCCGTTTTCTCTCAGTCCGTCATAAAAACCTGTGAGATCAGAGGAAACATGCTCTCTGTAATAGAGAATCTTATCAATAAGCCCTGCATATTTTTCGCGAAGCTCTGAACCCTCTTCTCCGAACATAAGAAGAAGTGCACGGTCCATATCATCTTCAGCGACACAAGTCCAATAGTTCACCTGAGTGGCCATACCGGATGCGTGCATAATTGCAGGAATAAGAGCCTGATAAAGCTGAGAATAAAGATGTTCTACACCATTAAGAAGCTCATCGGTAACATTTATCTGATTAAAGAAATCCATTGTCTTAAAAACGATTTCATTAAGTATGTCAGAGAATACAAAACCCTGTCCCTGATTGACTCTTCCGCAAAAATCAAGCTGAGCCATATAATTTTCCAGATGAGCAGCATCAAACTCAACCTTTCCGCTCATTGCCTTGGAAATTACAGTTGTTTCATTTGAAAGGATATCTACAAACATAACATTTTTAACATGTCCGAGATGTCCGTATCTTTCAAGGTAAGCCATAAGAAGACCGCCGCCGAGACATCTGCCGTACATATTAACCTGTTTTTTGCCTGTAGCAGCCATAATATCAAGCACATACTGATGAAGTCTGTCTACATGGTCATAGGGAGAAAGTCTCCAGTCAAAACAGAATTCATAATCGCGGTTATTGTTATAATTCCAGGCACTCTTTGCATTTTTTTCGGAATTCGCAAGCTTTGCCTTGTCAACACCTGTGCCGTTTTTGGGATTACCGTTTTCATCAAGACCTACATTTTCACCAAACAGCGGAGCGAGTTCATCATAGATAGCCTTTCCGTAATTATCCCATTCATCAAAAAGCATACCCTCAAGAACAAAGGGCTTGAGAATATTAACAGCAGCCTCTACAATTTTGTCTTTTGTAACATCTGCATCCTCGCCTTCGGCGCTGTCATCACCGAAGCTTACATTATCAAGACCGGTTACCAAAAGATTACCCTCTGAATCATAAAGAGGCTCACCGTTACCTCTTATATAAACAATGGGAAGTCTTTGTGTTTCGGCTGATGCAACAGGGGCAATAAAAACAAAAACAAGGGAAAACACAAGCAAACAAGAAATAATTTTTTTCATACGAGAAAACACCCTTCAGTTTAGTATTCTGATAATTCAATTTTAATAATATTAGCTAAATATGTCAATATGATTAAAATTTTTAAATAATTTTTAACACCAACAAAGAAACTCCCTTGTTTTAGTCACAATTTGTTAACAATTTTATATTATTGAGGTTTATATTGATAAACTCTTACGTAGTCAATAATAAATTCACCGCGGTAATCCTTACCGTTATCATCCATATCGCCGATACCGTGAGTAGTATAAGCATCACCGTCTGAGCCTGAAAATTCAGTTGAAAGAATGATATAATGCGGAACAAGGGAATGAACAACTCTGTCTTTATTGACACGGGCAGTAACTTCACCGTTTACATAATATATGTATTCATTTTCATTCCATTCAAAGCCGTATGTATTATAAGAATGATAAGGGTCAACGGGATCTATTTCATAAGTAACAGAGATTGACTGATGTCCGTCACCGTAGCCGCCCCAATGAATTGCACCGAAAACTCTGTCCGGATCATCATAGTTATAATAGGGACCTTCAAAAATGTCAAGCTCACCGCCGTGAGAGCCGTCTGCACCGTCAGGAGGATAAACAGTGCTGTTCATCCAGAAAGCTGACCACTGACCGACACCTGCGGGAAGAATACATCTGGTTTCAAAATAACCGAAGGTCTGATCAAATTTATTGCTTGTTGTAACTGCAGTTGTATACCATCCTGCGGGATCGCCTTCATTGTAGCCGTTTTCATAGTATTCGGAAAAAATAACAAGATTGCCGTCTCTGAGCTCCTGCATATTTTTGTTCCAGTATCCGCCGCGGCGTACCTGAGTTTTTTCTCCCTGAGGATTCCATTTTTCAAGATCAAGTGTGTCACCCTCAAATTCATCTGACCATACAAGGTCAAACTTTGACATATCGATTATTTCAGGCTCTTTACCAAAAGCACCGTCAAAACCGAAAAGAGAGGCAAAAAACGTAAATATTGCCATAAAAAATGAAATGATTGACTGTAAAAAATCCATATACTACTCCTTATTTTTAGTTTTTTTAATTATATAGCAATTAAGCATCAGCGTCAAGGCAATAATCAACACTGTCCAGAAGCTGCGAAATATTTATATCCGGGTTTTCAATACCTTTAATAATGATTTTCACCATATTTTTATGAAGTGATTCAATACAGGATTTATCCGAAAACTTTGTCCTGTACATATAGTATATTTTTATGCCGCGGTTTTTTATATCCGGTGTCACCATAGTATAAAGAGGTGTGAAATAGCTTCGCAGATTGTATGTGGAGAAATCGACGGTATAAGGAAGTCCCGTATCAAGCGGCAGAGGAATCCAGGAAAACATCATTGAATTTGCTCCCTGAACGGGGCCGAGATCAAACATATCAAGGAACATATCACGGGCCTTTGTATAAGGATATGAGGAATGACGGCAGAGAGAATGTCTCAGCTCTGTAATATATTTCAGTGCCTCGGAAAATGTGGAATTTTCATTTATGAGCGTTCTGAAAATAAGCGGCTGAGCCATACAGCCGGACATTCGTTTTGATTTAAGCGTTGAACGGTTACTGCAGACAGCCATAAAACTCACATCCTCAGGTCTGTAATTTATGGCGGAGCAATATGTTCTGATACCTAATTGAAAAACTCCCTCGGGACTGATCTGAGACTTACTGCAGAAATCAAAAATCTTCTTTGTATCTTCGCCGGAAATGCTGAGAACTTCCATATCACATTTGTCATAAAGAGGATTATATGCCATCGGCACACCGGCATCAGGATCTTTTTTCTTTTTTCTGAATTCTTCAAGAAGCCCGGGGCCGTGAACGCCGGCATAAAAAGGCTTGCCGCCCTTACTGAAATACTCGCGGAAAAACTTCTCATGCTTCAGATTTTTTTCTTCATTTGAAGATTTTTCAAGTGTCTGACTGACATAATCCTTATACTCTGCCAAAGGCTCCGGTAACGGTGTTTTATTTTTCAGCGCCTCATAAACCTTGAAAAGGTCCATATAAAAAACCATTATTCCCATAGCATCCGCTATCATATGAGAAAAATTAGTGTAAACACCCGAACCGTTGTGTGCTGTTTTATAAAAATATATCCTGAATGTTTCTCCTTTCATAAAAGAAACAGGCTTCGGGGCATCCTTATTGAAAAAATCATTCTGCTCTTCAACAGAAAAGAAATATTTTACAGGAACATTATAGGAATACGACTCAGAAAAATATTGTTTTATTTGACCGTTCTGCCTTATAAACTTAAGCCTCAAACAGTCATTTCTTTCAATTTCTATATGAAATGCCCTCTGCAAAACAGCAAAATCAAGGTCTTCATCAATAGAAAAAGATGTGGGGATCTGTGCCTGTTGCTTATGAATACCGAATTTATACATAAGATACATAGCATTCTGAGAAGGAATAATATCATATAACTTATCCGGATGTATTTCTGTTTTTCTGTGCATTAATTGTCACCGCTTTTGTCTAATTAATTTATTGTTAATAATTCTATCACTTTTTTCATTATAATACAACCCTATATAACTTTTATCCGCAAAATATCATATTAATCGCGGCAACAGTTCAATCATACCACAAAATGAAAACAAAAAAATATTCTATCCCCCGGCTCCCAACCTTGGGGCAAAAAGGTATTTTTTGATATTAGCAGAGTTGCTCACTGAGGCAAACAATTTCCTGTATATCAGGAAAAAAACATATTAAAAACACTTGACAAGCACGATATTTTATGATAACATATCAAATGCTAAACGGAGAGATACCGAAGTGGTCATAACGGAACGGTCTTGAAAACCGTCGTACTCTTACGGGTACCGTGGGTTCGAATCCCACTCTCTCCGCCATTTTTATTTTTAATAATCTTAATCCGATTACCAACTATGGAGCAGTACTCAAGTTGGTGACGAGGCGCCCCTGCTAAGGGCGTAGGTCGGCTAAACCCCGGCGCGAGAGTTCGAGTCTCTCCTACTCCGCCAAAAGACATCTAAGAAATTAGGTGTCTTTTTTGTTTTGTATAAACAAAAACCAACCACTCTGGTTTTGAAGTGGTTGGTTTAGTTTTTAAACTGTTTTACTTTAATTCTTCCAAAAATTCTCCCATTCTTCGCATAGCCTCATTGTTATGCTCAACAGAATAACAATAAGAAACACGTACAAAGCCCTCTCCGCCGTCACCGAAAGCGGTGCCCGGAACAACAGCCACCTTTTTGGAATTGAGTATTTTTTCCCAAAATTCCTCACTCGTCATCCCTGTGGATTTGATTGAAGGGAAAGCATAAAAAGCACCTTTGGGCTCACGACATTCAAGTCCGATTTTGTTAAAACCCGCAACCATTATTCTGCGACGCATATTATATTCTTTAACCATATATTCAACATTCTCGTCACAGTTTTTAAGTGCCTCTATTGCAGCATACTGCGAAGTTGTAGGCGCACACATTATGGCGTATTGATGAATTTTAATCATTTGCTCCATAATCTCTTTCGGTCCGCAAGCAAAGCCCAAACGCCAACCGGTCATTGAAAAGGCTTTTGAAAAACCGTTTACAGTTATTGTCCTCTCATAAAGCCCTTCAATCGCTGCGGGCGAAATATGAGGATTTTCACCAAAAGTAAGCTCTGCATAAATCTCATCCGAGAGAACCATTATATTTGTATCCTTTAAAAGCTCTGCAATAGCTTCAAGGTCCTCCCTTTCCATTATAGCACCTGTCGGGTTACAAGGATAAGGCAATATTAAAAGCTTTGTCTTGTCGGTGATAAGCTCCTTTAATTCGTCAACTGTTACTTTGAAATCATTTTCAGCCTTTGTATTTAAAATAATCGGTACTCCACCTGCTAAAATGGTTATCGGCTCATAGCATACATAAGACGGTTGCGGAATAATAACCTCGTCGCCTGCTGATACAATCGCTCTGATAGCGGCATCTATCGCCTCGCTTCCGCCCACAGTTACCAAAATTTCATCATCGGGATTATATGAAAGCTTAAATTTCCGCTTCATATAATTTGAAATTTCTTTCAAAAGTTCGCCTTGACCCTTATTGGAGGTGTATTTTGTTTTACCCTTTCTAAGAGAATCTATACCCGCTTTTCTGATTTGCCAAGGTGTTTGAAAATCAGGCTCACCCACACTCAA
This sequence comes from Acutalibacteraceae bacterium, assembly GCA_045536195.1. Taxonomy (GTDB): domain Bacteria; phylum Bacillota; class Clostridia; order Oscillospirales; family Acutalibacteraceae; genus RUG806. The sequence continues at coordinate 24,573 of JAZSNB010000076.1, forward strand.
AGAAATTACATCATCCATTGTAGCGGCAATGTCAAAAAAGCGTCGTATTCCCGAAGGCTTAATTTGGGTTACAGTTTCATTTAATACCTTGCTGTAATCTATCATAT
>JAZSNB010000016.1:0-4560 GCA_045536195.1 Acutalibacteraceae bacterium
ATTTCCGGCGGTACATTCAATATCGACAGTGCCGATGACAGCATACACTCCGATTCCTCGGTGAGTATTTCAGGCGGTGTGTATAATATTGAATCGGGAGATGACGGAATTCACGCCGAAGAAAAACTTTGTGTTTCGGGCGGTACTATAGAAATCAAGGAAAGCTATGAGGGTCTTGAGGCTCTTCATCTTGATATTTCGGGCGGAGAAATAAGTCTTGATGCAACCGATGACGGACTCAATGCCGCAGGCGGTATGGACTTAAGCGGTATGGGCGGCTTCAGAGGAGGCGACCGTTTCGCAGGTTTTCCGGGCGGTGCCGTATCAGGCAACGGAAGTATACTGATATCAGGCGGTACACTCAATATTACTGCCCGGGGTGACGGTATTGATTCCAACGGTACCCTTGAGATTTCAGGCGGTCTGATTGCAGTTACGGGACCTGATACGGGGGATACGGCAACTCTTGACTATGATTTTTCGGGTGTGATCTCGGGCGGCAGCTTTTTGGGAACGGGCGCATCGGGAATGGCGCAGAGCTTTTCGGAAGCCTCTCAGGGAGTTATCACTGTGCGGACAGACAGAATTTCAGCAGGAAGCTCTCTTAAGCTTACTTCGTCAGACGGCAAGGTTATTATTGAAGCCGTGCCCTCTCTTGATTTTTCAATGGTAATAATAAGCTCACCCGATATAATAAAGGGCGAGGAATATACACTCACTTCAGGAAGCTATTCGCAGAAGGTAAAAGCAGAATAAAATGCTTTGTGATTTATTTAGTGTTTATAAAATTATTGCAAAAAAGAATATTGTCATTTATAATATTTCCGAAAAAGGATAATAATTATCTCAGGAAGAGAAATTATCTGTAAAAGGAGTAGATTTTATGGCAAAAATTTTAGCTTTCCCCTTCTCACTTTTCTTCTTTTTCCTTTCTCTCTTCGGTGTTTATCTTCCGAAGCCTGAAACTGAAATAAACAAAGAGGAATGGAACACGAATTATTCCTACGTATTTGTTCACGGTCTTATGGGCTGGGGCGAATACGATATTCAGTATAAGATTATGCCCTATTGGGGTATGTTTGCAGGTGAGCTGCTAAGGAAGCTTGAAAGTCAGGGCTTTGACTGCTATGCTGCATCTGTTGCTCCCTCTTCAAGTGCTCACGACAGAGCCTGTGAATTATATGCCCAGCTTACCGGCACAAAAACAGACTACGGTAAGGCACACAGCGAAGAGCACGGCCACGACAGATACGGCACCGATTTTACGGGAAAGGCTCTTCTTCCCGCATTTGACAGTGTGCATAAAATAAACCTTCTCGGCCATTCCTTCGGCGGAGCTACCATGAGAATGTTTGCTACTCTTATGGCAAAGGGTGATGAGGCTGAAATGGCAGTAACTCCCGCTGATGAAATTTCTCCCCTGTTCACAGGCGGAAAGGCAGATTATATATATTCTCTTACGGCGCTGAGTGCTCCTCATAACGGAACTACCGCCTACGGTGCTCCCTCTGAGGACAAGGATTCTGCAGCCTATGATATGTATATCGACAATGCCATGGCTCTTAATGAGAAGATGGTGACCGATGAAAACACCTATTATTTCTCAATTGCCTGCTCTGCTACAATAAAGCAGGAGGACGGCACATATAAGGCAGACAAAAAGCTGATGGAGAGTATGTTCCGCAGCAGTGCAGATGAAATGGGCGCATACACAGGTGTTACCGTGGGCGGCTATGAATTCGGTGAGGAATGGCTTGAGAATGACGGACTTGTAAACACAATCTCCGCAAAGGCTCCTTCCTCTGCTCCCTCAAAGGATTATGAAGAGGGAAATGTTACTCCCGGTATATGGAACATTATGCCCGTATATAAAGGCGACCATATGTCTCTTCAGGGCGGAATGATGAAAACAAATCTGCAGGTATATGAGCTTTATACAGAGCATTTCAATATGATAAACTGCCTGTAAGAAAATGAAAATCTGCTGAAACAGCAGGCAGCTTTTGTCTGATTTTATGAATCAGACGGCAAAGAAATACCGTTCCCGTCGGCAAAACAGACCGACGGGAATTTTTTCGACTGAAAGCGATAAAATTTTTAATTATTTTGCATAAAAATCTTGATAAATTTTTTATAATATGCTAAATTATTGGCTGTATATATTTTTTATGAGGTTGTAACGGAAAATAAGGCAGATTATGCCGGTTTTTTACCTTGTTTTTTGGTGTTTTTTGAGGAGATGCGCCTGAAAAACAAGTTGTTTTTTTGTGTTTTCCGTATACGGCTGTTTTGTTTGTGTGTCTGAAAATATTTTTTTATATGAAAAGGGACGAAGAGAATGACCATGTCAAAGCTTAAAAGGTTAATAAAAGCAACGCTTGCCGTATGCCTTGTTTCAGCAATGGGCTGTGCTTTATGTATATTTGCGGGGGATAAGCTTTTCAGTGCAGATGCAAATGCTTCAGCGCTTTTATCGGGCGACTATTCCTGCTCGGTTTCAGGTGGAAAGGTAACAATTCTTCAGTGCACCTCTGCCTCAGAGGGAGAAATCAAGGTGCCCGAAAAAATAGGCGAATACACGGTTACGGCGATAGGCGACAAGGCATTTTATAACTGCAAGGACATAACCTCTGTTATTATTCCCGAGGGTGTAAAAACTATCGGCACTGCCGCTTTTTCCGAATGCACCTCTCTTGAGAGGATTATTCTTCCTTCAGGACTTGCCCTTCTCAGTGACAACCTGTTTTTCAACTGCACGGCACTTAAGTCTATAAGCATTCCCGCAGGAGTAAAATCTATAGGCAGCAATGCCTTCTACGGCTGCAGTGCTCTCACGGATATAGAGCTTTCTTCTTCTGTGGTTTCAATCGGCGACTATGCCTTTGACGGCTGTCTCTCACTTACGGACATTGTTATTCCCGACAGTGTTACTTCAATCGGGGACTACGCCTTTTATGCCTGCAGTGCACTTGAAACAATAAGCATCGGTCAGAAAACCGCCTCCATCGGAAGCTATGCTTTTTTTGACTGTGTTTCTCTTAAATCCGTCACCCTGCCCGACAGTGTGACTTCAATCGGAAATCACGCTTTCAGAAACTGCGAGAAGCTTACATCCGTTGATTTCGGTGCAAAGCTTGCTTCTATAGGCAGCTATGCATTTTATAACTGCAAGAGTCTTAAATCAGTGTTTATCCCTGACAAGGTGGGGCTTATCGGAAACGAAACCTTCCGTAACTGTAAAAATATCGTTTCTCTTCAGCTGGGTGCTTCTCTTAAAACCATAGGAAACCACGCTTTCAGAGATTGCGTTAAGATTAATTCCGTAATTCTCCCCGACAGCCTCACTGCTTTGGGCGAAAGTGCTTTTGAAGGCTGTACGGGAATGAAAACCCTTGATGTGGGTTCACGTCTTACTTCCATTGCACACAAGGCATTTTACGGCTGCACGGGTCTTACCTCTGTTTATCTGGGAGATAAAGTCACTACCGTAAACACAAGTGCCTTTTCAGGCTGCAGTGCTATCACCTCTCTTTCAGTTCCCTCAAGAGTAAGCGTGATAGGCGAATATGCTTTTTCCGACTGCAGCAGTATTGAAAAGCTCACGCTTCCGTCTTCTCTTAAGACAATTGATTCTCAGGCATTTATTAACTGTACTGCCATAAAAGAGGTTGTTATTCCCGACAGCGTGAAAACCATGGGCGACAGAGTTTTCAGCGGATGTACAGGGATTGAAAAGGCAACTGTTTCAAACGGAATGACAAATGTTGCTTCCTATACATTTGAAAACTGCACCGGACTTACATCTGTGGTAATTCCTTCAAAGGTAAAAATTATCAGCGAGGGTGCATTTATCGGCTGTGAAGGTCTTACGGGAATAGAATTCCCTGAAGGGCTTACAACTATCGGTATTTCATCATTCGAAAACTGCTCGGCTCTTAAGGATGTTGTGTTTACCGAAAAGCTTGAAACCGTGGGTGACCGCTCCTTCAGTAACTGTGACAGTCTTACGGCTGTGGTTTTTCCCGAGGGCATGAAAACCATCGGAGAAAATGCCTTCTTTGACTGCAACGGCATCACATCCGTCACCCTTCCCGAAAGCCTTATGAACGTGGGCTACCGTGCATTTTATTTCTGTGATGCGGTAAAAGAGGTAACTCTTCCCGAGGTGCCTGAAGAGGAAACCACCACGGCTAAAAACAATTCAAATAAAAACACCGGCAACAAAAACAATTCCTCAGAGGAAGAGGAAACTACTCTTGAGGACGAAACGGAATATGTTGCAAGAACAGGCGGAATCCTCTCTGCAGTATTTGCCTGCTCAAAGGATATTCTTAAATAAAAAAACAACAGGAGGAAGAGCAAAAACGCTCTTCCTCCCATCTTTTTAAATCAAAATTTACCGGTATGATAAATTCCCGCAAGTACCACAAAATTGATCTCATCTTTGTAGGGGACGACGCCCTCGGCGTCCCGGAATAAGGAACGTGCGAAGCACCTATATCGCACTGAAAATTGCATGTAACAGAACAAAAAGAGGCTGATTATGAGGATATTTATCAG
>JAZSNB010000132.1:0-11247 GCA_045536195.1 Acutalibacteraceae bacterium
TGTTACTTTCAACATTAACTAAGTGGGTAGGTTCAAGCCTTAATGAAAAGCAGGTTATTAAAATTATATCAGAAGCGGGGTTCGATGCTTATGATATAACACTTTCAGATTTAACAAGAAGTGAAGAATACATATTTAACCGCCCCGACTATATAGATATTGCAAAGGATTTGCGAAAATATGCCGATTCATTGGGAATTGTCTGCAATCAGTCCCATGCGCCCTTCCCCGCAAGATGCAAGCCTATAAGAGACCATTTCAAGCGTGCCATTGAGTGCACCGCTGAGGCAGGCGGTGAAATCTGCGTTATCCACCCCGATAATTATAAGGGTGCCCAAGAGAATGCAGAGATGTATTTTGAGCTGCTTCCCTTTGCAAAGGAGCACGGTGTAAAGATTGCCACGGAAAATATGTGGTGCTGGGATGATAAAAAGGATGAAGCCTGCACTGCTGCCTGCTCACATCACGATGATTTCAGACGTCATATTGATGCCGTCAATGACCCCTTTCTTGTTGCCTGTCTTGATATAGGACATGCCGAGATGAAGGGACTTGATACCACAGCAGAAAAAATGATACATACTCTGGGAGACTCCCTTCAGGCTCTTCACATCCACGACAATGATATGTGGCACGACTCCCATCAGATCCCCTTTTCAATGAATATTGATTTCACCGGTGTGGTAAAGGCTCTTAAGGACATAAACTATCAGGGATATTTTACCCTTGAGGCAGACAGCTATCTTAAAAAGTTTGATAAAGACAATGTTTTTGAGGGAATAAAAGATCTGTATAATTCTGTAAGAAGGCTTGCAGATATGTTTGAGGCATTATAATATGAAAATTATCTGCTCTGACTATGACGGCACTCTCAATTACGGGGGCATCACGGAAGAAAAGCTTGATGCCGTAAAAAAATGGCAGGAAAAGGGAAATTATTTCTGTGTTGTAAGCGGAAGACAGAAGGAATTTTTCTTTGAGCTTAAGAAAAAAAACATTCCCGTTGATTACTTCCTTGCCTGCAACGGTGCCGTTATAACCGACAAAAATTTCAATACGGTAAGTGACACAAGGTGTGAAGCCCCTATAGGAAACGAGCTTACCGAATTTATATTTTCTCTTGACTGTCCCTTTGTGTTTTTCTGCGGGGATGAATTTCTGAGAATAAGAAATGAGGCATTCCCTGAAGAAAACGGTGAAAAATATGATCCGTCAAAAAAGCTATTGTCCTTCAATCAGATAAGCACAGCCTGTAAGGATTTTTATGAGGCAGAAAGGGTAACTGAGCTTATAAGAGAACGCTTCGGGGAATTTCTCAATCCCCTTCAGAACGGCACGTGTATCGATATTGTGCCTGCCGGTACGGATAAGGCAGAGGGGATATATAAGCTTCTTTCTCTCACGGGCGGAAAAAAAGAGGATGTTATAGCCGTAGGCGACAATATAAACGATGCGGCTATGATAAAGGAGTTTTATTCCTATGCCATGGCAAACGGTGTGGACTTCATAAAAGAGCTTGCCGACAGGGAAACTTGCAGTATTGAAGAGCTTATTGAAAATGAAATATGAAATTATACCGTAAGACCGTGCCTTTTTGCGGCTTTGCGGTATTTTTTTTGATATACTCACGGTAAAAATGCGTAAATACGCAAAATTATCTCAAGAAATTGTTGATTAGTAAAAATGGGTATGCTATAATTAAGATGATAAAAATGCGTAAATACGCAAAATTTCCGAAAGAGGTATGCTTAATGATAAAGAGAAACAAATATCTCGAAAGGTTAATAAGTAAAAAAGAAAACGGAATGGTCAAGGTTATCACCGGTATAAGACGGTGCGGCAAATCATATCTGTTGTTCAGAATATATAAAGACTATCTTAAATCAACAGGCATTGCCGATGAGTGTATTATATGTCTGGCACTGGATGATGACGAAAATATCCGTTATCGCAATCCTCTTGAGCTGGGTAAGTATATCAGAAGTCTTACCTCGGATGAAAGTAAGACCTATTATGTTTTTCTTGATGAGATTCAGAAGGTTGTTACCATACAAAATCCCTATATTGAAGGAGCTGAGGATAAAATCAGCTTTGTAGATGTCATTCTTGGTCTTATGAAGCGGGAAAATATTGATTTGTATGTTACGGGCAGTAACTCAAAAATGCTGTCTTCGGATATCCTTACGGAATTTCGGGGGCGCGGGGATGAAATACGTGTTAGTCCGCTTTCCTTCAGAGAGTTTTATGATGCCTTTGAAGGTGACCCTCATAATGCATGGCATGAATATTGCACTTACGGAGGAATGCCTCTTGCCGTAATTAAAAAGAATCATATGGAAAAAGCGCAGTATCTGCAGTCATTATTTGATAAAATATATCTGAGTGATATAATAGAGAGAAATCAGATACTTAACGATAAATCTGTGTTGGATGATATTCTTAATATTGTTTCTTCGTCAGTAGGCTCTCTTACCAATCCGCGGAGAATTGCAGATACCTTCAGCAGTGTACGTCAGGTTAAAATCGGTGATGAGACCATAAGCCGTTATCTGGATTTTTTTGCTGACGCATTTATTCTTTGTAAGGCAGAGCGATATGATGTAAAAGGAAGAAAATATATAGGTTCTCCGGTCAAGTATTATTACAGTGATGTGGGACTTCGTAATGCAAGGCTGAATTTCCGTCAGCAGGAAGAAAACCATATTATGGAAAATATAATCTACAATGAGCTTTGTAACCGTGATTTCAGCGTTGATGTAGGTGTTGTTGAATATTGCTTTAAGGATGAATCAAAAAAGAGCAAGCGTGTGCAGCTGGAAATTGATTTTGTTGCTAACAAAGGCAGCAAAAGGTATTATATTCAGTCTGCTCTCAATATTGATGATAAAGAAAAGCGTGAGCAGGAAATACGTTCACTTAACCGTGTGGGAGACTCATTCAGAAAAATAGTAGTTGTAAAGGATAATATAATTCCCCGGTACGATGAAAACGGGATTTTCTATATCGGTATTGAACAGTTTTTGCTTGATGAAAATGCGATGGATATGTAAAATCTGCAGGAGCGTACCTGATTTCTGCTTATTGACCTTTTTATGATTTGGTATTATTATATATAACAGATTTTAATATGCACGGAGTGGTATTATGATAAGAAAAGAATATACGGAAAATGAGATTTTTTCATATGTTGAATATGCTCCCGCAGAAATGAAAAAGGGGCTTCCCATTGTTTTTCAGCTTCACGGTGCAGGGGAAAGAGGAAACGGAAAGGACGAGCTTTCTTTAGTGGATGTGCACGGCTTTTCGGAATTTCTCAAGGACAATGACAGAGAGTGTATATTCGTAATGCCTCAGTGTCCTTCTGATACCTTCTGGAGTGCAAGAATCGAATCAATAGTTAAGTTTATTGAAGAAAAAATTGAGTTTTATGACGCTGACAGGTCAAGAGTTTATCTCACAGGTATAAGCATGGGCGGCTACGGCACCTGGCTTACCGCTATGGCAAGAGCTGACCTGTTTGCCGCAATTGCGCCCTGCTGCGGCGGCGGAATGCCCTGGAATGCAGCTATGGTCACAATGCCTGTATGGATGTTTCACGGTGCAGCGGATAAAACCGTAAATGTGTTTTATTCCGACGAAATCGCAGAAAGATTTGAAGCGGCAGGCAAAAAGGATTACAAATATACCCGTCTTGAGGGTGTAGAGCACAATGCCTGGGACTATACCTATAAAGCAGAGCTTATTGACTGGCTGCTTCAATCATAAATGTAATGAATTATAATTAACCGATGTGCCGGTTACGTAAAAATCAGTGTTTCTAATGTTTGTTGCTTGTTTATCTTGTAGGGGACGACGCCCCCGGCGTCCCGGCACAGGAACGTGCGAAGCACCTGTATCGCAATGAAGATTACCTGTAACAAAACAAAAAAGAGGCTGATTTGAGGATATTTATAAGCGATACAACCATATTTATTTTTGGGCCAAACCGGGACGCCGAGGCCCCCGTCCCCTACAAAGAAAAGGTTAATTTTATGGGGCTCGGGAAATTATATCAGTCCGGTAAATTGTGATTTGCAGGAGAAATTATGTTATATTACGGTGTTTTGCTGGGAGCTGTTACTATGTTCAGCTTTCAGTTTTTGTTCAACAGAATATTTGAAAAGGAATACGGAAGCACAATCAGGTCCATGCTTGTTTTTTCTGCAGGCTCGTCCTTTGCGGGATTTCTGATTCTTCTTATAATAAACGGCTTCAGGATTGAATATACCCATTTTACAATGCTTATGGCAATTCTTGCCGCCTTCGACTCTATCGGCTATACATATTTCAGCCTTAAGGCACTGGGAAGAATAAACCTTTCCCTTTATTCCATGTTTGCGATGCTGGGCGGTATGATTCTGCCGTCGGTTACGGGGCTTGTTTTCTATGATGAAGCATTTTCCCTGCAAAAGGGCATCTGCTATGTGCTGATACTTGTTTCCCTTCTTCTGACCATAGAAAAAGGAGAGAAGAAGTCGGGATATATCTATTATACGGGTGTTTTTGCCCTCAATGGTCTTTCGGGCGTGCTTTCCACCGTCTTTCAGAATGCACCCTATGAAAAAACCTCCTCGGCAGGCTATTCCGTGCTTATTGCAGGCACAGCATTTCTTATATGCCTTCTTATTCTTCCCTTCATAAAAGGGGACAAAAGGAAGCTTACAAAAAAAGCAATTGTGAGTATGGGCGGCTACGGAGTGCTTTGCAGACTGGGAAATTTCCTTCTGCTTATAGCACTCGCTCATCTTCCCGCCTCCGCTCAGTATCCCTTTGTGACCGGCGGAGTTATGATAATTTCAACGATAATAAGCTTTTTTACCTCCTCAAAGCCTTCAAAAAAGGAGATTATCGGTGTTGTGATTTCATTCATCGGACTTCTTGTGCTGATGACAGAAAAATAAAAATATAAAGGATGATCAAAATGAAAAAACTGCTTTCTCTTATTCTTGTTTCTGTTTTACTTATTATGTGTGCTGCCTGCTCGGGCGCAGGTGAGGAAGGCACCTCCGAGACTCCCGAAAGCACTTCACTTTCAGAAGAAGTCTCAACCGAAAATGCCGAAGATAAATTCTCAGCTGCTTTATACACAGAGGATACCGAAATCGGTGAGGGTGAAACAGTAATCTATCTTCACGTTGTCACTCCCGAAAGCACGGTGAAATTCACTCTTCATACCGATAAGACAATTCTCGGCGATGCTCTTATTGATTCGGGTATTGTTGAGGGTGAAGAAGGTCCCTACGGTCTTTATATCAGAAAGGTAAACGGAATTTCCGCTGTTTTTGAAGAGGACAGTGCATATTGGTCTCTCAGCGTAAACGGTGAGTCTGCCGCAACAGGTGCCGACGGCATTGAAATTGAGGACGGCATGAATTATGAGCTTACCTATACAGAGGAATAAGCATAAATAATCCGGAAATGACGGATCTGCGATCACCCCGCAGATCCTTTTTTTGTAAATATCTGCCTCCGGAAATAAATTCTTCTTGAATTATCCCTTATTGTATTATATAATGATTCTGATTAAATAAATAAAAGGACGAAATATATGAAAAAGACAAACAGAATTCTGTCATTTTTCCTGGCATTGATTCTTCTTATTGTTCCCCTTTGCGGCTCACTTGCAATAAAGGCTGAGGCAGCAGGGAGCTGGACCTGTGCATGGGCTACAAGCACGGTCGATTCTGCCGTAGCCTTGTCCAGATTCAATATTCAGGACATTATTCCCTCAAGAAGCACATTGAGAATTGAGCTTAAGGTTACCACAGGCGGTGAAAGGCTCAAATTCAAGTTTTCAAATGAATACGGTGCAGCCGCCATTACCATAAATGCAGCCTCGGTTGCAAGAACCGACGGGGAAGGAACTGCAAAGGTAAAGGCAGGCTCTATGGCAACAATAACCTTCGGCGGACAGGCAAAGGTTACCGTTCCTGCAGGTAAAACCGTGTGGTCGGATGAAATAAATTATGTTACCCGCTCACTGGAATCTCTCAGTGTCAGTATGTATTTTGACAATCCCACATATATCACATCTGCAGGTCTTTCCAATGCAAGAACCTTTATGGGTATGAGCTCTCTTGTGAATCCCGAATATTCTCAGGTTTACAATGAAAAAATCGCCCGTCCCCGGGAAGTTAATATCAGCTCAGCCGATATCACATACCACACCACTCCCTTCCTTTGCGAGATCGATACCTTCAACAGCAGTGTTACCAAAAACACAGCAGTTTTTATCGGTGACTCTACCCTTGTTAACGATGCTTATTATTACTTTGCCGAAAGACTTGTAAAGTCAGGCATCACAAATGTCGGTGTTGTAAATGAGGCTATTGTTGCAAACAAGCTTCTCAGCGACGGTACGGGACTTATCGGAAATCTTTACGGCGATGCCCTTATCGAACGTTTTGAAAGGGATGCTCTTTCTATCAAGGGTGTAAAATGGGTATTTGTAAAAATCGGTCTTAACGATATTCTGCATCAGTTCTCAAAATCCATGGGCTCGGATGTGCCTCATTATTCATCGGCTGATATAATAAACGGCTACAAAAAGCTTGTTGAAATGGCACATGCAAAGGGCATAAAGATTTATTTCTTTACAAAAACTCCCTGGAAGGGCTATGAAAGAGCCTTCCTCGGTCAGACAGGAGATGTTGTCTGGAATACCGAAATGCAGAAAATGTGCGATGAACTCGACAGCTGGATAAAATCAAACAATATTGCCGACGGCTACATTGATTGCTGGGATCTCGCAAATCCTGCCGACCCCTATGCACTCTGTCCCTCCTTCACTCCCGACGGTGCACATCTTACCAAGGCTGCTTCAATTGCACTTGCCGACCTTATTCCCGTGTCTTATGTGGGAGTAAATCAGAATGTTTATACAAGTGCAAGCCTTAATAACATTGATCCCTATAAAGAAAAGAATCAGATAATATACGATATGGAGCACACAACAGAGGAAGCCACCACTGCTCCCGCAGAAAGCAATAAAAACGAAACCACTACATCAAAGACAGAAGAAACCACCGCCAAGCCCGAAAAGCCCACTCTCTACGGTGAGGTTACCACAGGTGCTGCAGCTTCAGGTGAATTTACAACTATCCCCGAATTTACATATGTTGCGGGTGAAAATGTTACGGTTCCCGTAATAGGCGAGGCGGCAGGCACACAGAAATATACAAATCTCGGTGTTTCTCCCGACTACAGCGTGCTTGACAATCTTCCCGAATCAAAGCAGAGCGGCTCTACAATTATGTATATGCTCATACTTTTCACCGTAGTTACAGTGTCGGGTGCTGCATTATTTATGTCAATGGGCAGAAAAAAAGAGGGAGATTTCGAATAATCTCTTGACGGATATATTATATTAAAGTAAACTAAAGTCATAGGTTAATTTAACCTGTGACTTTAATTTTTCCTACGGGAGGTAAACAAGATGAAAATAACCTTTATGGGTGCAGGCAGCACCGTATTTGCAAAGAATGTTCTCGGCGACGTTATGACGACTCCGGCTCTCAGAGAATGTGAAATTTCACTTTATGACATTGATGCACAGCGCCTTGAGGAATCATATATCATGATTTGTGCTCTCAATAAAAACATAAATGAATCAAGAGCACTTGTAACAAAGCATCTCGGTGTTGAAAACAGAAAAGAAGCATTAAGAGGCTCTGATTTCGTTGTTAATGCAATTCAGGTAGGTCTTTATGACCCCTGCACGATCATTGACTTTGAAGTACCTAAAAAATACGGTCTGCGTCAGACAATTGCCGACTCAAACGGCATCGGCGGTATTTTCAGAGCCCTTCGTACCATTCCCGTATTAAAGGATTTTGCAGAGGACATGGCAGAGGTTTGCCCCAATGCATATTTCCTTAACTATACAAATCCCATGGCTCAGCTTGCAGGCTACATGCAGAGATTCACTCCCATTAAGACTGTAGGTCTCTGCCACAGTGTTCAGGGCTGCTCAAGAGATCTTCTCAGAGGTCTCGGTATGGAGTTTAAAGAGCCCATCAGAGAAAAAATCGCAGGTATCAACCATATGGGCTGGCTTCTTGAAATTGAGGATGCAGACGGAAATGACCTCTACCCCGAAATAAGAAAAAGAGCCATAGATGTATTGAACGGCGACCACACAGATAAGTATGACCTTGTAAGATACGAATATATCCGCCGTTTCGGACACTACTGCACAGAATCAAGCGAGCACAACGCAGAATATAATAATCTTTTCATAAAGTCAAAATATCCCGAGCTTATCGAAAGATATAATATTCCTCTTGACGAATATCCCCGCCGCTGCATAAATCAGATTGCACGCTGGCAGGATGAAAGAAAGATTTATCTTACCGATGATGTAAAGCACGAAAGAACACACGAATACGCTTCTTATATTATGGAAGCTATCACAACAGACGTGCCCTATAAAATCGGCGGTAACGTAATCAACAACGGTCTTATTGAAAACCTTCCCCGCGAAGCCTGTGTTGAGGTTGCCTGTCTTGTAAACAAATACGGCATTCAGCCCTGCTATCAGGGAAGACTTCCCGAGCAGCTTGCCGCTATGAACAGACTTATGATAAACGTTCACCTTCTCACAATAGAAGCAGCCGTCACTCTTAAGAAGGATGCTATCTATCAGGCAGCTCTTCTCGATCCTCACACATCCTCCGAGCTTTCAATCGACGAGATCATAAGCCTCTGCGACGACCTCATCGAAGCTCACGGCGACTACCTTCCCAAATACCATTAAATTATATAAGGTCTGATACAATGTCATTATTAAAGCTTAAAAGCGGTACTGATATCCGCGGTACTGCCGTTGGGGAGAATATTGAGCTCACGGATGAGGCGGTTATGAAAATTGCCTCGGCGTTTGTCTCATATCTCTCTTCCAGGACAGGTATAAAAAAAGAAAATATAACTCTTGCGGTGGGACATGATTCCAGAATTTCTGCCGAAAGAATAAAAAATGCTCTGCTTTCGGTTTTTGCCGCCCAGGGAATAAAGGTTTATGACTGCGGACTTTCCTCAACTCCCGCTATGTTTATGACCACCGTTACTCTCGGTGTCACCGCCTCCGTGCAGATTACCGCAAGCCATCATCCCTACGATAAAAACGGTCTTAAATTCTTTACAGAAAAAGGCGGCTTTGAGGGAGAAGACATAAAGGCTGTGCTTGAAATTGCCGACAGCCTTGAAAAGGTGAATACAGCTGAAGCAGCTGCTGAAAAAATTGACTTTATGTCACGGTATTCCGAAATTCTCAGAAAGAAAATCACCGACGGTATCAATGACGGGGATATGCCGCTTTCAGGTTTTCATATTGTTGTAGATGCCGGTAACGGTGCAGGCGGCTTTTTCGTAAAGCTTCTTGAGTCTTTAGGTGCCGACACCCGCGGCTCTCAGTTTCTGGAGCCCGACGGAATGTTCCCCAACCACATTCCCAATCCCGAAGACAAAACCGCTATGTCCTTTATTACGGATGCCGTGATAAAGAATAATGCGGATTTGGGAATTATTTTTGATACCGACGTTGACCGTGCCGCCTGTGTGGCATCCGACGGTAAGGAGATAAACCGCAATGCTCTTATTGCGCTTTCCTCCGTTATTGCCCTTGAAAGCTCCCGGGGCGGAACAATTGTAACCGACTCCGTTACTTCCTCGGGTCTTCGTGAATTTATAAATGAGCATCTGGGCGGTAAGCACTACCGCTTCAAGAGAGGCTATAAAAATGTTATTAACAAGGCTATTGAGCTGAATGAGCAGGGTATAGACTGTCCTCTTGCCATTGAAACCTCAGGTCACGCTGCGTTAAGAGAGAATTATTTCCTTGACGACGGCGCATATCTTATGGTGAAGATAATAATTCTTATGGCAAAGCTGAGAAAAGAGGGCAAAACTCTTCAGTCCCTCTTAGAGCCTCTTAAAATGCCTCTCGGCGAAAAGGAAGTCCGCTATATAATTGAAGAAGAGGACTTCAGAGCCTACGGTGAAATGGTCATAAAGGATTTTGAAAAATACTGTGAGCAGTTTCCTCTCATTATTCCTGCCGACGATAACCGTGAGGGCTTCAGAGTGAATTTCCATAAGCAGTGCGGTGACGGCTGGCTTCTTGTAAGGCTCAGTGTTCACGACCCCGTTATCCCCGTAAATATGGAAAGCGACTCGGACGACGGAATTGAAGATATTGAAAAATTCTGGAACGGCTTCATTAAAAGCTATGATAAATTAAGAAAGAAATAAAAGGTGATTCCCATGTATAATTTTCCTATCGGTATAATTATCAACTCATTCAGAACCGACATTCCCACAGCAGTTAAAAAGGCTGCCGAGCTTGGCGCAAAGGGTATTCAGGTTTATTCCACAAGGGGCGAAATGGCTCCCGAAAATCTCACTCCCGAAAAAAGACGTGAATTCCTGAAGCTTGTCAAGGATAACGGCCTTGTTATTTCCGCCCTCTGCGGAGATCTCGGCTGCGGCTTCTACCGTCCCGAAATGAATCCCGAGCTTATCGAAAAGTCAAAGAGAATACTTGACCTTGCAAAGGATCTTGAAACAGATATCGTCACAACCCATATCGGTGTTGTTCCCGAGGACAAGGAGCATCCCCGCTTTAAGATCATGCAAGAGGCCTGCGGAGAGCTGGCACGTTATGCCGATTCAATAAATGCCCACTTTGCAGTTGAAACAGGTCCCGAAACCTCACTTGTTCTCAAAAACTTCCTTGATACCCTCGGCTCCACAGGTGTAGGTGTAAACCTTGACCCCGCAAACCTTGTTATGGTAACAGGCGACGATCCTGCAGGTGCGGTTTATAATCTCAAGGATTATATCGTTCACACCCACGCAAAGGACGGTGTTATGCACTATTTCAAGGACCCCGAATTCATCTACGGCATCAGGCACGACGATGCTCTCGTAACTGCTCCCTCCTTTGAAGAAGTACCTCTCGGAGAAGGCAGTGTGCCCTGGGATAAATACCTTGCAGCACTGGAAGACATCGGCTTCAAGGGCTTTCTCACAATAGAAAGAGAGGTAGGCGACGACCCCGCAAAGGACATCGCAACCGCAGTGAAATTCCTTGAGGAAAAAATGAAATAAAATACCACAATAAGCATATAGCGGCGGAAGAGCCTTTCTTCTGCCGTTATTGATTTTTATTATATAGGAAATTGCTCGCGTTGTGAGCAATTTAGCTTATAA
>JAZSNB010000041.1:0-5349 GCA_045536195.1 Acutalibacteraceae bacterium
AAAAGAGGCTGATTTGAGGATATTTATAAGCGATACAAACATATTTATTTTTGTGGCAAAACGGGACGCCGAGGGCGTCGTCCCCTACAAAGAAAAGGTTAATTTTATGGGTCTCGGGAAATTATATCATACCGGTAAATTGTGATTTGTTAGCAATCGCAGAGGCAGATTGCTATAAAATTGAAAAAATATTGAGTTTTTTCTTTAAAATCACAGATTTGCTATTGACAAAATGCGTTTCAGGATATATATTATAGATGTAGTTAGCACTCTGATATCAAGAGTGCTAACTTAAAAAACAATAACAGGAGGAATTACCGTGGAGCTTTCCGAAAGAAAAGAAATGATACTTTCGGCTATTATCGAAAGGTTTCTTACCACGGGTGAGCCTGTCGGCTCCAAATTCCTTGCAGGGATACTCACGGTTCCCGTTTCTTCAGCAACCGTCAGAAATGATATGGCAATGCTTTCGGATATGGGTTATCTCGATCAGCCCCACACCTCGGCGGGCAGAATTCCTTCCGATAAGGGCTACAGATATTATATAGATAAGCTGCTGCAGAATTTCAGTCCGTCGGATGCGGATATGTTCAGGATAGCAAGCTCTATAGATTATTCCGAGGGCGATGCGGTGAGTATACTTTCAGGTATATGCGATGTTCTCTCAGCTGTTACGGGACTTACGGCAGTGGTGCTTACACCGTCGAGTGAAAATTCGGTGGTTACGGGTGTAAAGCTTACGCCTCTCAGCAAAAAAACGGCAATGATTACCGTCAGCACATCAATAGGCATTACCAAAAGCCGTATATCAAGGCTTGAATGTGAAATAGATTATCCTCTCATGGAGCTGTTTTATAATGTTACGGTGGCAAATTTTGTGGGGCAGGGAAATGAAGCCTTCACAAAAGCAAAGCTCCAGTCGGTAGCAGCTTCTCTGGGTGAGCGTTCACTTGATATAATGCCTCTTATCGTTTCGTTTTTTGAGTGTGCTTCAGACTCCCGCACGGCAGATGTTATTGTAAAAGGACATTCCCGCCTTTTATCCTGTACAGAGCTCGGTTCAACGGGTGTTGAGATAATTGAGCTTCTCAGAAACCGTGAGGCGGTGGCTTCGCTTATGGATACCGACAGCGAAAACAGACTTTCTCTTAAAATCGGCTCTGAAAATGAATACAGATGTCTTCGCAGAGCTGCCGTTATCAAGGCTAATTATTATGTCGGCGAGGAGGCACTGGGAACTATCGGTGTTATCGGGCAGACAAAAACAGACTATTCGAGGGTTATCCCTCTTGTAAAATATATCAGTGAGATTACAGGTTCTATTCTTACGGGAATGGCAGAAGCCTGATATCAGGAAAGGACGGATGGGTTTAATTGGCAAAGGATAAAAAAGAAAAAAACAATCCCGCTGAAGAAAATATCAATGCGGAGGAAATAAAAAATCCCGCGGCTGAAGAAAATGCCGACGAAAGGGATACAATAATTGAAGAGCTCAATGCAAAGCTTCTCGAAGCAAATGATAAGCTTCTGAGAACTATTGCGGAATATGATAATTTCCGCAAGCGCAGTGTTAAAGAAAAGGAAGCAATTTATTCCGATTCAAAATCTGATATTATCGGAAAGCTTCTTCCCGTAATCGATAATTTTGAAAGAGCCGCTTCGGCAGAAGCAGATCTTGAAAATTATAAAAAAGGCATTGAAATGACTGTAAAGCAGCTTATTGATGCGTTTTCTTCTCTCGGTGTTGAGGCATACGGTGCTGCCGGGGAGGAATTTGACCCCAATATTCACAATGCTATTATGCATAAGGACGATGAAACTCTTGGTGAAAACGTGATTTCTGAAGTCTATATGAAGGGCTACAAAATGGGCGAAAAGGTTATCCGCCCCGCAATGGTTATCGTTGCAAACTGATCGACTTTTATATCATTATAATAATTCATTTTATTCGGAGGAAAAAACAATGGCAAAAGTAATAGGTATTGACTTAGGTACAACAAATTCCTGTGTAGCAGTTATCGAAGGCGGCGAGCCCGTAGTTATTGCTAATGCAGAAGGTGCTAGAACAACTCCCTCAGTAGTTGCATTCGGCAAAACAGGTGAAAGAATGGTAGGTCAGGTTGCTAAAAGACAGGCAATCACCAACCCCGATAAGACAGTAGCTTCCATCAAAAGACAGATGGGTACTGAATACCGTGTTAAGATTGATGACAAGGCATACACACCTCAGGAAATTTCCGCTATGATTCTTCAGAAGCTTAAGAGCGATGCTGAAAGCTATCTCGGCACAACTGTTTCAGAAGCAGTTATCACAGTTCCCGCATACTTCACCGACGCACAGCGTCAGGCAACAAAGGATGCAGGTAAGATTGCAGGTCTTGATGTAAAGAGAATTATCAACGAGCCCACAGCTGCTGCTCTTGCTTACGGAATTGATAAGGAAAATGACCAGAAGGTTATGGTTTACGACCTCGGCGGCGGTACCTTCGACGTTTCAATCATCGAAATGGGCGACGGTGTTCAGGAGGTTCTTGCTACAGCAGGTAACAACCGTCTCGGCGGTGACGACTTCGACCAGAGAATTATTGACTGGCTTGCTGCAGAATTCAAAAAGACAGAGGGTATTGACCTTCGCGGTGATAAAATGGCTATGCAGAGACTTAAGGAAGCTGCAGAAAAGGCAAAGATCGAGCTTTCAGGTGTTACTACATCTGCTATAAGCCTTCCTTTCATCACTGCAGATGCAACAGGCCCCAAGCATCTTGAAACAACTCTTACAAGAGCAAAGTTCAATGAGCTTACTTCTGACCTTGTTGAAGCTACAATGGGTCCCGTTCGTCAGGCTATCCAGGATTCAGGTCTTAAGATTGCTGAAATCGACAAGGTGCTTATGGTCGGCGGTTCTTCAAGAATTCCCGCTGTTCAGGAAGCTATCAAGGCATTCACAGGCAAAGAACCCTTCAAGGGCATCAACCCCGATGAATGTGTTGCAGTAGGCGCTGCTATTCAGGCAGGTGTTTTAGGCGGGGAGGTTCAGGGACTTCTTCTCCTTGACGTTACTCCTCTTTCACTTGGTATTGAAACTCTCGGCGGCGTATGCACAAAGATAATCGACAGAAACACAACTATCCCCACAAAGAAGAGCCAGATCTTCTCAACAGCAGCAGACAATCAGTCTTCTGTTCAGGTTCACGTTCTTCAGGGTGAAAGAGAATTTGCTAAGGATAACAAAACTCTCGGTATGTTTATGCTTGACGGAATTCTTCCCGCAAGAAGAGGTGTGCCTCAGATCGAAGTTACTTTTGATATAGACGCCAACGGTATCGTTCATGTTTCCGCAAAGGACCTCGGCACAGGTAAGGAACAGGCTATTTCTATCACAGCTTCCTCAAATATGAGCAAGGAAGACATTGAAAAGGCTGTAAGAGAAGCTGAGCAGTTTGCCGAAGAAGACAAGAAGCGTAAGGAAGAGCTTGATATCAAGAACAATGCTGATCAGATGGTTTATCAGTGTGAAAAGCTTCTTTCCGAAAACGGCGACAAGCTTGAAGAAAATGATAAGGCAAACATCAACACAGCTGTAGATGCTCTTAAGGAAGCTCTCAAGGGTGAGGATTATAATCTTATCAAGTCCCGTCAGGAAGAGCTCACAAAGGTATTCTATGAAATCTCCGAAAAGCTTTATAAGGCTGCTTCTCCCGAGGGAGCACAGGGCGCACCCGATTTCGGCGGTGCAGGCTTCGGCGGCGATGCAGGCTTCGGCGGTAATGCAGACGGCGGTGCATCAGGCGAAGACGGATATTATGATGCATCCTACACAGATGTTTAATCAATGAAATCTCATAAGCTGCGGAAGACTCTCCGTTTTCCGCGGCTTTTACGGCTTAAATACATATTTTAATTATTTTCAAGGATAAAGTGTTATGGCAGATAAACGAGATTATTATGAAGTCTTAGGCGATTCAAAGGGCGCTTCTGACGATGAAATAAAAAAAGCCTACCGTAAAATGGCTAAGCAATACCACCCCGACCTTAATCCCGGAAATGCAGAGGCAGAGGCTAAATTCAAGGAATGCAATGAGGCCTATGAGGTGCTTTCCGATGCTGATAAAAAGGCAAAATATGACCGCTTCGGTCACGCTGGTGTTGATCCGAACTATGGCGGTGGCGGCGGCTTCGGCGGTGGCTTCGGAGGCGGTATGGATTTTGATATGGGTGACATTTTCTCATCCATTTTCGGCTCAGGCTTCGGCGGCGGCTTCGGAGGCTTCGGCGGTTCGCAGAGAGCTAATCCCAATGCTCCCCAGAGAGGCTCAGATATTCAGACAAATATTACGCTTACCTTTGAAGAGGCTGCAAAGGGCTGCAGAAAAACCGTTGAGGTCAACCGTATTGAGGTGTGCGACGGCTGTTCGGGCTCAGGTGCAGCTCCCGGCTCTACCACTCAGACCTGTACCACCTGCGGCGGCTCAGGTCAGGTAACAAGTCAGCAGAGAACAATTCTCGGTGTGATGCAGACTCAGAAGCCTTGTCCCACCTGCGGCGGTAAGGGTACGGTGATCCCCAACCCCTGTCAGAAATGCCGCGGTACGGGAAGAATCAGACGTCCTTCCAAGATAGAAATAAATGTACCGGCAGGTATTGACGACAGACAGGCATTCAATGTTCGCTCACAGGGTAATAAGGGTATGAACGGAGGCCCTGCAGGGGATCTCAGAATCGGTGTCAATGTAAGACAGCATCCCTTCTTTGAAAGAGACGGCTATAATGTGTGGTATACCGCAAAGATAAGCTTTGCTCAGGCAGCTCTCGGCTGTGAGCTTGTTGTGCCCACTCTTGACGGTGACGTTAAATATTCCGTTCCCGCAGGTACTCAGCCCGGTGACGTGTTTAAGCTCAAGGACCGCGGTATTCAGAATGTAAACGGCAGAAACAAGGGCGATCAGCTTGTTAAGGTTGATGTGGTTGTTCCCAAAAAGCTCAACGAAACTCAGAAGAATCTTCTCAGACAGTTTGAGCAGGAGCTGAATCCCGCAAATATGGGCACCCTCAGTGAAGACAAGGGCAAGGGCTTTTTTGGTAAAAAGAAAAAATAAATATAATCCGCAAAATGAATAATTTTTCATTCGGAATAATAAAGGTACAAAAGGCGCGAAAAAGCCGTTCTGTGCCTTTATTTTATTGTTCTGTTTATTAAGAAAAACAAAGAAACTATAAAAGAGTATACAAATAGTTTTGTTGAATTTGTTTAATAATTTCTATTAATTTTTGGCATGAGGTAAAAGCAAAATTACAGCCTGAAATATTGAATTTGTATACTTAAGATGCTAAAATTAATTCATCATTTTT
>JAZSNB010000106.1:0-54954 GCA_045536195.1 Acutalibacteraceae bacterium
ATATAGCCTTCACCGATTGCAAGAACGTCTTCCATATCAACAAATGACATTTCAAGGTCAATCTGGGTGAATTCGGGCTGACGGTCTGCACGAAGGTCCTCGTCACGGAAGCAGCGGGCAATCTGCATGTATCTGTCGAAGCCTGCTACCATTGAAAGCTGCTTATAAAGCTGGGGAGACTGAGGAAGTGCATAGAATTCTCCGTTGTGAAGACGGGAGGGAACAAGGAAGTCACGTGCGCCTTCGGGAGTGGATTTCATTAGTATGGGAGTTTCTATTTCAACAAAGCCGTTATCGTAGAAATAGTCTCTTGTTATCTTTGTAACCTTGTTTCTTAAAAGAATGTTGCTCTGAAGGTCAGGGCGGCGAAGGTCGAGATAGCGGTATTTGAGTCTTGTTGTTTCTGCTGTCTGGCAGTTGGGAACAATTTCAAAGGGAGTGGTTTCACTCTTTGCGAGAATTCTGAGCTCTTCAACAAATACCTCAATGTCACCTGTGGGGATCTTGTCTGTTTTTGCACTTCTTTCTCTTATTGTTCCTCTTGCAGCAAGTACATATTCGCTTTTTGCCTGTGCAGCCTTTTCAAATACTTCCTTTGCTGTTGTTTCGTCAAAGGCAAGCTGAAGAATACCTGTTCTGTCGCGGAGGTCAATAAATATAAGACCGCCGAGATTACGGGCACGCTGTACCCAACCGAAAACTGTTACTTCCTTGCCTACATCACTCTGTCTGAAATTACCGCAATAGTCGGTTCTTTTCATTCCTGATACAAATTCCATTATTCTTTTCCTCCGTTCAAAAGAGTAAGCTCCTGCATTCCGTCAAAACCCATACCGCCGAGAGCAGCATTGATGGTGACGTGCATAAAATCTTCCGTGAAAGTGTCGAGTGAGATTTCAGTAACCTCACCTGTATCCATATTTTTAACACTTGCCTTGTGATTTGTGATTTCATCCTCACCTAAAACAAGTGTATACATAACGTTTTTCTTGTTTGCATATTTCATCTGTGCTTTAAGAGAGCGCTCACCGAGGTCGGTGATAGCGGAGAGACCTTCATATCTCAGGTCGTTAACTATTCTTAAAGCTTCATAGGAATATTCGGGAGAAGCGGGGGCGATATAAAGATTTATTCTCTGCTCCTCGGGAAGTGATTTTCTCTGTGCCTGCAAAAGCATTATAAGTCTTTCCATACCCATTCCGAAGCCGCAGGCGGGAAGCTGATTTCCTCCGAGCTCTTTTATAAGTCCGTCATATCTTCCGCCGCCGCATACTGTACCCTGAGCACCGATTGAGCCCGATACAAATTCAAAAACGGTTTTTGTGTAATAGTCAAGTCCTCTTACAATACGGGGATTGACGGTATAGTCAATGCTCATTGCATCAAGGTATTTCTGAACCTTTCTGAAGTGAGTGTCGCATTCCTCGCAAAGGAAATCAAGAACTACGGGAGCATCCTTTGCTATGCCGGAGCATACGGGGGATTTGCAGTCAAGAATTCTCATGGGATTTCTCTCAAGACGTGAAAGACAGGTTTCGCAAAACTCGTCCTGCTTTGAACGGAAATAATCGAGAAGTGCCTTGTGATAATTCTTTCTGCATTCGGGACAGCCGATAGAATTGATTTCAAGATGAATATCGTCCAATTCAAAGAAATCAAAAATGCCCTGTGCAAGGGAAATGATTTCTGCATCTGCAGCTGGTGACTGTGAGCCGAGGCTTTCAACTCCGAACTGATGAAACTCTCTGAGTCTTCCTGCCTGAGGCTTTTCGTATCTGTAGCAGGAGGTGTGGTAGAAATACTTCTGGGGGAGAGGTTCGTTGAAAAGTCCGTGCTCAAGAAAAGCTCTTACTGTGCCTGCGGTACCTTCGGGGCGAAGGGATATTGAACGGTTGCCGTTGTCGTTGAAGGTATACATTTCCTTCTGAACAACATCGGTGGTGTCACCCATGCCGCGGCAGAAAAGCTCGGTATGTTCAAAAACGGGAGTTCTGATTTCTCTGAAACCGTAATTTCCTGCAGTTTCGGAGAGAATATTTTCAATCTGTCTTAAGGTGTAGCTTTCTCCGGGGAGTACATCCTGTGTGCCTCTCGGAGCTTTAGTCAATAATGCCATATTTATCTCCTCAGATAAGTCAGAAATTTTTGAGCCGTTATCCGGAAAAAAGAATAACGACTGAAATAATATTTACTTTACGGGAGCTTATCCCGTAAAGCAAACAGCTAATCTGTTAAAATTTTATTTTACAAGCTCACGCCAGTCAAGGTCGCCTCTTTCAAGACCTCTTACCAGAGATTCGGCAGTTGCGATGTTTGTGGCAACGGGAATGTTGTGCACATCGCAAAGCCTTAACAGGTCATTGTCATCAGGTTCAAAGGGCTTTCTTGTAAGCGGGTCTCTGAACAGAAGAAGAAGGTCGATTTCATTGCAGGAAATAAGGGAGCCTATTTGCTGAGCGCCGCCTTGTGCCCCTGCAAGAAACTTCTTGATCGGTATGCCGGTTGCATCTTCAATAAGCTTTCCTGTAGTAGAGGTTGCGCACAAAGAATGATGACTTAAAATTCCGCAATATGCTATTGCAAATTGTGTCATAAGTTCTTTTTTTGAGTCGTGTGCTATAAGAGCAATGTTCATAAATCCACCATCCTTGAATGAGTTTGTTATTGAATAATTTATAATAACATAATTTTATTTGTTTTTCAACAATTATTTTAGTTGAGAAAGAATAAGCTCTTCATATTCACCGTTTATACGTTTTGCAATCCGCATAAAGGCTTTGTCGCTTTTTGCTGTTTTAAGCTTTTTCCGGGAAACGCTGCGGTATATTATATTTTTATCTTCAGGAACTATTCCTATAAGCTGCACCGAGGTTTTGTCTATAATTTCATCTATTGTAAGAAGCTTTCCCTTTTTTGCAGCTTTTATATCATAGCGGTTTATAATGAGTCTGCTTTCTGAAATCCCGTGTTCCTCGGCAGTTCTTTCAAGGGCATATGCCCCCTTAACAGAAATTTCATCAGCCGTTGCAACAACTATGAGATTATCTGCAGCGGTAAGTGTTCTTTTAAGACCTCTTCCCAGACCTGCGGGTGCATCAAATAAAATGATATCATATTCATCGTTGAGTTTTTCAGAGATGTTTTTTATTGCATCCTCATAGTCTTCTGTAAGACGCTCAGAGGGAGACGGAATAAAGAAAAGCTTTTCGTTTATCTCTGTGACAGCATCATTTACTGTGCATCTTTCTTCACTTATGTCCGACCAGGTAAAATTGACTTTTTCCGAGCAGCCGAAAATTATATCAAGTCCCGCAAGACCTGCATCGCAGTCAATAACCAGAGTTTTCAGGCCCTTTTCTGCAAATGCATATCCCAGTCCTGCCGAGATAGTTGATTTTCCCACACCGCCTTTGCCCGAGGCTATTACGGTTTTTTTTGCCATAAGCTTAACTCCTTACCATATAACGGTATTGTCCTGCTGTACATTTGCAGCATTGTCAATAGTTGAGAAATAATAATCAAAGATGTCAGCGGCAACCTGTGCAGTGGATGAACCGCTGCCGGCATTTTCAATAACTACGGTTACGGCGATTTCTGAATTTTCGTAGGGACCGAAGGCAATAAGGAAACCGTTTGTGCCTTCAACTATTCTGCCGTCAACAACGAGCGTTTTTTCAGCTGTACCTGTTTTGCAGGCAACATCATATTTAAGATCTCCGAGATAGGGCTCACAGGAGCCTTCGTTTGCAACAAGCCACATACCTCTTTTTACGGTATCAAGTGTGGATTGTGAAATATTTGTCTGTACGGCAACAACGGGAGAATGCTCGAAAATAACGGAGGAGAAGGATGAATCAACTATTTTTTCCACGAGATAGGGTGTGTATCTTGTGCCGCCGTTAGCTATTGTTGCGCAGTAGTTTGTAAGCTGAAGGGGAGTGAAGGAGTTATCTGACTGACCGATTGCGGCAAGAAGGGTTTCACCGGCTTTCCAGCCGAGTCCCTGTGATTCTCGGTACGCAATACCTGCAAGAATACCTTCGCTTTCGCCTATTTCTATGCCTGTTTTCTGACCGAGACCGAAAAGAGAGGAATATGTGTTCATCTTTTCAATACCCAGCTGTCTTGCCATTTCAAAGAAGAATATGTTGCATGAATGCTGAAGAGCCTGTTCAACATTTATTCCGCCGTGAGCGGTTTTACCGAAACAGGCAAAGGTCTGGTCGATATATTCATACTGACCCTCGCAGTAGCATATTGAGGAAGCGTCAATAATGCCTTCTTCAAGTGCTGCGATTGCGATAACAGGCTTCATGGTTGAACCCGGGGAATAAGTACTCTGAAGAGTTCTGTCCCATAAGGGCTTTCCGGGGTCGTCTGCAAGAGAAGTATAGTCTTCATAATATGTGTTAAGACTGTAATCGGGGTAGGATGCACTTGCAAGCACGGCTCCCGTTCTTACATCCTGAACAACGCAGGCTCCTGCAGGAGTGAGACCGTTTGCAATGGCCTCCTCTGAGGTTACCGCCATAATCTGGTTTGCAAGGGATTTTGAAGCGATTTCCTGAAGATTCTGGTCTATTGTGAGGAACAGAACATTGCCGCCTCCGGGAAGGGATGAATAGCTTTCGCTTATTATATCTGATGCACTTACCGATATTTTCTTTGTGCCCTTGTAGCCTCTGAGATATTCTTCATAAGCACTTTCAATTCCGTTTTTTCCTGTTTTATCCGTAAGTGAATAGCTTTTGTTTTTAATTTCGTTTATGCGGTTTTCGTCGCCGCCCGCTGCAGCGATAAGTGCGTCTGTTTCTTCTTTTTTTGCATTATATTCTTCCGCACTGATTGCACCTATAACTCCGAGTATGTGGGACGCAGTTCTTCCGTCACCTGCATATTTTCTTTCGGAGGTGACACCGGCATCAATACCGGGGAATTTTATGCTGTTTTCTTTTATGTATGCAATTGTGGTTATTGATATTTTTTCTGAAATTGTGTAGGGGATGGATGCAGAGAAATAGAGCTTTTCCATGTTGTATCGCACGGATGCAATTTTTCTCGCTTCATCCTCGGAATAATCCTCAAGCTCATATTTTTCAATAAGAACATTGAAGCAGTCACGTGCGGAGGCATAGGGATTGACCGCACACATATTTTCGGATTTGAGATATGCTATTGCATTTTCGGCATTTTCCCTGAAGGCTATTTCTCCGTTTTCATCAAAAACAAGGGGAAGTGCGTCTGTCCATTCTTCTTCCTTTGCTTCAAGATATCTTATAAGCTCAATTATGACGCGGTTTTTCTCGGCATTTTCCGACGGGAATGAAAGGGCATCGGCTGTGATTGTATTTACCTGTTCATTATAAACAAGGGGATTTCCGTTTATGTCAAGAATTTCACCGCGGGGAGCGGATACGGATACCGAATATGTTGATACTGCAGAATCGGAAATATATTTTTCGGGATTCAGTGCCTGACAGTAAAACAGCATAACAAGAAAGCCCAGTATACACAGAGCAAAAACGGAAAATATGAAATTGGATCGTTTTACAAGATTTTTCTGCAGCATATTTATCCTCAGGAATTTAGTTTGTCATATCTGAATTTTATGGAGATTTTGCGGATGGCGAAATATATGGGGATTCCCGCAAGCACTGTAAGAATAAGTGCAGGGAGATACATCCCGAGAGTCAGTTCTCTGAGAAATTCCGTACCGGAAGAAAGCCCCGTGTGAATAAGCATAAAGACGGAATATACAGCTGAGAGCACCACTGTAAGCACGATCTGGCTGAGAAGAGTGTTTCTCAGTATGTATCTCGACAGCAGCCCTATGGCATATGCGCATACCGCAAACACCAGTGCCAGAAAACCGTCGGAGAGAGGAGATGCAAGGTCCCATAATGCACCTGCAAAAAGTCCGAAGAACAGTCCTGTAAACTCCCGTTCGTACATTGATATGCTTATAAGAAGCGGAAGCAGAAGATACACGGGCATTGAGGGAATTCCTCTCGGAAGTATTATGCACTGTATTATAAATGCGAAAACTGTAAAAATTATGAAAATCAGTCTTCGTATAAACTGTGTAGTAAGCCTTTTATGCTTCATCTGAAGAATCTTCCTTATTTGTTTTTACCTTCAAAGTCGGTAATTATAAAAATGTCGGTGAGAAGAGAGTAATCTGCTTCGGGTGTAACAAGAGCATAGGAAGAAATGCCCACCTCGTCATTCTTAAGCTCTTTTATAGTGCCTATTATCAGGTCCTTGGGGAAAATTCCGCCGATACCCGAAGTGCATACAATACCTCCCGAAACAACGGGTGTGGTTTTTGTAAGACCTGAAAGCCTGAGAAGTCCGTCTGCGGAAAAGGCAGGCTCTGCTTCAATATAGCAGTCTTCTCTTGTTCTGATTTCATATGCACCTACGCTCACATCGGGATTATAAAGAGTGAAAACCGTGCTGGTATTTTCATTCACTTCTCTTATTACGCCCACAAGTGCATTGCCGTAGATTACGGGGTCATTTACATTTACTCCGTCTGAAGAGCCTTTGTTTATGGTAAATGAAGAATAGATATCTGAGCTGTCTCTCAGCACAATTGTGGCAGGTATAAAGGTAAAGTCGGGATTATCGTCTTTTACCTCAAGGAAATCCTCATATGCTTCAAGCTTATGTAATGCCTTGTTGTAGTCAACAAGCTGTGATTTCAGATCAGATATTTCGCTTCTGAGGGATTGAGCTTCTTCGGCATACTTTTTTGATGATACGAAATAACCGTTGAAATCACTGAAAAACTCACTTATATATACTGCGGCATTCTGCAAGGGCGCAGTTATAAAGCTGAGTGCTGCGGAAACGGGAGAAGAGCCGCTGTTTGATACAGCAGCGAAGAATACTCCCAGAAAAAGGGAAGCAAATATTGCAAGTGCTATTCTGAATTTTGTTCCGTGTAAAAAATTACGCATTTTGTATCTCCGTGATAAAAAATTATTGGAGCAGTGTTATGATTTGATTATATTGAGAGTATCTTTTCTGAGGCATATTGCAATGCCTGTGATAACGCAGTCAATGGGTTTTTCCGCTATATGAACGGGCATGCCCGTTTCTTTTTCAATGAGCTTATCAAGGCCTCTTAAAAGAGCAGAGCCGCCTGTGAGAATAATTCCCGAGGAAATAATATCGGATGAGAGCTCGGGGGGAGTTTTTTCCAGAGTTGAGCGTATAGCCTCTGTGATCTGCGAAAGAGGATCGCTGAGAGCCTGACGAACTTCCTTTGATGTGATTTCAACGGTGTTCGGAAGACCGTCGCTGAGATTTCTGCCCTTTACCGAAACTGCGGCTTCTCCGTCGTAGGGATATGCCGAGCCTATGGTAAGCTTGATATCTTCTGCTGTTCTTTCTCCTATAAGAAGATTGTAGTTTTTCTTGACATACTGAACGATGGCATTGTCAAAAGCATCGCCTGCAATTTTTACTGTCTTTGAGGCAACTATGTCACCGAGTGAAATTACGGCAACCTCAGATGTACCCGAGCCTATGTCAACAACCATGCTTCCGGTGGCATCTGCAACAGGCATACCTGCACCGATGGCAGCTGCCATAGGTGCCTCTATCAGGCTTACATAACGTGCGCCTGCACTTTTTGCCGCATCGTGAACAGCACGTCTTTCAACCTCTGTGATGCTGGAGGGAATACATATAAGCACTCTGGCTCTTGAAAAGAGCGAGCCGCTGGTTGCTTTTTTCATAAACTCTCTCAGCATATCTGTTGTAATATCAAAGTCTGCAATAACAGAGTCCTTAAGAGGCTTTACCGCAGTGATTGAGCCCGGCGTTCTGCCGATCATCTGCTTTGCCTCTTCACCGACAGCCACAAGCTTCGATGGAGTGTTTTTTACGTCAACAGCCACAACAGAGGGCTCTCTTATTATGATTCCTTTATTTTTTGCACAAACGAGAGTATTACCTGTGCCGAGGTCTATTCCGATATCCTGGGAGAATAACATAGAAAGCTTCGTCCTTTCAAAAAAATGAGTGAATGCAGGAAAGCCGCAGAATTTACGGCTCCCTGCTTCTTTAATTACTGAGTATTATCAGAATGTGCTGTTCATATCTGATTCGATCTGCTCAACAACTGTTTTTTTCTTTGTTGAATTTTTTATTTTTTCCTGAAGAAGCTCATAATAGAGGTCTTCATCAATGGGGAGAGTTATTGTTTTGTCGAGCCAGGATGAGAGGAATGCTGCATTTGAAATGGTAAGTCCGTTGATTCCTTCCGCACCTTCTGCAACAAGGTCTTCGCTCCTTAAAATATGAGCTGCAAATGCATTCATAACGCCTGAGTGCTGTTCGTTCTTTCCGTCTGTTTCGACAGTTACCCATTCGCCTTCAATTTTGCCGAAGCCCTTGTCGGCATTCATTGTATATTCTGATGTTGCCATGTTGAGCTTGTACATTCTGATTTCGTCGTTTTCACAGATGATCTTTGCCTTATCAAGAGTGATTTCAAGACGGTTTGTTCCGGGACAGTCACCTGTTGTTGTGATGAATGTGCCTGTTGCACCGTTGGGGTATTCAACGTAGATGGAAACATCATCCTCAACCTCAATGTCGTGCCATTTGCCTTCGTGGCAGATAGCCTTTACCTTTGAGGGCATACCGCAGATCCACTGCCAGAGGTCGAGCTGATGGGGGCACTGATTGAGCATAACGCCGCCGCCTTCACCTTCCCATGTAGCTCTCCATCCGCCGGAATTGTAATAAGCCTGTGTACGGTACCAGTCGGTGATGATCCAGCTTACGCGCTTGATTTCGCCGTATTCCTTGCTTTCAACGATTTCCTTTACCTTGCGGTAGATACAGTTTGTTCTCTGGTTGAACATAATAGCATATGTAGCTTCGCAGTTTTTTGCTGCTTCGATGATTTCGTTTACCTGCTTTGTATAAACACCGGCAGGCTTTTCACTCATTACGTGAACACCTGCTTTAAGAGCTTCGATGCCTATTGTGGGATGTGCATAGTGAGGAGTTGCAATAATAACAGCTTCGCAAAGACCGGATGCAATAAGCTCGCTTGCTGTGTTGAAGCACTTTACGTCGGGAAGCTTTTCTACGGCATTTGCAAATCTTTTTTCATCGATATCAGCCACACAGGTGATTTCGATTTCAGGCATTTTGCCTTGTGTATAATTATTGATATGACTCATACCCATATTACCGATACCGATAATACCGAGTTTTACTTTAGCGGACATATGAACATCTCCTTATTTATAATATAACAGATTAAGTATAAAATAAAACACACCAAAATGCAATAACTTTCCAATAATTAATTATAATTTATTTTAAAACAAATGCTCTCCGGAAGAACCGGAGAGCGGATTGAGATAAATTTTTTTGTACGGACAGTAAATTATGCCATAAGCTGTCTTATAACAGCCTCGCAGTCTTTTGCGTCCATAATCTTGGGAACGGGATAAAGGGGATTTGCTTCCTTGAGAGCTCTTTCAACAATGACGGGAATGTCATCTTCCCTTATCACGTCAAATTTTGAGGGAATACCCATCTTTTCATTCATTGCCTTGATTTCCGAAATGAAAAGCTCAGCCTTCTGCTGACGGTTCATGCCCATTGTTTCAAGGCCTGCAATATCAGCAAGCTTTGCCAGTCTCTTGTGGGCATAGCTTCCGTAATACTCAAGCACATAGGGAAGAATAACAGCATTGGCAAGACCGTGAGGTATACCGTAGTGTCCGCCGAGATTGTGTGCAATTGCGTGAACATAACCTACGTATGCTCTTGTGAAAGCAACACCTGCAAGGAAGGATGCTTCAAGCATATTCATTCTTGCATCAAGATCTTTTCCGTCTTCATAAGCATTATAAAGATTATCGAAAATAAGCTTTGTTGCTTTTTCTGCGCATTTTTTTGTTGTGAAGGTATTGCTCTTTCCTATATAAGCCTCAACTGCATGGGTGAGAGCATCCATACCTGTTGTTGATGTGATGTGCTTGGGAAGACCAACCGTGAGCTCGGGATCAAGAACAGCAACCTTGGGAATAAGGTGATTGTCGTTGATAGCGTTCTTTTCGTGGGTGATGGGATTGGAAACAACTGCAGCAATTGTGGTTTCTGAACCCGTACCTGCTGTTGTGGGAACTGCAAAGAGAGGCGGAAGCTTCTTGTTTACTTTAAGAATACCTCTCATCTGGGGAATTGTTTTGTCGGGACGGGCAAGTCTTGCACCGCATGCCTTTGCACAGTCCATGGGTGAGCCGCCGCCGAAAGCAACAATACCTTCGCAGCCGTTTTCCTGATAGATTTCAACTGCATCTTCAATGTTGTCTATTGTGGGGTTTGGCTGAACACCGTCGAAAACAACATAGCTGATGCCTGTATTTTCGAGTTCTTCAAAAAGGCTGCCGAGAAGACCGAGAGACATAAGACCCTTGTCGGTTACAACAAGAACCTTTGAAAGACCTTTTTCCTTAATGGCTGCGGGAAGCTGCTTTACTGCACCTGAACCCTTGAGAAGCTCGGGTCTTGTCCAGTCAAGGAAAAATGTACCGGCAAAGATAACCTTCTGATAAACTCTGCAATATGCATTGAAAAGTTTGGACATTTTTACTCCTCCTGTTATATTTTGGTTTATACCATTATTGCTATTATACATTAACGCCGGCATGATTTCAAGGATAAATTTACCCCGCGATTATTATTCCTTTATTTTTGCAAGACGGAGCATATTCCAGGACATGGGACTGAGTGAGCATTTCATCATCTTGCCGTCAATCTCGGGAAGCGCCTTCTTTACGGGAGAAACCTTTTCAAGGTCCTTGGTGTTAACAGCTTCCGGGTCGGTGTTTTCGAGAGCAATATGCTCAACAACTCTGAAGCCTTCAAAATCGCAGAGCTTTGTTTCAAGGGTAATGCTTTCTTTTATGTCGCGGTTAACGGCAAATATGACAAGAGATTCCTTATCTTCGGACAAAACAGCAGATGTGTCAACATCGGGAACATCACTGTACCAGCGGGTGTCATATTTTGATGTGTCGCTGATGCCCTGAAGAGCATAGCCGCGTGCATATTTGGAGGCATAGTAGAAGGGCCAGAATATTGTCTGCTTCCAGACCTTTCCGCCGTTTTCTGTCATAATGGGAGCGATAACATTCACAAGCTGTGCAAGACAGGCGATTTTTACTCTGTCAGAGTGTCTTATGATTGAGTTGAGCATCGTGCCCACTACAAGTGCATCGGCAAAGTTATAAACATCTTCAAGAATATGAGGAGCCTCGGACCACTTGTCGAAGGGTGTGCCGTTTGAATGATACCATACGTTCCATTCATCAAAGGAAATATCAATTCTTTTCTTTGAATGGCGCTTGCCCTGTACATAATCAAGAGCGGAAATAACACTTTCGATAAAGGAGTCAGTTTCCACTCCCTTTGCAAGGAAGTTTTCGAGATAATTGTCGGAGTTGGAGTGATACTGATGCATTGAAACATAGTCAACCTGATCATATGCCAGATCAAGGGAGGTGGTTTCCCATTCCCCGAAGGTTTTCATATGCCAGCCGGAGCTTCCGCAAAGCACGGTTTCAATGGAGGGATCCACCCATTTCATAAGCTTGGCTGCTTCATAAGCGGTTCTTCCGTATTCAACAGCAGTTTTGCTGCCCATCTGCCAGGGACCGTCCATTTCGTTTCCGAGACACCAGAGCTTTACATTATAGGGAAGCTCGCTGCCGTATTTTTTTCTTAAATCGCTGAGATATGTTCCGCCGGGATGATTACAGTATTCAACAAGCTGTCTTGCTTCGTCCGGACCTCTTGTACCGAGATTTACTGCCATCATAGGCTCGGTGCCTGTTTTTTTGCACCATGCCATAAATTCATCCGTACCGAAGGTGTTTGGCTCAAGTGTTCCCCAGGCAAGCTCAAGTCTGCGGGGTCTTGATTCTTTGGGGCCTATGCCGTCTTCCCAGTTGTAGCCTGAAACAAAGTTTCCTCCGGGATAACGAACAACGGGAACCTGTAGTTCCTGAATAAGCTTCATAACATCAAGCCTGAATCCGTTTTCATCCGCTTCGGGGTGGCCGGGTTCATATATTCCTCCGTAAACACATCTGCCTAAATGTTCAACAAAAGAACCGTATATTCTTTTGTCGATAATGCCTTTTGTGAAATCGCTTGAAAGAGTGAGTTTTGCGTACTTCATAATTTTCTCCTTACGGTTTACTGATTATATATAAATTCATTGAGCTTGTTTTTGTTCTGCTCAAAATCCAGTACAAGAACAGCCTGAGAATTTATGGTGTCGTTATACCAGGTGTCGTCTGCGGGGACTCTGAACTGCTCAATATCATTTGTGAGACATGTGGCAGCCTTCATTGCAAGAGGAATGAGCTGTGACTGTTCAATGCTGCACTCCATATTGCTTACAATTCTTTTTGCAGTATCAACAAGTGTCATGGGATTTGTTCCCTTTGCGGCTTTTATTACCTGAGTTATAACCTCACGCTGTCTTTCCGTTCTGTAAAAGTCATTTTGTCCTGAACGGATTCTGCAGTATAAAAGTGCCTGATGTCCGTCAAGCTTTATATTCTTTCCGGGGGATACGCTGAAGCCTTCCTTTGCCAGAGCCCTTGCTTCAACCTCATCAATTTCGGGAATGATTACTCCGCCTACGGTATCAATTATTTCGATAAATATATCATAACCGATTTTTGCATAATCGTCTATTTTTATACCGAAGTTATATTCAATGGTGTCGCACACCAGCTGAGGACCGCCGTATACACAGGCTGCATTTAGCTTTGCGCTGCCGTGCCCGGGAATTTCCACGTAGGAGTCACGCAGGAATGATGTAAGCTTCAGCTTATGATGCTTTGTGTCTACTGACAGAAGAATCATTGCATCGGAACGGGAGGAGTTTTCGGTGTTAAGGGTATCTATACCCATAAGAAGCACATTGTATACGCTTTCTGAGGATAAAAGCTGAGAATCGTCAACATAGCTGTTTTCACTCATCTGATTTACATTATAGTCACTGAGCACCCTGAGAATTATTGCGGATGCCCCCACACCTACCACAAGTCCGAGTACAATAAAGCCGCATATGATACCTATTGCGGTTTTTATTGCAATGCTTTTTTTCTTTTTTTTCTTCTTCTTTTTGCTGCCCGATGAACCCTTCCCGGATGACGGAGCGGGGGACTGTGCCTTTGAGCCTGCAGGCTTTTTGGCACTGTCGGTGCTTTTTCTGGCTTTTGCTGAATCCTTTGAAAGATTCGGTGCTTTTATATATCCGTCTTCTGTTTTTATATTGTCAAAGGACAGCTCACCCGGACGGGAGCTGATCTTTTCTTTATCAATACGCTCGGTATATCTTGAGTTGTTATGTCTGTTTTTGGTGCTGCTGAAATAAATATCCTCTGCCATTATTATCACCCTTTTCTTTTTATTGGAATTACGGGCAGATATTATCAATTATATTTTAGCTTAATAAATGAAATATTACAAGATTTTTTTAAAAAATTGCTTAAAAATGAATAAAACATACAAATTAACCTGTCAAAGTGTAAAAATATCTTGAAAAATCCGACGGGTTTATATATAATGATAGAAACTTGTTATTTTGCGGAGTTAAACGATGTTAGGAAAAATGGTTAAGGTCAAGGTTACCAAGCCTTGTAATTATTACGATCTCCGCACCGGAATCAGATATATTATAAATTACGGTACCGCTGAGATGCAGAGTGAAAAGAAAAGCTTTGTTCTCGGCGCATATATTCTTGGTGTGAATCACCCGGTGCGTGTGTTTGAGGGGAAAATAATTGCCGTTCTGCATTTCAACGGCAGTAAAAGATCCGCTATTGTTGTTGCCCCTAAGAATATGAGGCGGATTGATTTTGAAATCAGGGATGTGCTCAGCTTTGCAGAGCCTGCCGATTCTTATTCGCTTGAATGCCTTTATGAGCATTCCTGCGGTGCGGTGGTGTTCCGACGTATAAACGAAGAATACCGTTTTCTTCTTATAAAAAACCGCAGAAGTAACCATTGGGGTTTCCCTAAGGGTCATATGGAAAAGGGTGAAACAAGAGAACAGACTGCCGTAAGAGAGGTTCTTGAGGAAACAGGTATTCACATAGATATTATAGACGGCTTCTGCCGTGATTCAAGATACCGCATCGGTTCAAGAATCGAAAAAAGGGTAGAGGTTTTTCTTGCATCCACAAAAGACACCCAGACAGTTATTCAGAAGGAAGAAATTGAGGACTATATATGGCTTCGTTATCCCGAGGCTCTCAATATGCTTAAGTTTGAAAACGATAAGGATATTTTAATGTCTGTAAAAGAATTTATGCTTGAAAACGCTATCTGAAAATTAAGTTAAGGAGTATTTGTATGACCGAACAACTTGTAATGTGGTTCCAATCCCTGTTTCCCAGTGATACAAGCCGTGAGCTTGTTGCTTTTCTTACCTCGCTTCTTCCCGTGCTTGAATGCAGAGGCGGTATGATAGTTGCTATGGCGGCAGGTGTGAGTTTTCTTAAGGCTTTCACGATCTGCTATATCGGTAATATGATTCCCATTCCCTTTATTCTTTTATTTATCAAAAAGATATTCGCTTTTATGAAAAAGCATAATATTCTTGTTTCTATAGTAGGAAGGCTTGAAAGCAAAACCACAAAGCATAAGGATAAAATAGAAAAGTACGGTCCGTGGGCACTTTTATCCTTTGTTGCCGTACCCTTGCCCGGAACAGGCGGCTGGACCGGTTCTCTTATTGCAGCCCTTTTTGATCTTGACATCAAAAAGTCTCTTCCGATTATTGCGGTGGGCGTGCTTATAGCAAATCTTATTATGTCCGTAGTAACCTACGGTGTCAGCGCAGTTTTCAGCTTCTGATAAAAAATGAAAGGCGGATTCCCTGCCTGCTTTTTGGCAGGGGAAGAGTATGAAGGAAATTTTTACAAAAACAGGCGAAAGTCTTGCTTTTTACATTTTTTCGCTTATAAATGCTGTGGTATATGCTGTATGGACAGTGATTTATTTTGTCTGTCTTGTTATGCGCGGTGTGGCTATTGATCAGGCATGCGGCAATATGCTTATGTCGGGTTATCAGGAATTCACCGTTGAGGTTTCTTCACCTGTTTTCGGGGTGCTTGAAATGTTTGCCACAGTCTTGCCTGTTTTTCTTATAGTATGGATGGCTATGTATTTTATCAATAACCGTAAGAACAAGGAGCTTTGCGATAACAGGCTTATTGCAGGTGCATTCATTATTGATGTGATAAGCACATTTGTTATTGCAATTGATGTTTTCGGACTCCATATGGTTATGGTAAAATAACTGTTGACTTTTATATTTTTTTATTGTAAAATCTCATCAATATAATGCTGTGACGGGAACAGGTAGCTTGATACGGACTTCAAGAGAGCAGTCGGTCGGTGTGAGACTGCAGTTACGGTCAATGTGAGTACATCCCTGAGCTTCGCACCCAAAGGAAAATTTTCCCGGTAGGCTGCGGCGGTTTTCTCCGTTATAAGAAAAAACTCTTGTCAGAGAGTTTCAGAGGGAAATGCCGTGAGGTGTTTCTGAAAAAAGGTGGTAACACGGACTTCAGGTCTGTCCTTTTATTGTAAAGGACAGATTTATTTTTTTATAGGAAAGGAAAATTATTATGGGAATTTATGAAGAACTCAAAGCCCGCGGACTTATTGCTCAGGTTACAAATGAAGAAGAAGTAAGAGAGCTTGTGAATAACGGTAAGGCAGTATTCTATATAGGCTTTGACCCTACTGCAGATTCTCTTCATGTGGGTCATTTTATGGCTCTTTGTCTTATGAAGCGTCTTCAGATGGCAGGAAATAAGCCCATTGCCCTTATCGGCGGAGGTACTGCTCATATCGGTGACCCTTCAGGCAGAACAGATATGCGTTCCATGATGACTAAGGAAACAATTGAGCATAACTGCGAATGCTTCAAAAAGCAGATGGAAAGATTCATCGAATTCGGTGAAGACAAGGCACTTATGGTAAACAATGCCGACTGGCTTCTTGATCTCAATTACGTTGAGCTTTTAAGAGAAGTGGGTGCTTGCTTCTCAGTCAATAATATGCTTCGTGCGGAGTGCTACAAGCAGAGAATGGAAAAGGGTCTTTCCTTCCTTGAATCCAACTATATGATTATGCAGAGCTACGACTTTCTTGAGCTCTACAGAAAATACGGCTGTAACCTTCAGTTCGGCGGTGATGACCAGTGGTCAAATATGCTTGGCGGACGTGAGCTTATCAGAAGAAAGCTTGATAAGGAATCTCACGCTATGACAATCACTCTTCTTCTTAACTCCGAAGGTAAGAAAATGGGTAAAACAGTAGGCGGTGCCGTATGGCTTGATCCCGACAAAACAAGTCCCTACGATTTCTATCAGTACTGGAGAAATGTAGGAGATGCCGATGTGCTTAAGTGCATCCGTATGCTCACATTCCTTCCTCTTGAAGAAATTGATAAGATGGATACATGGGAAGGTGCTCAGCTTAATACCGCAAAGGAAATTCTTGCCTTTGAGCTTACAAAGCTTGTTCACGGCGAGGAAGAAGCTAACAAAGCCCAGGCTGCGGCAAAGGCTCTTTTTGCCGACGGCGGAAGCGATGCTCCCGAAGCACCCGTAAGTGACGGTGATTTCAGAGACGGCAGCGTTGACATTCTCACAATGCTTGTTGTATCGGGACTTTGTCCCTCCCGCTCAGATGCAAGACGTGCTGTAGAACAGGGTGGTGTATCTGTTGACGGAGAAAAGGTAACAGATATAAAGAAAGCCTTTACAAAAGAAGACATCGGTGAGGGTGTACTTCTTAAGAGAGGCAAGAAAAACTTTAAGAAAATAGTTGTTGTATAATTATAGCTTAAGCCGGATTCATATGTTTGTTTCCGGCTTGGTTTCTTTTTGTGTAAGGGGAGATGATTTTTCGTGAACAATAAAAAAATGCAGTTTTTTGTAGGTCTGATTGTGCTGGTGATCTGTGTATTTGCAGGCGCATTCCTGACAACATTTGTAGGAGGAAAGCTCTTGGGGACAGATGAAAAAACATCCGAAGATGCTTTTCAGACGACTGCTTCTGCTGAAGAAGAGAATACTACGGCAGGCTCGGGCGGAAATATTTTTGATTCCCGCTACGGCAACAAAGGGATGAAGGATGAAAGACTTAATATCACAGATGAGGAAATTGAGCAGCTTGAAAGCTTTATAAGTGAAAAAATGGGCATAGGTGAAATTCATCCCGATACTGCAGCAGAGTATATTATTGAAGATCATATTATGCGTGCAAGATACGGACTTGTGGGAACCTATTCTCTTTATTTTCCGCAGCCTGATTGCTATGATCCCGGCTATGAAAATATTCCCGATGAATATAAGAAATTCTATGTTCCGGATTATAAAAAGGATCCGTTGGGAAAATTTGAAAGCTATGCCGTAATTCCCGAAGAGGATATTATATGGATGTGTGAAAATATCTATAACAGAAATTATGATGTATCTGTCGCAGGAGATGAATATTTTTATATTCAAGACGGCAGCTGTTATATAATGCTTGGCCCTGACGGGGCGGAGAATCCCAAAGTAAAGCTTTATTCAAGTGAAAAGAATTCCGACGGAATATATAACCTTGTTTTTGAGCTTTATAATGCTTCGTCAGACACAACCGAATATATAAATATATCAATGGATGTGAGAATGATTGACGGCAAACGCTGTATGACATTTTATCTGATACTTCCCACATCGGCAGTGAAATAAGCTCAGAGGTGACAAAATGGAGAAAAAGACGAATAAGGGAATAATTGCCGCGGCTGCGGTCATAGGTGTTATTGTCTGCATACTTATAGGTGTGCTGATAGGACTTGCTGTTATCAATGGCGGCGGCTCGGATGAGCTTGTAACGGATGCCTTTTGTGAAATGGTGAAGGACAGCGGTGAGAAAACCTATTACCGTATCCCGAAGCTGAACATAAAAAAGGACTGGGCGCAAGAGGTAAACAAAAGAATGTATACCACCCTTTATGATGAATACGAAAAGGGTAAGGTACTTTATGACGGAAATGCACCTGCCGTATCCGAAATGGGATATGAATGGGCAGAGAAGGACGGTATTGTATCAATTACCGTTCAGCTGAAAAATGCCTTCACGGGCAGATATGAATTCTTCGTGTTTAACATAGATACCCAAAAGGAAAGAGAAATCACCGATGAAGAGCTCATTGAAGCATTCGGCTATGACAAAACAGAATATTTCGGAATGATGAAGGATGTAATCAGGGATATCTATAATAAGGAAATCTCAGAAATGCCTCCTACGGATTATATCTATGACAGTCTGCTTGAAGACGCAACAAAAGACGAAAGTCTTGAAAATACACTTTCCTTTATCACGGAAGAAGGAAAGCTCAATGTAATCCTTCCCGTCTTCTCTGCTGATGAGAAAGAAAATGTGGAGACAATTGTTGATATTGCCACAGGTGAAAAGCAGGATTATTTCACCTTTGATGAGGAATATGAAGAAATACCTTCAGAAGAACTCCTTTCCGATTCAGAAGAAGTTTCTTCTGATAATGATATTGACAATGCTGAAAGATTTGAGCTTGCTGATGAGGATCTGAAAGTTCTTTATGAGATGGCAGGTTACGGTATGGCGGATTTTAATTCCAATACTTCCGATACTGCATATGTAATAAATAAATATATCACAAGCATTTTCGGTATCGGTGACTACGGAATTTATTTCAATGACGGTAGGGTAGTTAATTCTTACAGCGGAAATGAACCGAAGGACCCGCGCGGATGGTTTGATGCATATTCCGTTCTTCCTGCGGAGAATGTAAGGTGGATGTGCGAAAATGTGTATAATATTGAATTTGACGAAAATTATGTTTCGGATAATTCTTACTGTGAGGGCGGCTATGTATACACCTATGCAATAATTGCGGGTGACGGTCCGATGACCGGCCGTGTGAAGCATACAGAAAAGCTTTCTGACGGCAGATATGCAATTCTTCTTGAAAGCGGATATACGGATTATCCCTCTGAGATTCTTCAGATATATGAAGAAATAAGCATAATAGCCGAAATTAAAACAACCGACGGAAAACGCCACTGGTCTTTCTATGATGTAAAAACAAGAAAAATAAGATAAGCCGGGAGGGCATAAAGCAGCATGAAGAATGCGAAGCTTTATGCCCTCTTGTTTTTTTGTACTTAATTGCAGAAATTTGCTGTTAATCTTCACTTAAGGTAACCTTTCCGATTCTTCTGATATCGATTTTTACATTAATATCAAACTCAAAAATGTCCTCATATGAGCTGCTTTCAAGTAATTGGTTTTTATAAAAATTGTGGTTCTTCAGGTTTATTCTTCTGCCGATAAAAAATGTATCGCAGTTTTCATAAAAGCACACCTTGCTCAGCACATCACATAAAAGTGCGGCGGTTTTTGCTGCGGCTGTCTGTGCGGTTTTTTCGGTATCTTCCTTTGAAAGTCCCGTGAAGTTTCTGCTCTGAAATTCGGGAATGTCACATCTGAGGTTTACAGAAATGCCTATTTTTGCTTTGCTGTTATCTGTGGCGATGCGGGTTTTTGTGCTGCATTCAATGATTTCAAAGGTGCAAAGTCCCTTGTCGTTTTCTGCTGTCAGATCTGCATTTTCAATGCTGTTGTTTATCATCATAAGCGCCATGGTTTCCTCTTCAGTGAGAGAAAAGATACTTCCGTCTTTTCTGAAAACTGCCGTCCCTTTGAATTTTATCTCATTTTTGTCGGAAAAACTGTTTTTCTTCACTGTAATCAGCGGACAGAATGCGCTGTCTGTTTCCCCCATAAGTGAATTGAGGAAACGGTAAAGAGGTGTGTGAACACATTTTCCCGTATGCCTCCAGGATAAAAGCCCGGCTTCTATGATATTGCCGGCGGAAACGTTTTCACCGAAGTCTGCCGCTACGGTTTCGCTTGCTTTGTTTTGGGCAACGGCTATTAAAATATCGGTTCTGGTGGTATATTCCCGTCTGAAAAAATCAAGGACCTCACTGAGCCTTCTTTGCGCTGTTTCAAATCCGATAATCAGCACTCTTGCCTGAGAAAACAAGGGTATCTGACCTGTGATGCGGGAAATGTCATTCATTGCCATGCCGATTGTTTCGCCCTCGAACATATAGCACTTTGTCAGTCTTCCCGATGAAATGCTGTTGGTATCGATTCCTGATGTAAAGGAATCAAGTCCCTCAATGGTGACCTTATATACTCCGTCTTCATAATCTATGCCTATAGCTTCAATTATGAGTCTTTCGTTAAGCTCTGTTATTTCAATCTCATCGCAGGCGCTGAGCAGGATGCAGAGAATCAGAATAAGCGGTATAAATACTGTTTTCAT
Organism: Acutalibacteraceae bacterium; assembly: GCA_045536195.1. GTDB lineage: Bacteria > Bacillota > Clostridia > Oscillospirales > Acutalibacteraceae > RUG806. The sequence goes on from JAZSNB010000106.1 coordinate 20,429, forward strand.
GTCTTTTGTCTGCCTTTCTGTTTTATATGCCTCATTAAGGTGATTGTGAGAGGAATTATTATCATAAGAAGTATAAAGCAGGCGTCAAACACCCGGGAAGAAACCGTTTCCGAAAAAATACTTACAGTGCGTGATGTGAAAAAATATACCGTAAACACCCCTGCCGTGCATATAACAGCGGCGGGAATCTTTTTTGCTCCGGAAAAACCTTCTTTCAGCGTAAATATGCTCAGATACAGAAGATATGCCGCCTGTATGAAGCTGCAAAGCACCCATATGCCCGTGAGAACATCATCAAGTCTTTCAAATATTCCGAACTTTGCAATAACCGTAAGCGTGTATAACGGAAAAAGCTGATCGTTGCCGTATTCTCCCGTAACCCCTGTGAGAAAAAGCAGAAGCACCGTGCATACCGCAGCAAAGGAAACGATCCATAAAAATATCATTTTTTTGACATTTCCTTTTATGAACGGTGCTGCCTGGTTAAGTGAAAGAAGCTCTGCCGCACGCACACTCACATAGAAGGAAAAGCCTGCAACAGGGGATATTCCTTCTGTGAATAATGGCTTGAGATTATAAAATTCAAATTCCTTTGCCACCGATAAAAGGATAAAAGCAACGCTTATCCCCAGAATAAAAAGAAGCACCTGAGAGGCTCTGCCTATGGCTTCAATACCCTTCAGTGCCGCATAAAGGCAGGAGGACAGAAGAAGCACTATCATAAGAGTAAGCTCGGAATTGGGAAACATTACCGTGCTTATGAAAAGCTCCGACCTTGCCGTGCCTATGCCTGCAAACCATATAAAAGAAAGTGTATAAATCACGCTCAGAATTTTTGAAAATACAGGAGAAAAATCTTTCACCGATGAAACGAGACTTCTTCCGTCATTCTTTTTCAGTGTGTACAAAAGCACGGCTGCAAAAACAAATTCAATAAGCATTACGGGAAGTGCCGTTATTATTCTGTCGCCTTCGGGAAGATACGATGCAGAGGGCAGCATAAAGGTAAAAAGTGAAATTATACGGCTTAAAAATAAAACCGAAAACATCTGTGAGGTGCTTATCTGCCGCGTTTTTGTCATCAGAATTTCATCCTTCCGATAAGTTTTTTGCTTTTTTCTGTTTTTGTCCAGCTTTTTCTTAGAATCACGTCTCCCTGTGCGTCCTTCACAAAGGGTGAGACCGGAGCTGAAAAGGGAATTCCGTAGGGCGAAACCGCACAGATTTCTATTATCATTATTCCCACACCGAGCATTATTCCGTAGAGTCCCGTAAAGCCTCCGATAACAATAAATCCGAACCTCAGAATTGCCACGGGCTCATGAAGCTTTACTATAACAGAGGACGAAATTGCCGTGAGTGCCACAACTATAAGCATAGGTGCAGCTATAAGTCCTGCCGTAACTGCAGCGTCTCCTATAACCAGTGCTCCCACGATACTTACGGCATGTCCCACGGAGCGGGGCATACGAAGGCCGGCTTCACGCACTATTTCATAGATAAAATGAATTGTGAGTGCTTCGACCATAATGGGAAACGGTGTTTTGCTTGTGGCTGCCGCAATTCCGTACATTATGTCGGCAGGCATTATTTCGGGATGAAAAAGGCAGATTGCAACAAAGGCTCCGGGAAGCGTTGAGGCGATAATAAAGCAGACGACCCTGAGAATCCTCATAAAAAGAGCATAATAGGGGCTTGAAAGATAATCGTCGGCAGTATGAAAATAATCTATGAAAAGATAGGGAACTATAAGGGCAAACGGAGTGCCGTCAACAATTATTCCCACTCTGCCCTCAAGGAGCATTGAAGAGAATGTGTCGGGTCTTTCCGTAAACCCCGTATCCGTAAAAAATGAAGGTCTGCCCTTGTCGAGGAAGGGTCTTATATATCCCGAACCCAGCACCGCGTCAAGCTTTATTCCCGAAATCCGTTTTTTTATTTCCTTCAGCATTTCTTTATTGATTCTGTCGGAAAGATAGCATATGAGAACGGGAGTGTTACTTGTTTCTCCTGCCGTGTGCTGCTCAATCACGAGAAGGGGAGTTCTGAGCCTTCTTCTCAGAAGTGTGATATTGTCCTTGAAATTATCCGTAAAGCTCTCCTGTGAGCCTCTTTCGTTCTGCTCTGCCTGAGGCTCTCCCGGTCCTTTCTTCGGAAAGCCCTGTACGGGAAATGCAAGTGCCTTCTGCTCACCGTCAGCTATGAGAAGAAGATTTCCCATAACAATATTCACGGCTGCGTCATAGGGTGTGAGCACATCCTTTACATTCACCCCTTTGAATATTTTTGTTTTTACAAAGCTGTTGAAGTCCTGTTTTCCGCAGGGGGCGGGCATATCCGTAACGGGCTTTACCACACCCTCGGTTACCTTGATTTCATCGCACATGCCGTCGAGCATGAACAGCGATGCTTTTTTTTCGCCGCAGATTATCTCACGGTACACAATATCGGCACTGCCCTTAAAATGCAGAAGTATGTTTTTTGTGTCTTTTTCTATATCTCCCGAAAACAGGTTCTTTTCCCGGGAGGAAGCTTGTTTTTCTGACATCCTTGTTTCACCCTTTCTTATGAATTAGGTATTTCCTGAAAAATTCAGGTTATACTTGAAGCAGTAAGGTTTCGGGAGTGAAATAATGCTTACAGCTTTTATCAGAACAGGAATCCTGTTTGTTTTTATAGTAATTTCTCTTCGTCTTATGGGCAAACGCCAGATAGGACAGCTTCAGCCCGCAGAACTTGTGATCACTATTCTTTTATCTGAAATGGCGGCAACGCCTATGCAGGACAATGATATTCCCATGCTCAATACTCTGGTTTCAATATCCGTGCTGACGGCTCTTGAAATAATTATGTCAGCTTTAAGTCTTAAAAGCTCAAGGCTGAGAAATCTTCTTCAGGGACATTCTGTAATTGTTGTTAAAGACGGTGTGCCCGATGAAAAACAGCTCAGACGCCTGCGCTTTTCCGTTGATGACCTTCTTGAAGCCTTGAGACAGAAGGATGTGTTTGATATTTCTCAGGTAAAATATGCCGTTGCGGAAACCGACGGCAGTCTCAGTGTTTTGCTGAAGAGCGAAGACCAGCCCCTTACAGCTGCGGATATGGGGATAAAAAAGCCTGAAAAAGGCTTTCCCGCGCCTCTTGTTATGGATGGGGAAATAAATTTTTCGGATATTACCGAAGGAGTGTTTTCAAAAAAAGAGATACTGAAGGCTGTTGAGAATAATAAAGTGAAAACGGAGGATATTTTTATCCTCACCCTTGATGAAAAGGGAAATAAGGTGCTTGTGAAAAAGGAGAAGAAACGTTGACTAAAAGACTTGTAGCGGCAGTGTGTATTATCCTGATAGCTCTCACGGTGGGAATTTTTTCATATCTTTATATAAAAAATGCGTCCGATGAAATTGTCTGTTCGGCAGAAAAGCTCAATGAAAGGATTCTTTCGGGCAAGGAGTATCTTCCTGAGTATGAAGCACTTTGTTCCCTTTCCGTAAAGCATCTTCCGTATTTTTCCATGATACTGAAGCATTCCGATGCGGATGTGATAAAAAACAGCCTCATAAATCTTGAGTATGCAGTAAAAAGCGATGATACTGCACGTATAAGCATTATTCTTTCCGAGCTGATTGCATTTATTACCGTAATTGCCGAAGGAGAAAAACCCGTAGCGGAAAATATTTTCTGATTATTTTCTTTTTTTCTCTTTACTTTTTTTTGTATATTATATATAATAGACTGAAAATATTTTTAATAATGGATCAGAGCGGCATTTTTTGTCTGAAAAATGCAGTTACATTTTTCTCTGAAAAATGCAGTTATAAATCCCTTAATATCAATGTGTTTCAAATCTATTGCCGGAGGCTTTGTTCCCGATGCCCGTATCAAAACCCATATCCGAGGTTTCGCCTGAGGAAATCAGAAAACAGCAGGATTTTACAGACAGAATAAAAACCATACTTTCAGCTAAGTATCCGAATGAGCCTCCCATGGCTTATGTACATACCTACGGCTGTCAGGGAAATGTTTCCGATACCGAACGAATAAAGGGCAGACTTCACGAGATGGGTTACCGCTTCACCGAAAACAGGGAAGAGGCCGATTTTGTTCTTTTCAATACCTGTGCGGTACGAGAGCACGCTCAGGACAGAGTTTTCGGTAATGTGGGTGCATTAAAGCCTCTGAAAAACAAAAAGAAGGATATGATAATTGCCCTGTGCGGATGTATGATGCAGCAGCCTCACGTAAGCGAAAGAATAAAGCGCAGCTACCCTTATGTGAATCTTGTTTTCGGCACCTTTGCAATCCACCGTCTGCCTGAACTGCTTTATAAAGTGATGGGAAACGGTAAAAGAGTGTTTGAAACAGAGGAAACAGCAGGTGAGATTGCAGAGAACGTTCCCGTTTACCGAGACAGAGACTATAAAACCTGGCTCCCCGTGATGTACGGCTGTAATAATTTCTGCAGCTATTGTGTAGTGCCCTATGTAAGGGGCAGAGAAAGAAGCCGCAGTCCCGAAGCAGTTCTCAATGAGGCAAAAGAGCTTATTTCCATGGGTGCAAAGGAAATCACTCTTCTTGGGCAGAATGTCAATTCCTACGGTAAAAACTCCTCCTTCGGTGTGGATTTTCCTGACCTTCTCAGAATGATAAACGATCTCCCCGGTGATTTTAAGATCCGTTTTATGACATCCCACCCCAAGGACTGCACAAAAAAGCTTCTTGAAACCATGGCATCCTGTGAAAAGGTTGCAAGACATCTTCATCTTCCTTTTCAGTCAGGAAATAACCGTGTGCTTAAGGAAATGAACAGAGGCTACACAAGAGAAGGCTATCTTTCTCTTACGGAATATGCAAAACAGCTTATGCCCGATATATCTCTTACAAGCGATATTATCGTAGGCTTTCCCGGAGAAACCTATGAGGAATTCAAGGATACTCTTTCCCTTATAGAGGAAGTGAAATTCACCTCGCTTTTCACCTTTATTTTTTCCCCCAGAAAGGGTACGAAGGCGGAAAATATGGATGACCCCGTTCCCTATAAGGAAAAATCAAAGTGGTTCTCGGAGCTTCTTAAGCTTCAGGAGAGTATTGCCGCCCAAAGATGCGCTGCAATGGTCGGCAAAACCTATGAGGTGCTTGTGGAGGGCTTTACAAAGGAAAACGACGGAAGACTCACGGGCAGAACGGACGGCAGCATCAATATAGATTTCGAGGGCTATCCCTCACTTATCGGCACCTACAGAAAGGTAAAGGTAACAAATGCGCTCAACTGGATATTATCCGGTGAGCTTGTATAAATCAAAAAACAGAAACGGAGAAAATTAAAATGGACGTAATTACAGCAGCAAGAGAATTAGGAAAAGCTATTCAGCTTGATGAAAGATATAAGGCTTTTCAGGAAGCACAGAAGGCAAACGAAGGCGATATAGAGCTCAACGGTCTTATCGGCAAGCTCAATCTTATTCAGCTTTCTTATCAGAATGAGGCTTCAAAGGAAGAGCCCGATCAGAACAAGCTTGAAGGAATGGATAATGAATTCAGAGAAATCTACGGTCAGATCATGCTCAATGAGAATATGAGAAAATACGAAGAAGCAAAGGGCAATGTAGACGAAATGATGAACTATGTGATTCAGCTTCTCACCCTTTGTGTAAACGGAGACGACCCCGAAACCTGTGAACCCGCAAAGGCAGAAGAAGCCTGCGGCGGCAACTGTGCATCCTGCGGCGGATGCGGCTGATAACAAATCCCTCAGGATATTTAACGACAAGGAAGTATAAAAATGGCTGAATTCACACCGATGATGCAACAATATTTCAAGATAAAAGAGTCCTACAAGGATGCTATTCTCTTTTACCGCCTCGGTGATTTTTATGAAATGTTTTTTGACGATGCCGTAACAGCATCAAGAGAGCTTGAGCTGGTGCTTACGGGACGTGACTGCGGACAGGAAGAGCGCGCACCCATGTGCGGAGTGCCCTTCCACGCAGCGGAGAACTATATTGCCCGTCTTGTTTCAAAGGGCTATAAGGTTGGCGTATGCGAGCAGACTGAAGACCCCGCAGCAGCAAAGGGAATTGTTACCCGTGATGTTATAAGGGTTGTAACTCCCGGTACCGTTACCGACAGCATTATGCTCGATGAGGAGAAAAACAATTATCTTGCTTCTCTTTTTCTGGCTCCCGACGGAGCGGGGCTCAGCTTCTGCGATGTATCTACGGGTGAGCTTTATGTAAGCGAAGTAAAGGGCGAAAAAACAGAGGAAGAGATAATAAATGAAATTGCACGCTTTGCCCCGTCTGAGCTTATCACAAACGGAGAAACCGCGGCAAACAAAGCCCTCAGAAGCTTCATTTCAAGTAAACTCAGCATGCTTGTTACCGTAAAGGATATTTCCGCCTTTGAGGAAAGCACAAACCGCAAGCTCATAGAAGAGCATTTCAGAAAGGATTCGGCAGAGCTTAAAATAGGAGAGATGCCCTATGCCACAGGAGCGTTAGGCGTTCTTCTTACATATCTTTTTGATACTCAGAAAAACTCCCTTGAAAATATAACCGAAATCAATGTTTATAATAACGACAGATATATGAACCTCGGCGCCGTTGCAAGACGTAATCTTGAGCTTACCGAAACCGAGAGAAGAAGAGAGAAAAAGGGCTCGCTTCTCTGGGTGCTTGATAAAACAAAAACGGCAATGGGAAAAAGAATGCTGAGAAGCTGGGTTGAGCAGCCTCTTATCAATCTTCCGGGTATTATATTAAGACAGAATGCAGTGGAAGAGCTTTTTAATCTCAGTCAGCTGAGAAGCGAAATAACTGCTGTAATATCCGGAATAAATGACCTTGAAAGAATAACCACGAGAGTTGTTTTCGGCTCTGCAAATGCAAAGGAGCTGAGAAGTCTTGCTCTTACGGCAGCAGTGCTTCCCGCTGTAAAGGAAATGATATCGCACTGCGAGTCGGGAATGCTTAAGGAAATTTATAATGAGCTCGACACGCTTTCAGATATAAAGGAGCTTATCGATAAGGCTGTTGTGGATGACCCGCCCTTCTCCGTGAGGGAAGGCGGAATGCTGCGTGACGGTTTCTTCCCCGAACTTGATGAGCTGCGTACCATAGTAAACGGCGGCAAGGACTATCTTACCGCAATTGAACAGCGTGAGCAGAACGAAACGGGAATAAAAAAGCTGAAAATAGGCTATAACCGTGTGTTCGGCTACTATATAGAGGTGCTCAATTCCTTTAAGGAATATGTTCCCGATCATTATATAAGAAAGCAGACACTTACAAACTGTGAAAGATATATAACCCCCGAGCTCAAGGAGCTTGAATCAAAGGTTCTGGGCGCTCAGGACAGAATCGTGAAGCTTGAATATGAGCTTTTCTGCGACGTAAGAGGCACTGTGGCTGATGCACAGTTCAGACTGAGAAAAACCGCTTCTGCCATAGCAAAGCTTGATGCTCTGTGCTCTCTTGCCCATGTAGCCCAGGTGAACGGATATGTGCGTCCTTCAGTTGATATGAGCGATGTTATCGACATAAAAGACGGAAGACATCCCGTTGTGGAAAAATTCCTTGACGGCGCACCCTTTGTTCCCAATGATACTTATCTTGATAATTCCGATAATATAGCCTCCATAATCACGGGACCCAATATGGCAGGTAAATCAACATATATGCGTCAGACAGCAATAATTGTGCTTATGGCTCAGATGGGTTCCTTTGTGCCCGCTTCATCTGCAACAATAGGTATTGTTGACAGTATTTTTACAAGAGTGGGTGCATCAGATGACCTTATAGGCGGTCAGTCTACATTTATGACCGAAATGAGTGAGGTTTCCTCCATTCTTTCCAATGCAACCTCAAAGAGCCTTATCATCCTTGATGAAATAGGCAGAGGCACTTCCACTTATGACGGAATGAGCATTGCAAGAGCTGTGCTTGAATATGTGAGCGACAAAAAGAAGCTGGGAGCAAAAGCTTTGTTTGCCACTCACTATCACGAGCTGACAGCTCTTGAGGGTACTCTCCCCGGGGTGAAAAACTATAATACCTCTGTAAAAAAGAGGGGAGACGATATCACCTTCCTGCGCCGTATCGTGAAGGGTGCGGCAGACGGCAGCTACGGTATTGAGGTTGCCAAGCTTTCGGGAATTCCCTCAAGTGTTGTTTCCCGTGCAAAGGTAATATTGAAGGAGCTTGAAACGGACGGTTCTGTCAGTGTACCCGTAAAACACGTTCGGGTTGCACAAGAACCCGATACAATGCAGATGGGAATGTTCTCAGGTGCAAACTCAGAGCTTCTTGAAGAAATAAAGGAGCTTGATGTGAATACCCTTACTCCTATAGAAGCGTTGCAAAAGCTCTACGATATCAAAAAACGTATTGTATAATATCCTCCCCGAAATGAGGAAATCTTAAAAGAAAGGCGGCGGAAAAATGCCGAAGATCAATGTTCTTCCCAAATCAGTAGCAGAGCTTATCGCGGCAGGCGAGGTTGTAGAGCGTCCGTCGTCTGTTGTGAAGGAGCTTGTTGAAAATTCCCTGGATGCGGGTGCCACTGCAATTTCAGTAGAAATAAGAGGCGGCGGAATTAAGTTTATCCGTGTTACGGATAACGGCTGCGGAATATCACGTGAGGATGTGCGTACCGCTTTTATAAGCCATGCCACCAGTAAAATATCTTCGGGTGTGGATCTTGATTCGATTTTTACTCTCGGCTTCCGCGGTGAGGCACTGCCGTCGGTGGCTGCGGTGTCAAGGCTTTCAATGCTTACAAAGCCCCACGGCGACGAAATGGGTACAGCCTTTGAGATTGAAGGCGGCGAAGAAAAAAATCTTGATGATGCCGGCTGTCCGTCGGGTACAACCATCATAATAAAGGACCTTTTCTATAACACCCCTGCGAGAATGAAATTTCTCAAAAAAGATGCAACCGAAGGCTCATATGTATCCGATATTGTGGCAAAAACAGCAATATCACACCCTGATGTGAGATTTTCTTTTATCCGTGACGGGAAGCAGGTGCTTTCCACACCGGGAAACGGAGACCTGAGAGCCTGCCTTTATGCGGTTTTCGGAAAAGACGTCAGCGAAGCTCTTATTGAATGCGAATATGAATATAAGTCGGTAAAGGTAAAGGGTTTTATTTCAAAGCCTCTTAATAACCGACCCAACAGAAATCTCCAGTATTGCTATGTGAACGGACGCTTTGTACGTATTCCCGCAGCGGCTGCAGCGCTGGATGAAGCATATAAAAACCGTATTATGGTGGGAAAATTCCCTATGTGCTTCCTGTTTCTGGATATTCCTCCGGGAAAAATAGATGTTAATGTGCATCCTGCAAAAACAGAAATCAGGTTTTCCGAGGATTCATCTGTTTTTGAAGCAATATATTACGGGGCAAAGGCAGCTCTGAATAAGGGCGATAATGAAAGACCCGGGGTGGTGCTGAAGGAAAAAAGAGACCTGCTTGAAAGAAGAACCCCCGAAGCCGGTCAGATGAGCTTTGCCTCCCGTACACCGTCAAGGGCATTTATAAACACTCAGGAGAGCTCTTCCGAAAAGCCCCGTGTGCAGTCGGTTTTTAATACTCCCGTTATTAAAAATAATGATGAAAATAAAGTAATTGCAGCTTCTGCCGGCTCAGCCGCGGCAAGGTCATTTCCTTCGGATGTGCCCTCTGCGGGAGTTTTCCGTGATTCCAAGGGAGTTTTCGGAAATATGATTTCCAGGGAAGAGGCAGAAGAAAAAGACAGTGAGCTTCTTTCTGAGGAAAGAAAAAGAGTTGATATATTAAAGGCTCAGCCACCTGTTGAGGTCTTTAAGTCGGCTCTTGAAAATAACGCTGTTTCCCCTCAGAAGGACGAGAATGTAAAAGCAGCTGCTCAGGATTTGCCGGCTTTGGATGAAGAAGCAGAGATTAAGGCTTCCGAAGAAAACGCAATTTCCGAAGAGGACAGCAAAGCCCTGGAGGAAGCGGTGAATGAAATTTCTTTCAGAATCGTGGGAGAAATTTTCAGAACCTACATATTGGTTGAAAGCGAAGGAAAGCTTCTTATTATAGACAAGCACGCAGCACACGAAAGAATGATTTTCAATTCTTTGCAGAAAAACGGCTTTTCCGAGGATTCTCAGATGCTGATGTTCCCGGTGTCCGTAACCTTGTCGGGCAAGGAATATGCTGCCGTTATCGAAAATCTTGAGGTTTTCAGACAGGGCGGATTTACCGTTGAGGATTTTTCCGGCGGTACCGTGATAGTCAGAGACTGTCCCGTGGCACTTCAGAAGGAGGATGTTGCCTCCATAATAACCGAAATGGCAGGGGAGCTTCTTAAGGGCAATATGCGCCCCGTTCCCGAAAAGCTTATATGGCTTTATCATTCCACAGCCTGCCGTGCGGCAATAAAGGCGGGGGATGATATGAAGCAGCAGGAGATGGAGGCTTTTGTAAAAAAACTTCTTTCCGACAGCAGTATACGGTACTGTCCCCACGGCAGACCCGTTATGTATGAGTTGTCAAAGAGTGAAATAGAAAAACAGTTCGGACGAATATAGATGAATGTAAATGAAAACAAAAAAATTCCCGTAATTGCAGTTGTCGGTGCTACGGCATCGGGAAAAACAAAAATGGCAATAGAGCTTGCAAAAATATTTGATGCAGAGGTTATTTCTGCCGATTCAATGCAGATTTATAAGGGTATGGATATTGCCTCCGCAAAGCCGACAGTTGAAGAAATGCAGGGCATTCCCCATCATCTCATTGATTTTCTTCCCTCTGATGAAAAATACAGCGTTGCAAGATTCAGAGAGGATGCAAAAAAAGCCGCAGATGATATACGCTCCCGCGGAAAAAACATTATAATCTGCGGCGGCACAGGGCTTTATATCGATTCCTTTCTTGATAATATTGTTTTTGCGGACGAGCCCGAAAATTCCGTTCTCCGTGCTGAGCTGGAAAAACGCCGTGATGATGAGGGCATAGAGGCACTATATAACGAATTGAAAAATGCCGATCCCGAAACCGCAGAAAGCCTTCATATTAATAATGAAGGAAGAATTATAAGAGCATTGGAAAGCTATATTCTCACGGGTGTAAAGCCCTCCGAAGCAAGACGGCTTTCAAGATCGGCTCCCACTCCTTATGAGGCGGTGTATATATGTCCCGCCTATGAAAACAGACAGGTCCTTTACGACAGAATTAATACCCGTGTTGATATTATGATAAAAAACGGTCTTGTTAAAGAGGCAGAGGAATATTTTTCCCTTGATAAGAAGGATACCTCTTCTCAGGCAATAGGACATAAGGAAATAGTTCCTTTCCTTACGGGCGAGATAAGCCTTGATGAGGCGGCTGAAAATCTGAAAAAAGCAACAAGGCATTATGCGAAAAGGCAGATGACCTGGTTCAGACGTAATGACAGAATAAATTATATATATTGTGATAAATACGAAAGCTTTGCCGATGCCGTGAATAAGGCAGCGGATGTGATAGAAAAAACCGGTCTTTTTGAAAGAGGTGGTGTATATTGAAAAAATTTCATGTGAGAACAAATATTGATATTGAAATAAAATCTTCCGCATTGAAAAGTGCGCTTCTGGCAATCGTTTTTATAATTGTATTGTTTATAATCATATATCCGATGTTTGTTTTCAGGGGAACAACAAGCGATGTAAAGACTCAGACGGTGGTGCAGCGGACGGTTTATGAAACCATTGATACCGAAGCTCTTGCCGTAAGACTTGAAGAGCCTGTTATCAACTCTGCCCCCGGCACTGTTGTACCTGCAGTTATAAACGGAAGCAAGGTTGCAATAGGAGACAGCGTGGTTGATATTTATTCTTCCGAATTGGCTGCCGAGAATGCTGCAAGACTTAAGGAGCTTGAACACGAAACAGGTTATTATAAATCAGTAGCAGGTGCCGTGAAATCCACGATGCAGACGGATATTGAGTTTTATAAAACAAGTGTGAACGACAGTCTTTTTGCTCTTGAGGCTTCTATAGATTCAAACGAGCTTTCGGATGTATATGAGCTTTCAAGGAACTTAAGAGAGGTAATCACCAAAAAACAGATTGCCACGGGTGCTGAGGTTGATGTTTCAGCTAAGCTTGCAGAGCTTGAAAATGAATACAATTCGCTGAAAAGCAATGCAGTTCCCACCTCTACGGTGTATGCAGAAAAATCAGGGTATTATGTAAATACCTGCGACGGATATGAAAATTTCTTTGATTATAAGGAAATAAAGAATGTTACCTTTGATGAGGTTGAACAGGCACTTCTCAAAGAACCCGATGCCGTATCTTCTCAGAATGTGGGCAAGATAATCACGGATTTCAACTGGTATCTTGTGTGCAACACCACTGTGGAGCAGCTTGGCGGCATTGTATCGGGCGACACTGTTACCGTTATGTTTGCAAACTCCTCTGTGGAGGAGCTGAAGATGCAGGTTGCTGCGGTAAACCAGAATGAATCGGGCGAGAGCGTGACGCTGATACTGAAAAGCAACGTTATGAATGAGGATATTGCCGCTTTAAGAGTTGCCTCCATAAAAATAAAGATTGAGGCATATAACGGTCTTGTGGTTGACAGACAGGCGCTTCGTACCGTAGACGGTGTGAAGGGTGTGTATATAAAAGTCGGAAATGTTGCCGAATTCAGGGCAGTAAATATAGTTTATTCCGATGAAAGCCTTATTCTTGCGGATAATTCCGACGGAGAAATCAGCAATCATCTTGAGCTGTATGACGAAATTATATTAGAAGGGACTGATCTTTATGACTCAAAGCTTCTCAGATAATGAGGATATGTCCTTTCTTAAGGATAATCTGCAAAGAGTAAAGGAAAATATTGCCGAAGCACTGATAAAAAGCGGAAGAGCTGAAAATGATGCAAGGCTTATGGCAGTAACCAAAACCGTGAAGCCCGGGTACATAAATTATATGCTGGATGCCGGGGTCGATCTTATCGGTGAAAACAAGGTTCAGGAGCTTTTGTCAAAGCTTGAATTTTTGAGAGCTCCCTTACCTGAGATGCATATAATAGGGCATCTTCAGAGCAACAAGGTAAGAAAAATCATTGATGTCGTATCAATGATACAATCGGTTGACAGTGTCAGCCTTGCTTCCGAGATATCAAGACAGGCTGAGCTTCACAGTGTCACGGCTGATGTGCTTCTGGAGGTAAATATAGGAGACGAGGAATCAAAAACAGGACTTCCTCAGGAGCTTCTCCGGGAAGCCGCAGCTGAGATTTCTCAGATGAAGGGAATATGCATAAAGGGTCTTATGTGTGTGCCTCCCATATGCGAAAGTGACGCTGAGGCAAGACGCTATTTTGAAAAAACCAGAAGACTTTTCGAGGACCTTAAAGGTTCTCTTGAAGATAAAAACAGCTTTTCCGTATTGTCAATGGGAATGAGCGGCGACTATGTTCCCGCAATACTGGAAGGTGCCACTCTTGTGAGAGTGGGCAGTGCCCTCTTCGGCAGAAGAGTATATTAATGTATATAATAATGTTTATAATATGAAAGGACGTTTTTATTATGGGAATCGGAGATACATTCAAAAAACTGCTTAATATTGATGACGGATATTTTGATGATGTTGACGGGGATGATATAGAATATAATCCCGCTCCCCAGCAGGAAGCATCACACCGTTCACAGGGTATCCTTACAGGCGAAAGAAGAATCACACCTCCTGCAGCTTCATCGGGACACGGCACAAAGGTTGTGGATATTCACACCACTGCAAAGCTTCAGGTTGTACTCAAAAAGCCTGAACATTTCGACGAAGCAACAGGTATAGCAGACGAGCTTCTTGATAAAAGAACCGTAGTGCTGAATCTCGAAGCCACAGCCAAGGAAGAGGCAGGAAAGCTTTTGTGCTTCTTAAGCGGTGTAGCATATGCAAACGGCGGCAAACTCAAAAAGATTGCAAACAATACTTATATTATCACTCCTTACAATGTTGATGTGATGGGAGACCTTCTTGATGAACTTGAAAGCAACGGAATGTTCTTTGTCTGATTTTTCCGTCACCCTGACAAAATAAGGAAAGGAAGCGATTATTATGCTTACCCCTGCACAGCTTAAAAATACTGAACTTACTGAGGCAGAAAACGGTTATTATTCCGTAAGCGATGTAAATAAACTTTTAAGTACGGTTATAAATGATTATGAGCAGATATTTGAGGAGAACGGAAATCTTATCAGAAAGATAAGTGTTCTCGCTGCAAAGCTCGATGAATACAGAAGAGATGAGAATGTTCTGAGGGACGTTCTTCTCAACGCACAGAAAAGCGCAGATATAATTATATCAACCGCGCAGTCCCAGGCTGACGCAATAATTGTTGATGCCAATAAATCCGTTGATGAAATAGTGAAAAACGGAGACGGAATTATTGAGGATGCGAAGCTCAAGGCTGAAAAAATAACAGCGGCAGCAGAGGTTGAATACACAAGCATCATCCAGTCGGCAAAGGTTATGGCAGACGGATATCTTTCTGCTGCAAGAGAATCTGCCGCTTCTGTTTCATATGAAGTGGAAAAGAGCGTCAATGAGCTTATGTCTGATTGCGATGAAAAGGCGTCAAAGCTTCTTGATGAGGCTAAGATAAAGGCTGAAGAAATGCTCAGCGAAGCTCAGGAGAAAGCAGATTCAATTGTGGCTTCAGGCTTTGAAACAGCTGAAAAGTCAGCAGGCGATGCCGAAAAGGTTCTCTCAGATGCAAAAACTCAGACAGAAATTATGCTTCTCAATGCTAAAGAACAGGCTGATTCCATTCTTTCCGAGGCAATAAAAACTGCCGAGGAAATGAAGAAGGAGGCTGCCGTATTAAAAGCAACGGCAAAAACTGAGTTTGATTCTGTTATTGCCGACTGCAACATCCGTAAGGAGTCTATGCTTGCAATTGCAAAGGCTGAGGCAGACGGTATTATTGAGCTTGCGAAAAGTGAATCCGATTCTATTATAAACTCAGCAAAAACTCTGTCGCAGTCTCTTGTCAGCGATGCAAAATCAGAGACCGACAGCATCAATATCGAAACAAGAAATGCTCTTGATTCAGCCGAAAAGGTTCTCTCAGATGCAAAAACTCAGACAGAAATTATGCTTCTCAATGCCAAAGAACAGGCAAAGACCATTATGGAGGCTGCCAACAAGAGAAGCGAGCTGCTTCTTGATGAGGCAAGAAATAATGCAAAGTCAATTGTCGAAGAAGCAAGGCTTAATGCGGATGAGCTGTCTAAGGCCGCTCAGCAGTATTCCGAAGAGCTTGTAAACAGCACAAAAGAAAAGGCTGATGCTTTCAAGGCACAGAGTGATGAAAAGGCAAACGAACAGTTTGAGCTTGCAAAGGAAACTCTTGAAAAAGCAAAGCTGGCTTCTCTTGAGCTTGTGAACGAAGCAAAGGCTCTCAGTGTGAAGCTTGTGGATGAAGCAAAGAGCAAGGCTGAAGAGGTTGACAGAGTGACCTCACAGAATTCCTTTATGTATCTTGAGCAGGCAAAGCTTAAGGCGGAGGAAGAAATAAGCTCTCTGAGAACAGAAGCACGCAATTCAGCAAATCTTGCAAAAATCCGTGCCGAAGAGCTTATAAATGAAGCTAAGGAAGAAAGCGAAAAGATTCAGCTTGAAACCAGAAAGCAGGCTGAAGAATTGCTTCAGGCTGCAAAAATCAAGGCAGATGCTCTCATTGCCGAAAGCGAAAGCATGAGCAGTGAGATGCTTTCCGATGTAAAATCAAAATGCATTGAAGAAATGGGCGCTGCTGACAAGAATGCAGAAGAAATGATGGAAGAGGCAAGAATAAAGTCTGCGGATATGATTATTGCCGCAAAGCAGGAATGTGAGCAGATGACTGCACTCACTACCGGTCTTAAGGTGAGACTTTCCGAGTTTATCTCAATGCTTGAGAATAACTATTCATTTGTTCAGAAAAGCTCCGCTCAGCTGAAAGAAAGCCTTGAAAATCAGGTAAAGGCAAGCGAAGAGATGCTTAATGCACAGAAAAAGACTCTTGAGGTGCTTCCCGCATTCGAAAGCGGAGATGATGTATTCTCACTTAATCTTGATGAACAGTTCGAGCCTCTTATGGAGGACGTTGATAAGATAGCTTTACTTGCATCATATTCAATCAACACCGAAAGAAATATAAAGCCTGCAGATATCAGTATTGAAGAGGATGTTATTGCAGGTGAAAAGGCTTCTTCCCGAGAATTCAGTGCAGAAAAGTTTGTTGAAGAAAACAATACCTTCTCAGATTATTCCGATGTGAATGTGCCTGAATTCAGCGGTGATGAATTTGTTGCCGCTATTCCCGAGAATATTGAAAATGTTCTCACAGAGGACAAAAACTCCGTATTCAATACCTTCAATACAGATGATATTGTTTCCGACGCAGAGTCTTTTATTGATTCTGCAGAAAAGACCGTTGATGCTATCAACGCGGAAATCGATACTGCAGTCAGAAATGCCGAGGAAAGCTCTGCATCAGCATATATTTCTGAGATACTTGATGAAATACCTGATGATGACGGCTTTGATGAATTTGTTGATCTCTTTGCGCAAGCAGCTCCCGCTGAAGAAGCCGTTGACGAAGTAATTGAGTCAGCAGAGGAAACAGCAGATGAAACAATTGAAGAGGTAACCGAAGAAGTTGCTGAAGAAGTTGTTGAAGAAGTTGCTGAAGAAGTTGCTGAAGAAGTTATTGAAGAAGTTATTGAAGACGTAACCGAAGAAGCAGCTGAAGAGGTTATTGAAGAAGCTGCCGAAGAAACACCCGCAGAAAGCTCTTCTCTCTTATTTGATGACTCCGACGATGATTTTGACAGCTTCGACGAAGAAACATATATACATTATGAGCCTGTGCTTGATTCGGATTTCGACAGTATTTCCATGGATCTTGCAAGTAAGATTGCATCTATAAGAGGCACGATCGAAAAGAATGAAGCCGACGGCGGTGATTCATCAGAAAATCAGACTGATGCAGCTTCCTTAACTGCAGAGGCAATGAACAATGAAAATGTTGATTCGTTTACGATAAATACTGATGCCTTTGAGGAAAATGCGAAAAAAGAGAAGAAACAGGGCAGAAAAAGCAAGAAAAAGAACAAAAAACGCAATAATCCTTGATTTTTTGCCGGAGGATATAAATTGAAAAAGTATACCGGAAAAAAAATACTTACCTTTGTTTTACAGCTTACCGGGATGGCAGTGCTTATTCTTATTGACCTTTTTATAAAGCAGAAGGTTGTTGATAACATTGCCCTTCATGAGGATGTAAAATTTATCGACGGCATTATAGGACTTACATATGTCAGAAACACGGGAATGGCGTGGAGCCTGTTTGACGGAAATCCCGCCCTTCTCTCCGTGTTTACGGGCATACTTATCCTTGCCGTTCTCATATATCTGGCACTGCCTAAAAAAAGACCTCTTGCTTATGATATTCTTATTCCGCTTATAGTAGCAGGCGGGGCTGCAAATATGATTGAGCGCATTATGAGAGGCTATGTGGTGGACTATATAAAAACACTTTTTGTGAATTTCCCCGTATATAATTTTGCCGATATTCTTATAACCGCATCGGCAGCGGTGCTTATGATATATATTATCTATGAAATAGTGATTGAAAACAAAAACGAAAAAAAGAAGGCTGCCGAGGAAAAAACAGGTGAATGAGACGGTAATAACCTTTACCTGCGAAACAGCAGGGGAAAGACTTGACAAGGTAATATCAGAAAACACACCGGGGCTTTCAAGAAGCAGCGCACAGAAGCTTATTGAAGACGCACTTGTGACCCTTAACGGCAAAACCGTTTCCAAAAGCAGAAAAACCTCTCAGGGGGATGTGATTTCCTTTGTGCTTCCCGAACCCAAAGAGCTTGAGGCTGTGGCACAGGATATTCCCGTTGAGATAGTCTATGAGGATGACAGTCTTCTTGTGGTGAACAAACCTAAGGGTATGGTGGTTCATCCTGCCGCAGGAAATCCCGACAAAACTCTGGTGAATGCTCTTCTCTTTCATTGCAAGGGCAGGCTTTCATCAATAAACGGAGTGATAAGACCCGGAATTGTCCACCGTATCGACAAGGACACAAGCGGACTTTTAATAGTAGCAAAAACCGATGATGCCCACACATTTTTAGCTGAACAGATTAAGGAACACAGCTTCAGAAGAGAATACCGTGCCGTGGTCATCGGAAAAATGCCCCGGGATGAGGGAACTGTTGATGCTCCCTTAGGCAGAAGCCGTAACGACCGCAAGAAACAGGCGGTGAACGGTCTTAATCCCCGTAATGCCGTAACACATTATAAGGTGCTTGAGAGATATCCGGGATATGATTTCTGCTCATTTACCCTTGAAACGGGAAGAACCCATCAGATACGTGTTCATTGTGCGCATCTCGGGCATCCTGTTGCAGGCGACTTAGTGTACGGACCGCAAAAATGCAGTATCCCCGGACTTGAAGGCCAATGCCTTCATGCCGCTGTCATAGGCTTTATTCATCCTGTGACGAAAGAATATATGGAATTTTCGGCGCCTTTGCCCGATTATTTTATAAATGTATTAAACAAAATAAATAAAGACTGAAAAAGGAGTGCTTCAGAAAATGGATATGGCAGATAAGAAACAGTTGAAACTCAAAGCCATCAACGTAAGAAAAGGTATCATTGAAGGTACATTCAATGCAAAGAGCGGACATCCGGGCGGATCTCTTTCAATTGCCGATGTGCTTACATACCTCTATTTTAAAGAGATGAAGGTTGATACAAGCAATCCCAAGTGGGAAAAGAGAGACAGGCTTGTTCTGTCAAAGGGACACGCAGCTCCTGCTCTTTATGCAGTGCTTGCAGAAAAAGGTTTCTTCCCTGCGGAAGATCTTAAGACTCTCAGAAAGTCTGATTCTTATCTTCAGGGGCATCCCAATATGAACTATGTTCCCGGTGTTGATATGAGCACAGGCTCTCTCGGTCAGGGAATTTCCGCTGCCTGCGGATTTGCTCTTGCATCAAAAATTGAGGGTAACCCCTATAATGTATATGCAATTCTCGGTGACGGTGAAATCGAAGAAGGTCAGGTATGGGAAGCATGTATGTTTGCTGCAGCCAAAAAGCTCAGCTGTCTTACGGTTATTGTTGACAACAACGACCTTCAGATCGACGGTACTGTTGAAGAGGTTAACTCTCCCTATCCCATTCCCGAAAAATTCGCAGCTTTCGGCTTCAATGTAATTGAAATCTGCGGACATTGCTTTGATGAAATTGAAAAAGCAATTGAAGAGGCAAAGGCTTGTGAAGATAAGCCCACCGCAATTATTATGAAGACCGTAAAGGGCAAGGGTGTTTCATTTATGGAAAACCAGGTTTCCTGGCACGGAAGCGCACCCAATGCCGATCAGTATGCAGCTGCTATGGCTGAGCTCGATGCTGCAAAAGCAGAGCTTGAGAAATAATTAAGGGAGGAAATAATAATGGCAGACGTAATCAAAACCGCAACAAGAGACGCTTACGGTAAGGCTCTTTGTGAACTCGGTGAAAAGAATGATAAACTTATAGTCCTTGATGCTGACCTTGCTGCAGCAACAAAAACAGGCATGTTCAAAAAGGCATTCCCCGAAAAATTCTATGACTGCGGAATTGCAGAAGGAAATATGATGGGTATTGCCGCAGGTCTTGCTGCTTCAGGCTACACGGTATTTGCAAGCTCCTTTGCAATGTTTGCTGCCGGCAGAGCTTTTGAACAGATCAGAAACACAATCGGCTATCCTCATATAAATGTCAAAATAGGTGCCACTCATGCAGGCATTTCCGTCGGTGAAGACGGTGCCAGCCATCAGTGCTGTGAGGATATTGCTCTTATGAGAACAATTCCCGGTATGACAATCATCAACCCTGCAGATGATATTGAAACACGTCTTGCAGTGCTTGCTGCTGCCGAACATGACGGTCCCGTTTATATGAGATTCGGCAGACTCGCAGTACCGAGAGTATTCGATGAAAATTATAAGTTTGAAATCGGTAAGGGTGTTTATCTCAATCAAGGCACCGATGTTACCATTATTGCAACAGGTCTTATGGTTGAAAGAGCCATACAGGCAGTGGAGCTTCTTAAGAATGAAGGCATATCAGCCGCTCTTATCAATATGGCAACCATCAAGCCCATCGATAAGGATATAATCATTGATGCCGCAAAGAAAACAGGCTGCATTGTAACTGCTGAAGAGCACAATGTTATCGGCGGTCTCGGCTCTGCTGTCAGCGAGGTTGTTGCCGAAAACTGTCCCGTACCCGTAACACGCGTAGGTGTAGAGGATGTATTCGGCAAGTCAGGTCCCGCTCTTGAGCTTCTTGAAATCTTCGGACTCAATGCCGAGGGTATTGCTGCAAAGGCTAAGAAGGCTATTGAACTCAAAAAATAAGAGGTGTGAATATGTCCTGTATTTATGAAGAAGCAAAAAAAATGTATGCTGAAATAGGTATTGACACTGATGAAGTGATAAATAAATTATCTGCTGTTTCAATTTCCATGCATTGCTGGCAGGGTGACGACGTAGGCGGCTTTGAATCCTCGGGTGAGCTTACGGGCGGAATTCAGGCGACGGGAAATTATCCCGGAAAGGCACGCAATATGGAAGAGCTTATGGCTGATATTGACAAGGCACTTTCTCTTATTCCCGGAAAACACAGAATCAATCTTCATGCAACCTATGCGGATTATTCCGACGGTGTTGTTTCCCGTGATAAATTAGAGCCGAAGCACTTTGATAAGTGGATAGAGTTTGCAAAGCAGAGAGGTCTCGGCATTGATATCAACCCCACACTTTTCTCCCATCCTCTTGCTGCGGACGGTCTTACACTTTCTCATCCCGATGAGAAGGTGCGCCGCTTCTGGATAGACCACTGCAAGGCTATAAGAAAAATCGGTGCCTATATAGGCGAAAAGCTCGGCACTCCCTGTCTTAATAATATATGGATTCCCGACGGCTATAAGGAAACTCCCGCCGACAGAACGAGTCCCCGTCAGCGTCTTAAGGATGCCCTTGATGAAATACTCAGCGTTGAGTATGACAGAAGCTTCCTTGTTGACAGTGTTGAATCAAAGGTTTTCGGCATCGGTGTTGAATCCTACACAGTAGGTTCACACGAGTTTTATATGAACTACGCAGCAAAAAACAATTGTTATTGTCTTCTTGATAACGGCCACTATCATCCCACAGAAAGTGTTGCGGATAAAATTTCTTCAATGCTTCTCTTCTCGGATAAGGTAGCTCTTCACGTAACAAGAGGTGTCCGTTGGGATTCTGACCACGTTGTGGGCTTAACTGACGAGCTTAAGGAAATTGCAAAGGAAATAGTGATTGCAGGTCCCGAAAAGGTTATTATAGGACTTGATTATTTCGATGCAAGCATCAACAGAATTGCTGCATGGGTAATGGGTATGAGAAATATGCAGAAGGCACTTCTCGGAGCAATGCTTACTCCCCATAAAAAGCTTGCCGGATGTCAGGCGGAGGGTAATTTTACGGAGATGTTTGTGCTCAGTGAAGAGGTAAAATCCTATCCTCTCGGTGCAGTATGGGATAAATTCTGCGAAATAAATAATGTTCCCGAAAGAGAAAACTGGTTCGGTGCCGTAAAGGAATATGAAAACACGGTGCTTTGCGAAAGGAAGTAATTAATAATGGAAAATGTACTTGAACTCAAGGCGGTTGCAAAATTTGTCGATACCTGTAATCAGTCCTGGCTTAAGGGCTGGAATGAGAGAAACGGCGGCAATATGTCATACAGAATGAAGGATGAAGAGGTTGATGCCATCAAGCACCTTTTCGCAGATAAAAGCGAATGGAAGCCCATCGGCATCACCGTCGAAAATCTTGCAAATGAGTATTTTACCGTTACAGGCAGCGGAAAGTTCTATATGAACGTTAAAAATGAGCCCGAAAACAATATCGCAATCGTTAAGGTTGACGAAAAGGGCGAAAACTACAAAATCGTATGGGGTCTTAATGAGGGCGGCGTGCCTACAAGTGAATTCCCCACACACCTTCTCAATCATTCCATCAAAAAGGAAAAGACAAACGGACTTCACCGTGTAATTATGCATGCTCATCCTGCAAATATAATTGCTCTTACCTTCCTTCTTCCTCTTGAAGACAAGGTATTTACCAGAGAAATCTGGGAAATGATCACAGAATGTCCCATCGTGTTCCCCGCAGGCATCGGTGTTGTGCCCTGGATGGTATGCGGCAGCTCCGATATCGCAGTTGCAACAGGGGAGAAAATCAAGCAGTTTGATGCAGTTATCTGGTCACACCACGGTATTTTCTGTTCCGGCGAGGATTTTGATGTTGCCTTCGGTCTTATGGACACAATTGAAAAGGCAGCTGAAATTCTTATCAAGGTAATGTCTTGCGGCGGTAAGAAACAGTTTATAACTTCAGAGCAGATTCTTGCCCTTTCAGAGCCTTATAATGTCAATATTGACAAAACTATGCTCGAATAATTTACATTATCTACAAAGTTTTTTTAATCCTTGTAATATAAATATTTTTATGTTACAATTTATAAATAGACAAGACAAATTAAATTCAGCGTTAGGTTAGGTGAGAATATGGCAGAATATTGTCCAAAATGTAACTATAAGCTCAAAATTACCGATTGGCGTCCCGAGTGTCCCAAGTGCGGTGTAAATGTAATGTATTACGGAATTGAAGACAGACTCCGCGAAGAGGCTGATAAAGCAGAATATCAGCATGCAAAGAGCCAGCCGAAGTTTGACAGACTCAAGTTTTCACTCATCGGTCATCCTCTTTCAATAGTGCGCATTGTGTTGGGTCTTCTTCCGATCGTTGCAACATTGTTGCCGATGGGCTCCGTACAGTATGTATTACCTTATGTAACAAAGGATGCAACGGTAAATCTTGTATCAATTATCACTTTTATAATTGATAACGGCTTTGATGTTGATTTGTTGCTCAAACTTCTCGGCTCAGATTTTATCGGTACAGGTATGATAATGTGGGCAGCGGCACTTGTATGTCTTGTACTTATGGTGCTTCTTACCCTTATCGGCTTCTTCCTTCTTACTCTTTCTTGCGGTAAAAAGGGTATTGTAAGAAATATTACCATTCCTTCAATCGGTATTGTTCTTGCAACTGCATCATTCGTTTTCTACAATCTTATGATAAGCAATCTTGAAGCTGCTCTTCCCGGTATTTTTACGGGAAGTGTAAACCCCCTTGCATATATTGCTGTTGTAATTGTTTTTGTTGCTATGATAGTTGTAAATGTTATTTATAAGAAAAAGAACATTCAGGTTAAGTATAAGGACGTTTCCGAATTCCTTCTTCCTTATAATGAAAGACCTTCAACCATTGCTAAAAAGCAGCAGAAGGAAGCTCAGGCATAATTATTGAAAAAAACCGTCATCCCGGCAAAGGGTACGTTATATGTACTCATTCGAGATGGCGGTGTTATTTTTGTTTTTGCATAATTCCTATTTGAAAAAATGGTTTATTCCGTTCGGAGGTAGATTCTATATGTCCATTTCCTTTGACAGTCAGAAAAAAATATTCAAGCTTGATACCTTATCTTCAAGCTATATTTTTGAAATTTACAATGAGAATTATCTTGTGCATCTTTATTACGGTGCAAAGATTCCCGACACTAACCTCACTCATTTCCCCGACAGAAGAATGTTTGCATCCTTCTCTGCATCCAATCCCCATATGGATGACTGGTGCTTTTCTGCCGATGTATGGCCTCTTGAAATCGGCTGCAACGGCTGCGGAGATATGAGAATTTCTTCTCTTCAGATAAGAAATGCAGACGGTAATGCCTCTACCGATATGAGATATGTTTCACATAAGATATATAAGGGCAAGCCTGCCCTCAAGGGGCTTCCCGCTCTTTATGAGAATGAAGAAGGGGAGTGTGAAACTCTTGAAATTACCACAAGAGATAATGTGACGGGTGCTGAGGCTATACTTCTTTATACGGTATTTGAAAAATACTCTGCAATGACCAGAAGCGTTATTGTGAAAAACACTTCCGACAAAGCCTTTGAAATTGAAAAGGTTATGAGCTTTAATCTTGATATGGGCGGTAAGGATTTTGACCTTATCACATTGTACGGCAGACACAACAACGAAAGAAATTTCGAAAGAAGAGCTCTCTGCCACGGAAGACAGGGAATCGGTTCAAGAAGAGGCTCATCCTCTGCTCAGCAGAATCCCTTTATGGCACTTCTCAGACACGGTGCAAACGAGGAATACGGTGATGCCTACGGCTTCAACCTTGTTTATTCCTGTAATCACCTTTGTGAAATTGAGGTTGACTTCAATAATTCTTCAAGAGTTATGATGGGTATTGATCCCTCAGACTTCGGCTGGACACTTGCTCCCGGTGAAGAATTCTATTCCCCTGAGGCGGTTCTTGTTTATTCCTCAGAAGGTCTCGGCGGTATGAGCCGTACCTTCCACAAGCTTTACAACAACAATCTTGTAAGAGGTCCATGGAAAAAGGCAAAGCGTCCTCTTCTTATAAATAACTGGGAAGGCACATATTTCGATTTTGATGATGATAAGCTCTTCAATATCGCAAAATGGGCAAAGGAAACAGGCATTGAAATGCTTGTTATGGACGACGGCTGGTTCGGAAAGCGTAATGATGATACCTGTGCTCTCGGTGACTGGGAGGTCAATGAAAATAAGCTTAAGGGCGGAATAGGAAAGCTTATTGAGAGAATAAAGGGTCTGGGGCTTAAGTTCGGTATCTGGTATGAGCCCGAAATGATTTCTCCCGATTCCGATCTTTTCAGAGCTCATCCCGATTGGCATATTCATGTTCCGAACCGTGAAAGCAGTGTAGGCAGACATCAGTATGTCATTGATATGACACGTCAGGATGTAAGAGATTATCTCTTCAATAAAATAAGCGAGGTTCTCGCCAACAACGATATCGACTATGTCAAGTGGGACTTTAACCGTAATATAACAGAGGCAGGCTCTGCAATTCTTCCTCCCGAAAAGCAGAAGGAGTTTTTCCATCGCTTTATTCTCGGTACATATGAGCTTATGGGAAGAATTCTTGAAGCTTATCCTCATATTCTTCTTGAAAACTGCTCGGGCGGCGGCGGAAGATACGATCCCGGTATGATGTATTTCTCACCTCAGATCTGGTGCTCCGACAATACCGATGCTCTTTCCCGTGTTGATATTCAGTTTGGTTCTTCTCTTTGCTATCCGGCATCAGTTCAGGGTGCACATGTTTCTGCATCCCGCCGTTCAGGCTATGAAACAAAAAGAAACGTTGCTATGTGGGGCAGCTTCGGCTACGAGCTTGACCCTGCAAAGATAAGCGAAGAGGCAAGAGAAGAAATCAAGTCACAGATTGCGGATTATCACAAGTATTATGATCTTATTCACTACGGTGAGCTTTTTAGACTAATTAATCCTTGGGATGACCCATATAAGTGTGCATGGGAGTTTGTAAGCGAGGATAAGAAGGAAGCAATGCTCACAGTTGTTGTGAAGTTCTTCAAGGAAGCAAGAAACTTCTTTATAAAGCTTCGCGGTCTTGATCCCGAAAAATATTACAAATGCGATTATAACGGTGAAATCTATTCGGGTGCACTTCTGATGAATGCAGGTCTCTCAATGTATTATTTCCCCAACGGGGACGGCGAAAGCTATGCTGTTCATTTTGAAGAAGTTTCTGAATAAATGCATATTTTACAGGCGGTGAAAATATGGCAACAAAACAAAAAGATGTTACTCAGATGAGTCTGTTTACAGATACCGGCTTCTCTGAAAGACGGTTTGTCAGTAAAAAAGAAACTATAGCATATGTTCTTAATGATGCATCTTATAGCCTTAATATTAATGACTTCAAGGACAGATACATCTATGATGTTGTGAAAATCAACTTCGATTTTCTTGCAGCTCAGAATCTCATTTCTACTATATGGGATACTGTTAATGACACATTTATAGGTGTTATTGTAGAAAAAACAAGAACAAGATGGGGTAAATTCAGACCCTATCTGCTGCTCGGTGAATTCCCGCTTACGGTACTGGGAATGTGGTATTGGCTGATTCCCTTTATTTTCCCGGATACCCCGGAAAATCATGTTCCGAAGCTTATTATGTATTTCCTTATGTCCATAATAACCGAAACAGCAGGAACATTTACGGCAATTGCAAAATCAGGTTTTCTGTCAACGATAACCCCATCACCTATGGAACGTTCCCGGCTTATTGCTCTTGCCAATGTTGTAACTCACATTTTTGAAGATATTCCGAAGCAGGTATTCGGTATTATTTATGACCTTGTTATCAGTAAGAAAATAAATATAAAGCTGCCTTATCTTTTCTCCGTATTCGGAATGAGCTGTGCGTTAGTTTCAGCAGGTCTTGCGGTTTATTTCTTCTGGACCTCTAAAGAACGAGTTTCTCAGACTATTTCAAAACCCAAAATGAAACACAGTATACGGTCTGTTATTAATAATAAGCCTATGCTTATTACTCTGGTTTCCTCATTCCTCAGCGGCTTCTCCATTGGTCAGAGCCGCACAAACTTCTATATCGATGTTATCGGTTCAATCACGTGGAAGACTATCGTAGGTATCCCCGCCTTCCCCGTGAAATTCATAAGCTACAGCTTTGTAAAGCCCCTCAGAAAGAGATTCTCCACTAAGGCTTTGTGGATTCTTGAGGATTTCTGGACAGATATGCTGTGGATGATAGTTTTCGGTATCGGTTCAATCAATAATAATTTCCAGAAAAAGCACATAATTCTGCCTCTTATGGGAATTGAAGAAATATTCGAAATGTGCGTATACGGTCTCAGACGTGTTATTCCCGCAGAAATCAACAATGAAGCCATGGACTACTGCGAATGGAAAAACGGCTACCGAAGCGAAGCTATGACAGGTGTTACAATGTCTATCATATCAAAGCTTCAGCAGGCTGTTATGGGAAGTATCAACAGCATCGTTATGAAGAGAATCGGCTATATCCAGGGTAAGGAAATCGGTACTCAGACAGATGCTACAAAGTGGTGGATATTTGCCCTCGGTACAGGTATTCCCATAATTACCTCAAGCCTTGGTATTGTTCCCAAGTTCTTCTATCCTCTTTCGGGCGAAAGAAGAAATCAGATGTATACCGAGCTTTATGAACGCAGAAAGAAGAAGGCTGAGATTATGACAGATGCTGATGAAGAAACTATTGCTAAGGTTATTAGCTCAGAATTCAAGGACTGATAAATGAATCAGAAGCGTTTTGAAGAAGCGTATTCATACGCAGAAAAAAAGCATAAAGGACAATACCGCCGCGGAGGAAAGGAATACATAACCCATCCTCTCGCGGTGGCACAAATCCTTAAAAATAAGGGCTACGGTGAAGAATATATTCTTGCAGGTCTGTTTCACGACCTTCTTGAGGATACTGATGCCTCAGAGGTGGAAATTCTTCGCCTCAGCTCTCCCGCAGTGCTTCACGCAGTAAAGCTTGTGACAAAGGAAGAAAATTATTCTCAGGAGGATTATATCAGGAGAATAAAGAATGATCCCATAGCCTTTGCCGTAAAAAGCGCCGACCGCTTTCACAATCTTCTTTGTGCTTCTGAAGCAGAAGAAAGCTTCAGAAAAAGATATATAAAGGATACTGCGGAGTGGTATCTCGGCTTTAGTGAAGATATTGTTTCTGCTCTGAAGGAGCTTGCAAAAACATTATCCTCCCCTATGGACGAATATCCCTTTTTATATGAATAACAAATAAGCACGGCTTACAGTCAGGAAATGACCGTAATGCCGTGCTTTTGATTTGAGTGTATTTTTATCCGGGACTCATTCTTACCGATATTTTTGCGGATTTTACCCCCTCAATATATACGGTGAGCTTTTTTATGTCGGAATAGTCCTCATCATATTCATATTTGCCCTGAAGCTTTATGGGCTTTGTTACAGAGAATGTGCCGTCGCCCTGCAGATTAACATTCATTACCTTGCCGTCTTTTGTAAGAACGGCACTTTTTTTATCTTCCGATATGCTTATGTCAGCTTTTGTGTGCATAAACCAATAAATTTCACTTTCTTTTCTGCATTCCACTGTGTCTGTAATTTCAAGTGTGGTTTTGTTATCGCAGAGTGAAAATTCACGCACCGCAGATTTTACACCGTTCATTTTGTAAGCATCTGTCATATCTATAACAACCGTGCCGCCGTCGGCAGTTTCTTCAAATGATATGATTTCAGCATTTGCCAGGGCATACTGGTCCTCTTTTGTACTGTCGGGATTTATAACAAGGGTATTTTGTCCCTCTGCACGCTTGCAGTAATTGTTCCATCTGCCGCCGAAGGGAAGTCCCATAAAGTAGCCGGGGGCGTCATAAGAGCCGGGGCCCAGCTCCTCTGCCCAGCGCACACCCATAGAATCAAACACAAATGTGCCGATATCGAGGTCACCGTGGTTTATATAATTATATCCGCCCTTTACGGCAGCATACGTACCGTTTTTGTCGTTGAAGCCGCTTGTGAAAATTGCAATATCCTGACCGGCATCAGATTTCAGCAGCGTTGATAAAGCTAAGCTTTTATTATTTGTGTCTGTGTTTTTATTCTTATCAAGCCACAGAAGTGCAAGGGCACTGTCCCTTCCCGTACCGTTTCTCTCGGTATTTTCCGATAAATCGGGATTGAATGTGCCGGGAATATCGCTTTTCTGATATAAAGCCAGCTCGGGAGAAAGATACTTGTGGGCATACCATAATAAAGCGGGAGAGTAGCATTTTCTGTTTTTATTATCACCGAAATTAAAAACTCCTGCGCTGCCCGTTATATAAAGAGGGAAGAAGCCCAGCTGCTTCACTCCGTCAATTTCCGAAAGACCGAAATCCGTACCGAACAGGTTAAAGGAGGATGAGAGAAAATATACGATTGCATTCATACCCGACTGACAGTAGCCGGGACCCTCTGCATATACACCGTCGGGAGTGAATCCCGCGAAGGCTATAGGCATATTCTTATAGCACATATTAAGGAATTCGGCTGCCTTATAGCTGTCTTTTTCATAGAATGTCATTGCGGCAATTCCGATTCCGCTGTAGCAAATACTGTTCCAATTGTTTTTTGACCAGGTGAACCAGTTCTTGAGATAATTCTTTGAAAGTGCGGGATTTATTGCATATTCCCAGGTTTTGTCTCTCAGAGTTATTTTCTGCTCATCCGTAAGATAATCATAAAGCCAGTCGTAGCCGATTGAAACGGCAAGTGCCATTTCCGCTGTTGCAAGAAAATGGGAATTGCACCAATCGGGAAAGCTGCATACAGCCTCTAATTCCTCCAGAGCTCTCAAGGCATATTTTTCTTCACCGGTTATGTTATAAGAAAATGCCAGAATAACAATTCGGTTTATACATTCACGGGAAACAGGCAGAATACTGTCTTCCTCATCAAGAACATATTCGGAAACGGGAAAATGTTCTTTATTGAGAAGAGCATCCGCGTTTTTTATTATATAGTCATAATGTGCTTTTTCGTATTCATCGGAGAAGCCTTTTTCCGAGTCCTCTTTTATTCTGTCAAAATCCTCCCCGGTTGCAAAAATAAAGGGATGAAGATTCTGTGTTTTGTTCAGCTCAACGTTTATGTCGCTTACTGTCGGCGCATTTTTATTGATGCTGAGACTGATATAATCAGTGCCGACATTTACCATATCGGGAATAATGCTGAAAGCAGG
The DNA here is from genome assembly GCA_045536195.1 of Acutalibacteraceae bacterium. GTDB lineage: Bacteria > Bacillota > Clostridia > Oscillospirales > Acutalibacteraceae > RUG806. The sequence goes on from JAZSNB010000106.1 coordinate 50,175, forward strand.
CACAATGTCAGTTATACCGAGAGCTGTAATAATCACCGAAAGACATAGAGCGGTGGAAATTATTATCAGGGCGATTTTCCCTTTTCTTCCGGGCACCTTGTTTTTTCCGGCTTCGTTATTGATTTCAGAACTTCTTTCTTTATCTTTCATATCAGAAATACTCCGGTGTTCTGTCTTGGGGTTCTCTGCCTGTTATATCGCAGATGATTCCGTAATATGCTGCGGGCTTTCTTGTTGTGATGTTGTCAGGCTCCATAAACAGCACCTTTTTCATATCAAAACGGTTGTTTACCGTCCAGAGGGAAACAAGAAGCCCTGCCTCTCGGAATTTTTCAACAAGAAGCTTTGAGCAGCCTCTGAAGTGCATATTGATTCCGAGTGCTCCGGCTTTTTTTACCTCTTCGATAAGTGAAGAAATATATTCTCCGTCATTATTCTTATTTTTGTCAACGGAAATATTGAGGTAATAGGGGATTTCGGGAGTGCTTTTCTGTACGGCATCCACATATTCAGGGGTTATGCCCGTATAGAAAATTCTGTCGAGAATGCCGTATTTTTCGGCACATTCCTTTACCTGCAGCAGGTCATTTGTAACCTTAACATCAACATTGACCTTAAGTCCGGGGAACTTTTTTATATGACAGAATGCCTCATCAAGAGTAACAGCCTTTCCCATTGGCATATCGTGAGAAAGAACGGCATTGTTATTGACATCAAAGAACAGATCAAATTCAACAATATCAGCACCTGATACATAGCCTACGGTTATTGCATCAAGAGAATTGTCTTTTGTTCCCTCGCAGCCTGTATGTGCGGTAAGGGTGAACCCCTCGGGGAGCTGAATGCTGTTTTGGGCAGTTTCCTTAATAAGAGCTGCTGCAGCTGTTGCCGCCGAAAGTGCAAAAATTTTATTTCTGAATTTCATAAACATCACCGTTTTATTTTTTTATTTATATGTTTGTTATAGCAGATTTAAGAGGACAGGTCAATATTATAAAAAAATAATGGCTGAATCTTGAACAAAATATTACAAAAATGTACATATAATTCCAATGGAGAAAAAAATTAATATTTCTGTAATAATTGTATATTCTGAAATTAAAGTTTTAATGGTAAATTAATACAGTAAAATAATAGCAGAAAGGCGATAAAAATGAAAAAAATCCTCGCATTAGTTTTATCTTTTACTCTTATGGTCACTTTTGTGCTGCCCGGTTTTGCAGCTGCAGATGTACCTGCCGGCTATAGCGGAAGTCAGATCCCCGTTGTTGCGCTTTTCGGTGACGGAGAGGCTATATATAACGAACAGGGTGAAAAAATATTCAAATTCTCGGAAATTCTCAATATTCTTAATTCCGATGATGAAGACGGCGAAGGCTCTGTTATGGATGCCGTTGTTGCAGTGCTTCAGCCCTTTCTGGCAGAAGGCTTATTGAGAAATAAGTGGGATAATTATTATGCTGCCCTCGAAAAGGAAATCGGTGATCTCTTTACTGAGATAAGATTTGAAAAGGATGGAGCCTGCCATAATAACACCGACATTAACCCCGAGCTTTATACCATTATGGAAACAAAGGCAAATACCGATTATAAGAAATATAACGGTTCTTATTATGCCTATGACTACCAGTTCTGGTATGACTGGCGTGTTGATCCCATGGAAACAGCCGATAAGTTCCACGCATATATTGAAGCAATAAAGAAGACTACAGGTCAGGACAAGGTTGCAATTCTCGCACGTTGCCTCGGTTCAACCGTTACAATGGCATATATAGCTAAATACGGAACCGATTCAATTTACGGTATTGCCGTTGACGGAAGTGTTATTGAGGGTGCGGAAATTATCAGTGAACCCATAAGCGGAAAGTTCACTATTGATCCCGAGGGTATCAACAGACTTATAAACGATATGAATGCCACAGGCACTCTTAATATCGACAGCTTTGTTACTGCAACTATTGATCTTGCAGTAAAGAGCGGTCTTATCGATACTCTTACAAATACAGTTAAGGTAACAATTTATGATAAGCTTGTAAAGGGTGTTACCTCTGCACTTTCACTTTCCACCTTCTTTACATGGCCGGGCTACTGGGCTTGTGTGTCAGCTGAAGACTATGAAAATGCAAAGGACCATGTTTTCGGCGAAAAGGGAAGCAAAAAGTATGAGGAATATGCAGGTCTTATCGAAAAGATTGACGGTTATGACAAGGCAGTAAGACAGCAGCTTGATAAGCTTTATGATGATATTGAAAACTCGGGAGCAAAAATCGGTGTTATCGGCAAATACGGCTTCCAGATTGCCCCCATCTGTAAATCAAGCGATCAGATAGCAGACCAGTATGCTACTCTTTCAAAATCATCTCTCGGTGCTACAACTGCTCCTTCAATTTATGAACCCCTCTCTGATGAATACATAGCAAAAAGAGTGGAAGAAGGTAAGGGAAAATATATTTCTCCCGATAAGCAGGTTGATGCGTCCACCTGCCGTTTCCCTGACTACACATGGTTTACAAAGAATATTTCCCATTCATACTGGCACGATTTTGAAACATCTCTTCTTTTCCATGTTATCACTGCCGACAAGCAGTATACCGTTGATGATTTTACCTGCACACAGTTTATGGTGCACGACAGTGAAACCGGTGCGATCTCTCCCATGACAGAGGAAAACTGCCATACGGAAAGCTGGTATGAAGAAGTAAAGGACGGAAAAACAACAGGCTTCTTTGCTAAAATAATTGCATTTTTCCGTTCCGTTATTACCTGGTTCAGAGAGCTTTTCGGAAAACTGTAAAATGCAAATATAAAGCTAACTCGATAAAGACCGCGGAAAACTGATTAAAAATCAGTTCTGCGGTTTTTTTTATACATTTCATGTTGCAATTTGTCTGTATTATGTGTATAATCATACCATTATTATGCAAGGAGAATTTATATGGGAGAGACAAAAACAAATAAGAAGGACGGTCTTCATATTGATAAAAAGACTATTATCAGTATAACCGTTATTTTGCTGGCAGTGTATATTTTTGCAGGTGTGCTTACTCAGGTGATGCCCCGCGGTGAATACAACACCTTTGTTGATGAAAGCACGGGTAAGGCATCAATCACAACAGAAAGCGAATATATGCCTCTTGAAGACTATAAGATGCCTGTATGGAAGATAGCGGCAGCTCCCGTTATGGTATTTGTTGATTCCGCTACAAGGGACACGGGTATGACGGGGCTTTTAATAATTGCCTTTATTGTGCTTATGGGAGGAACATTTCTTCTTCTTGACCGCTGCGGTGTGCTGAAATATCTTGTAGCTGTTGTTATAAAGAAGTTTTCTCACAAAAAATATCTTCTGATGGCTGTGCTCACATTCTTCTGTATGGCACTTGCCTCCACAGCAGGTATACTTGAAGAGAGTGTAACTCTTGTTCCCTTTGCCGTTGCCATTTCTCTGGCTCTTGGCTGGGATTCTCTTGTAGGTCTGGGAATGAGCCTTATTGCCGTTGCCTTCGGCTTCACCGCCGCTACCTTCAATCCCTTCAATGTAATGACGGTTCAGAAGCTTGCGGGGGATATTGAGGTATTTTCGGGACTGTGGCTGAGACTTGTTGTTTTTGCTCTTGTTTATATGGGACTTTATCTGTTTTTGTTCTTTTATGCAAAAAGCATCGAAAAGAACCCGGCAAAGAGTCTTTCATATGAAGGGGACAAGATTCTCAGAGAAAAATACACCGTAAGCGATGTAGAAGCTGTTTTTAACGACAAGGCTACCGCAAAGGCAGGAAAAGCTTTCTTTATCTGTCTCGGACTTGCTCTCATCTGTATAGTCACCGACTTTATCACGGGTGCAGGCGGAGTAATATCAATGGGCGGTATCGCAGTGTTTTTTGTTGCCGGCGGAATTTCTGCGGCAATAATAAAGGGACTCAGAGGCAAAAATCTTCTTTACGGCTTCTCTGAGGGAATAAAAACAGTTGCTCCCGCCATTCCTCTTATCGTGATAGTAATATCTGTGGCATACATTCTCAACACGGGAAAGATTATGCACACCATTCTTTATTATATCCATTCTCTTATAGCGGGTATGAATCCCTATGCGGCTATTCTGCTTATTTTCCTTTTTATTGCTCTTCTTGAATTCTTTATAGGCTCAGGCACGGCAAAGGCTTTTCTTGTAATGCCGTTGGTGTTGCCTTTGGCTCATCTTATCGGACTCAGCTCCAACAGTGTGGTATTGTCCTTCTGCCTTGCCGACGGCTTTACAAATCTTTTATATCCCACCAGCGGAATTATGATTATTGCAATAGGAATTGTGGGTGTGTCTTACACCAAGTGGCTGAAATTCTCATGGAAGCTCTTCCTTATAGAGGGCATAATCTCCGTAGCCGTAATGATGCTCGCTGTCTTTATCGGGTATAAGTAATTCATTCAATAGTGTCAACTCATAAATAAGCAAGCTTTGTTTGCCGAAGGTGTACCAACAAAAAAACTCCCCGAACGGAGACACTTCGTAAAGAAGTTGTCTCCGTTTTTCAATATAAATAGAAATGACACTTTCCAGAACTGAAAGTGTCATAGTGGGTTACATAATTTGAGAAAGGTAAATAGTTGCTGAAATTAATATTTCTTTTTCGGTGCGTATAGTATGATATATCTCTGACGAGATATGATATACGGCTTCGCCGCATGATATATTTTCCCTTCGTGAAAATATGATATAATATCCGTTCCTTAATATGCCGAAGGCATATATCATCGCTCGCAGAGCGATATCATACCAAAGGTA
>JAZSNB010000129.1:0-3880 GCA_045536195.1 Acutalibacteraceae bacterium
TAATTGTCTTTGCCACTATACAAATCCCATCGCAGAATTCATCTGGAAGATAATCTCCTTCTTTATGAATCTTTTCGGAATAGATAAACCCTGCAACTGCGGTTATCCTCATATTGTAAAATAACTACACTCCTTTAGAAAACAAAACCGACCGTTTATCAGCGGTCGGTTTTGTTTGTTATTTGTTTTCTTTTCCCTGTAAATACCTTATAGCAACTATATATTTTGTTGCTGAACGGGGATAAGGACTTTTTATTTCAAAATAGCCTTTTTCGGATACTACAAGAAGATTCATTTTTGATGACGTCTTTACTGAGCTGATTTCATTTACCGGGATGATAAATTTTTCTTTTTCTGTTATAATTTCAAGACGGTCTCCGAAAAGATGTATGGTGCCATTTTCTGAAAGGGTGCTGATTTCTGCCCCCGCAACGGTTGTTATCAGCTGATTCTCATCGCAGAAAAGTGATTCGGACGTGTTTCTCTTTTTGTCTGCGATATCCTTCATAAGATTCTTCTGAAATTTATCCCAATCAACTATATTGTCAAAAGCCATATTGTCATTGTGCCAAAAGCCGTAATTGTCAACGGTTGCCTCAAAACCGCAGGTGCAGCTGATTTTGTCGCCCTTTGTTCTGAGATTTCCTACCTCATTGCATCCGGGGCAGCCGTAGAGAATAATCTCTGCATGCTCAGCCGGGTCTTCTGTTATGTACTCAACAGGATTTATTCTCTGTTCGTCATATATGTTGAAATAGAGGTCTTCGAGGATGTGGCTGAAAATTTCATCCTCTGTCATATTCCGTATCTGTTCTTTTGTGTAAATATTGACGACTTCGCCTGATATCGGACCTTTTCTTCCGTTTTTTGCCCATCGGGGCTTTTTGAGATAACCGCCCTTTCCTCTGTAAGTCACAAACGTACAGTCGCATTCTTTCACTAGTGCGGCATTTCTTTTTGATATATAGCCGGTTTCACCTGTGCTTGTCATTGCTCCTTCGGGATACATTGCAACATTTATCCCTGCTTTAATGTTTTCAACAATGGAAGCATACAGTGCATCCGTGCCTTTCTCTCTCTCAAATATGATAGGAGCGTCTACAAAATTATAAATTTTACCGATAATGCCCATTCGCATAACGTGGTCGCTCATAACAAAGCGAACATAACGGTGCATGGTTTTTATTATATACGCAGGATCAATGGCATCGCTGTGATTAGCAAAAACAAGATAAGGCATATCTTTTTTCGGGATTTTATGTTCTTTGTCGGTAAAATGCAGAATCCTCACAGCAGGACCTTTAAGTATCGTTCTGAGAGTAAAAATAAGAATCTTTCCCCGTGCTACACCCTTTTTGATATTATTATCCATGTGTAGTTTTTCTCCTTTTATTTATTGATGCCTGTTAAATTCTCAAATAAGTCGGCAATCCTGTTTAATATTGTAGTGAGTAAATCTTTAAAACGATTGAAACAATAAAACTTTTCGATTCTTAAAGTATCATTTTTTTCTTCCATCTTGAAAAAGACAGCATGCTCGGAAACTCTGCTGTCTCCTTCTCCTTCAGGAGAATTAGGGGAGTGAACAGCCAGCATAAGATCACCTTCAAGAGAAGTGAACAGCATTGGATGTCCGCCGTCAAAGGCATTTGTTTTATTGAAATAAAAGGCACGGGAATAAAGCCGTGTGAGCTCCTGCGTCCAGTTGCCATCAGGCTTTCCGTTATCACTTCTGGCAATGCCTACACAATATCCCTCATGAGAAAATGTTGACCACAGCATAAGAAGAGAGCCTTTTTCGGTTCTGTAAAGAAAAGGACCGTCGGTGACAGCAGAAGCATTCCACGCAGCATCATGAGCCGTGAAAATTTCCTTGGGCTCGCCTACAGTTGAAGTAAGATCGTCACTCAGACGCACAACCGACATCCTGCCAATCTCATTTTCTGCAGAGGTCCATTCATTCACATAAGCCATCCAGGGTTTTCCGTCTTCATCAATATATAATGTTCCGTCAATATGATCCTTGCTGTGAGGAGTGATATGACCGTCGGAGATTTCCGTGAATGGCCCGAGAGGGGAGGAGGCTTTGAAAACAGAAGTTCCTCTGAAGCCTGTAGTTTCTGAACGGTATGAAGCAAAAAGATAAAAGCTGCCTTTGTAATAGTGACATTCAGGTGCCCAGAAGTCGCCGGCAGCATCAAAGCTGTCTGTATTTACAAAAACATTATAAGGCTTAGACCAATTTATGAGGTCGGGACTTACTCTGCAGCCGTAGCCTTCAACGGTTGCAAGTCCGGTGCCGTACATGTAATACAGACCGTCATAAACAAGGATATAAGGATCGCGTACAAAAACATCCTCTGTTTTGTAGGGATACAGCGGGTTTTCGGATGCATAAGAAGAAATTGCAAGCGTTGTCAAGAAAAACAGACTCATAAAGACAGATAAAAGCTTTTTCATATGTATTCTCCTTATATAATTGTATTAATATAATAATTATATACATAATATGAATTATAGTCAATGTTTTTTGTGTTGAATAAGAAATCGTCTTATGATAGAATAACGTGGAGGTGACGGGTATGGATAAAATTCATATTAATAATCTTGATATTTTTGCATATCACGGTGTACACGAGGAGGAAAAGATAAACGGTCAGCATTTTATATTTGATATCACAGCTCATCTTGATCTTTCTCTTCCCTGTAAAACAGACGATGTGAATGATACGGTCAGTTATTCGGATATAATTAGAAAAGTTACGGAAGTTTTCACTGCAGAAAAGTATAATCTCATAGAAAAGGCGGCTCAAATGGTTGCCGATGCTGTACTTGATTCCTTTCCTTCTGTTTTGGAATGTGAAATTATGCTTAAAAAACCCGAGGCACCCATAAATGCAAACTTCGGATTTGTAGCAGTGGAAATAAGGAGAAAGAGAAATGGCTGAAACAGCATATGTGGCGCTCGGTTCTAATATGGGAGATGCAAAGAAGAATATAGAGACAGCAGTAAATGCTCTGAATGCCGTACCCGGGATTACCGTTGAGGATGTTTCACCGGTATATGAAACAAAACCCTGGGGGTATGAAGATCAGAATAACTTCTGCAATGCCTGCGTAAGACTTAGGGTCGATATATCTCCCGAAGTTCTGCTTGGGGTGTGTCTCGGAGTAGAAGCAGGTCTCGGACGAATCCGTAAATTTACAAACGGACCGAGAGTTATAGATATAGATGTATTAATATATAAAGGACAGGAGAGAAATACACGGGAACTGATTCTTCCACATCCCCGCATGAACGAACGGGATTTTGTTTTGGTGCCGCTTAAAGATGTAGCACAAGAAGATATGATAGCCTCTTTGGAAGAAAAAATAAGAAATCTGACAGAGCATTATATTGTATAAAAACAATATGTTGTGGCTTTGGTCGAAAAGAACGGAATATATGGCAGATAGCACAAGAACAACCCGGGAACGTTGTAGAATATGACGAAAAAGTTTTAAAAAAGTGTTGACAACCGGGATTTTATGTGGTAATATATGCAAGCACTTGAGAGAGCGGCCGCGAAGGAACGGGTCCTCCGAAAAAAGTGCAAAAAAATCAAAAATAGTGCTTGACAAAAGGTTAAAGATATGATATCATTACCGAGCGTCAAAAAGCGCTGAAGGTTTTCAGAAGACTCAGGAAACTGAGAAAAAAGAAAATCAAAAAAATTAAAAAAAAGCACTTGACAAGAGTGAAACGATGTGATATAATCACAAGGCACTCTTGAGAGAGGGCAAAGACGGACCTTGAAAATTAAACAACGACAAAAGAAAGAACCCTTGAAGATTAATTTGAGTTTAACAAGTACAACTTGTGAACAGTAAATTCGGGAAA
>JAZSNB010000060.1:0-17313 GCA_045536195.1 Acutalibacteraceae bacterium
GACCAAAAAGGCAACACTCTGAAATCCTCAGTATACCGCGAAGCATATATAGACGTTCCGCTCAAAGGAAGCATGTTCTCGGATTATTTCCCCGACGGTCTCATTCCATACGATGAAAAAACACCTGTTACGATTGAGAAAAATCTTAATCAGACATTTTATATAGAAACCGTGAGCTCCGCCGACACACCTGCAGGAATATATACTGCTCCGGTCGAATTATTATATAACGACGGGGTAATTGCTGAGACATCCGTCACTGCTGAGGTCTGGGATTTTTCACTTCCCGAAGAGTCTGCATTGGAAACTGCAGTAGGACTGACCGGTGAGATATTTAATCTTGCGGCAGGTCTTGAGAACAGCTCCTACGGAATAAACACATGGCTTACCTTCTATGACGGAAGCATTGAGCTTACTGAAGAGCAGAGAAATGTTTATAAAGAATACTATGATTACCTCTTAGAGCACAAACTCTGTGCAAACCATCTTCCCTACGATATCCTTGATGAACGCGCAGACGCATACATGAGCGACCCGCGGGTAACTGCCTTCTGTATACCCTATCCCGAAGATGATGAAAAGCTTCTTGCTTACTATGAAAAGGTCAATTCAAATCCCGAATGGGCAGAAAAAGCATACTTTTACCCTGTTGACGAGCCGACCAACACACAAGGAAGAATAGAATCATTCACAGAAAGAACCGCCCGTCTTGCTGAGCTTTGTCCCGGCTATCATATGGTATCCCCCTTTACATCTGCCACACAGATTACCGACTTGGACGGAAACACAATGCCTGTTTATCTCTTTGAGGAGGATAAATGCGATATCTTGTGCTCAATTATTGATGCACAGGGCAGAGATGAAGGTTTTCCCGAATGGCTTGCAGACAGACAGTCAAAGGGCGACAGGGCCTGGTGGTACGTATGCTGTGCTCCCTCTGACGACAGCGGATACTGCAACTTGTTCACATATCAGAATGCTGTTAAGCACAGAATGATGTTCTGGCAGAATTTTGCCGCAGATTATACAGGCTTCTTATATTACGCAACCTGCAATCTGTGGGATTATGCCGACCCGTGGACAAACTCCATTACATTTGCGGAAGCGTTTGTAAATAACACGGGAGCAGACCAAGCCGGCGACGGATTGCTGCTGTATCCCGGACCTCCCGTGGGTGAAGACGGTCCTGTGGGGTCAATAAGACTCAAATGTGTGACCGACGGAATTGATGATTTTGACTATCTCACCCTTGCGGCTGAAAAATTAGGTGAAGAAAAGGCAAAGGAATATGTAAGCCGTCTTTCAACCTCCTTTACCGAATATTCACTTGATCCCGAAGAGCTTTACAATGTCAGAAATGAATTGGGAGAAGCACTGTCGGAATAACATAAGATAAGCTAAAGAAAAAAAATCCCCTTGGCTGCGTTATGAAGCACCGCTTCATATTCACGCATTCAGGGGGATTTTGTTATATTTTCTGACATTCAGAAAAAGTCTTTTTACTAACAGACCTTATACGGATTTATCAGGAATCATTCCTTTTTACTGCTGAAATCAGCTACGGCTCTTTCGAGAGCACTGACCTGTTCGTCACTTGTTGCCCAGGATGCACAGAATCTCACACAGGAATGAGTTTCATCAACTCTGCACCAATAGTCCCATGAAAAGTTTTCCGAAAGAATCTCAAGCACGGTATCGGGAAGAACCGGGAACTGCTGATTTGTATCAGACTCATAAAGGAAGGGAAAGCCTGCATTTCTGAAAGCATCTCTTATTCTGTATGCCTTTTCAATTCCGTTTTTACCCATTTCATAATAAAGTCCGTCTTTAAACATTTCAAGGAACTGCAGCCCCATAAGTCTGCCCTTTGCAAACATACCGCAATGTCTTTTCTGCATATAGCGGAAATCCTTTTTGATTTCATCATTGATTATAACAAGTGCCTCACCGAACAGGGCGCCTACCTTGGTACCGCCGATATAGAACACATCGCAAAGTTTTGCAAGAAGAGGCAGAGTAACGTCGTTTCCTTCTGCCATAAGTCCGTAGCCCATTCTTGCCCCGTCAACATATAAAAGCATACTGTATTTATCACAGATTTCTCTGAGGCTTTCAAGCTCAGATGCCGTATAAAGAGTACCGTTTTCGGTCGGCTGAGATATATAAAGCATTTTCGGCTGAACCATATGGTCATGGGTACCGTCTGCCCAATAGTTTCTGCAGTATTCTTCAAAAATACCTGCTTCAACCTTACCGTCTTCCGATGGCAGAGCAATACACTTATGGCCTGTAGCTTCAATTGCTCCTGCTTCATGAACATTTATGTGTCCCGTAACGGCACATACCACCCCCTGATAAGGACGAAGAGAGGATGCTATAACGGTAGTATTTGTGCCTGTTCCGCCTACAATAAAATGAACATCAGCACCGGGAGCATCACATTCTTTTTTTATGAGAGCTCTTGCCTCTTCACAATAATGATCAACAGCATAACCGGGGGTCTGCTCAAAATTTGTTTTTATGAGAGCATCAAGTATTCTCGGATGTGCACCTTCAAGATAGTCGCAGTCAAATCTTATCATTTTTTATTTCTCCAGTTCTATTAATATTTCGTTATCATCGCCGGTACGTGTATTATACAAAAACGGCTTTGCAGTTTCAAGAAGAGTTTCATCTCCGGGAAGAATCTTACTCAGATCTATTCTCAGCATAGCTATAAGCTTTTCGATACGAAGCACGCTTCCCTCTATTGCCTTATACTCAGCAGTTTCAGGCGGGTAAGGACCGTTTCCGCCGAAAACGCTTTTCATTATATTGAAAGCCACATCGGTGAGAGGAATATTTTTAAGATATTTTATATCCTCTTTTGTAAGGCCGCCCGCTTTTTTGCCGAATTTTCCGAAGAATGACATCTTCATTCCTGAAATCTTATTTATAAGCATTTTTGAAATGCGAGGATGCTTTTTCAGTTTATCGACATTAAACACATGGGACACATTTTCAAGAAAGCCGTTCCAATCTGTTTTTGCCATAGGAAGACTTTTTTCAAGAAGTCCCGCAAAGTTAAGAGAATAAATATAATCCTCTGCACTTCTGCCGCCGGTATCAAAGCCGTCAATTGTGTCTATGCCGACGCTCTCTACGGCACAGGTTTTATTAACCGGGTCAAAAACAGCCTTACGCATTCTTCCTTTTGCAGACGGAAGTGCGCTTGTGGTCACGTCATAAAAATATCTGCCCTCATTATCGGTATATTTTTTTATTCCGTGAACATGAGTGTGTCCGGTAAAAATGAGTCTTATCCCGTAGCGGCACATAAGCTCCTTGAGTTTTTCATATCCGCCGAACATTTCAAAGTCCGCAACAGCCTTATAGATATTCCAGGGAGGAATAACAGGGTGATGCACGGCAAGAAAAACCGTCTCCCCTTTTTCCTTTGCCTTTATAAATTCATTTTCAAGCCACAAAAAGCCTTCATCAAACAATCCGCAATGACTTCTGCCGTTTCCGTTATCGTATATGGCAATAAGTCTGAAGCCTGAGGGCAAAGGGACGGAATAGGAGCCGCTTTCGGCATCAATGCTGTCGGCATATCTGTGTCCGAATTCATAGTAAAGAGAAGGAAGCTCTGTCTTATACACTCTTTCGGCTTCCTCACAGCCGTTTTCCGTATAACGAACGGCATGAAAAATATTCTCATCATCGCCAAGCCCCGCATAATCGTGAGTGGCACAGGTGACAAGCACTTTTTTTCCGGCATCGGTGAGAATTTTCAGTTCATTGATAAAATCCTTATGGCTCTGAAGATCACCGCTATTGATAAGATCTCCTGTGATGAGAACATATTCGGATTCCTTATCCTCTAAAATTTTCTTAAAAAAGCTTCTGAGCACCTGAGGTGTGCATTTAATTGCAATCTGGTCGCCCATTTCACGGCTGTTGATGCTTTTTCCTTCTACCCACATTTTTTCTGACAGATAGTGAGTATCGGTCAAAACATAAAAAGACAGTTTATCAGACATAAGACACCATCCTTAATCTCTTTTCGGCAGGAACTAAAAAAACAGTAGCATTAAAAGATATTTTAGTATATAATATAATAAATGTTACAGGATGTAAATAACTTTACGGCAAAATAATTAAGGGGAGGTGCATAATTCAGATGAATAACAGCGGAATTCTTATAATCAGCAGCTTTATAAAATTTTCAGATTCTCTGAAAAAAATCATGGGAAGATTTTCCGAAAAAGAAGTTTTTACGGCAGTAAGCCTTGCTGAGGCCCAGAAAATTATGCTTACACACTCTGTGTCATCTCTTATTATAAACGCACCTCTGTCTGACGGCTTCGGTCTTGATTTTGCCGTAAGGTATGCAAAAGAAAAAAATTATGCCGTGCTTATGTTTCTTCCCGCTGAATTATATGAGCAGGCATCGGAAAAAGCCGCGCAGTACGGTATTCTCACACTGTCAAAGCCTACATCCCCCGATATTGTGCTGCAATCTGTGTCTCTTCTTCAGGCAACAGAAAAAAAGCTGAGTATGCTGAAAAAGGATACCGCCTGCCCCGGCGAAAAAATAGAAGAGCTGAATATGATAAGCCGTGCAAAGCTGATTCTGATAAGCTCTTTGGGAATGACGGAAGCACGTGCTCATAAATTTATTGAGCAAAGGGCAATGGAAACAAGAAAAACAAAAACTGAAATTGCAAAAGGTATCATTACATCCTACGGAAATCAGATATAAACACGGAGGAAAAAACAATGAATTTCAGAAGAATCACAGCACTCATTCTTTCTCTTATCCTTATTGCAGGACTTACACCCGTTTTTGCCGGCGCAGAAGAAATTGACCCCACCTTATGGGCGGCCGTTGACGGATTGGGAAGAACTCTTTCTTTGAACGAACAGACCGGTAACAAAAAAGAGGATAAGTTTGTGGGTATGTTCTATTGGATATGGCATTATCCTTGGACCGCCGACACTTCACCCGTCACCACAGGCAGTGTGCTTGACATTTATCCTGAGGCTGTGAACAACTGGCTTCATCCTGCATGGAACAACACATATGACGGAAGACCTCATTTCTGGGACGAGCCTCTTTTAGGCTTCTATTCAAATCTTGATGAATATGTACTGAGAAGACATGCTGAGCTTCTTGCAGATGCAGACATTGATACCGTTATTTTCGACACAACAAACTCCGACCTTGTTTTCACCGAGGGCTATGAAGCTCTGCTCAGAGTCTGGAGCGAGGCAAGAGCAGACGGAATAAACACACCCGACATTGCTTTTATTCTCAATTTCTCAGGAAAAGAGGAGACAAGAAAGCAGCTCATCAACCTCTATGATAATCTTTACAGCAAGGGAAGATATAAGGATTTCTGGTTTATGTGGGATAATAAGCCTCTTGTGATGGCTGATATGAATTGTCTTGATATCACCGAAAAAAAGGACAGAGAAATATATAATTTCTTCACATTCAGAAATAACGAATCAACTTATTTTGCAAAAGACACTTCCATGCTTCAGAACACCTGGGGCTGGTGCTCGGATTATCCACAGACAAAATTCGGAAAGGACATCTGCGGAAATATTGAGCAGATGTGCGTTTCCGTTGCTCAGAATGCAAATGAAAACGGACTTTGCGCAATGAATGACCCTCTCGGCACGGTTCAGGGAAGAAGCTTCTCCGACGGGGACTTCTCCTATTCATATACCTATGGCGGTAAGGAAATAACCATTGATAAAAATATTGAGAATTCTCTTCTTTACGGTCTTAATTTCCAGCAGCAATGGGACTATGCAATAAAGTCTGATCCCGAGTTTATTTTTGTAACAGGCTTTAACGAATGGATTGCAGGCAGGTTTGAGGAATGGATGGGCACTGAAAACGCATTTCCCGATCAGTTCAGCCCCGAATACAGCCGTGATATAGAGCCCTCCGCAGGAGTGCTTAAGGACCATTATTATTATCAGCTTGCAGAAAATGTGCGCCGCTTCAAAGGCACCTCTCCTCAGCCTGAGAACCGGGCTGAAAAAACCATCGATATCAACTCCGGCACGGCACAGTGGGATGATGTATTTCCCGAATACAGACACTATAAAGGCGGAACAAAAACAAGAGACGCTGACGGCTGGAAGGGTTATCACTACACTAATGCCGGAACAAGAAATGACATTGTGCTTTCAAAGGCAGCCTATGACGAAGATAATATATATTTCTATGTTGAAACCGAAGATACACTTTCCCCCTGTACCGACAGCGACTGGATGCGTCTTCTTATAGATACCGATTTCAGCGGTGTATCTCCTAACTGGGAAGGCTTCGAATATGTTATAAACAGAGTATCACCCGAAAATAACAAAGCGGTTCTTGAAAAATCAGAGGGCGGGCTTTCATTCAGCGAGGTATGCAAGGCTGATATAAGTATAAACGATAATGTGCTCCAGATAGCAGTTCCGAGAGCCGCACTCGGACTTACAGAAGACAGAGTAAGATTCAATTTCAAATGGTCTGATTTCCTTCAGGGAGATGACGCGATGTCATTCTATCTCAACGGTGACACCGCGCCCGGCGGAAGATTTGCCTTTGTATTCGATTCCGAAGCACAAGCTTCTTCAGACGACACTGAAGCTGACGGCAATTCTGTTTCTTCTGTTTTTGAAGAAATCAGAAATTCATTTTTAAAGCTTTTTATTGAAATCAGAAAATTCTTTGCATATATATTCGGTTAAATATTTTTCCTTTTTTTACCTCTGATTATTTTCCTTTCACGGCACATAATACACTCAGCACACAGTTTTCTCATTTGTTGTAAGACAAAAATTTCTTGTAATAAATTTTTATATTGTGTGCATAATACTAATGCAAATCAAACAAAACTTTTTGCAAAAGGAGTGAAATATAGTGAAGGGTAGTAATTCAAGTCTTGTACCCGAAGCAAGAGAAGCTCTCAACAAGTTTAAGATGGAAGCTGCTTCAGAAGTAGGTGTAAACCTCAAGCAGGGTTACAACGGTGATCTCACATCCCGTCAGGCAGGTTCTGTAGGCGGTCAGATGGTCAAGAAGATGATCGAAGCATACGAAAACGGTATGAAATAAGCTTTTTCTGATTATATAAGGAAGCCTTTATGCAGTGGCGGTGAGCAGTCTGACGGGATGCCGTTTTCTGCTTTAATGCCACACAAAGCGGCAGTCCGTTAACAGAAAAAAACATTAAAAGAAGACACCGAAGCTGCCCGGGCAGTTTGGGTGTCTTTTTCCAACAATTAATATTAGATTTGTAGAATAAATTGCATTTTTAATTCAAGTGAAGAAAATAAATTATTATTAATTTGTTAATTATCTACAATAAAATATTTTTTGTTTAGGGGTTTTATATCTCGACAATTTTCAGAAATTATGTTAGAATTTCAATAATATATCTAAAGGAGTATTTATGAATGAGAGCTTCTAACAGCATACCGAATTTCAGATCCGGTTTACGTATGTACGCTAATTTTTCAGCACGTACAATCAAAAAAATCTGCCAGGAAATAGGCCCCCGTGAAGCAGGCACACCCGCTGAGCTTGAGGCACAGAATTACCTGGCAAAGCAGGTCGGCGATGCAGCTGACGAAGTAAAGCAGGAATCCTTCCGTATTTCCCACCGTGCATTCCTCGGCTGGCTTCGTCTCGGCGGAATCTTCCTTCTTATAGCAAATGCCGCAACAATTGTTAATCTGTTTATACCGGATGTGTTCTTTGCACCTTATGTAACTGCAGTATGCTGTATTATTACTGCTATTATGCTTTTCGGTGAATTCCTTTTTTATCAGCCGGTAATCGACCCCTTCTTCAAAAAGCTTGAATCCCACAATACATATTGCATCCGTAAACCCACAGGCGAAGTCAAAAGAAGAATAATTATTGCAGGTCACTCCGACTCTTCAATTGAATGGAGATTCACGCATATGGGCGGTGCTCCCTTTATGTATGCAGCCTTTATTTATCCTGCAGCAGGTCTTATATATACAGTAGGTTCAACAATATATATGATTGCAACACAGGATTTCAATCCTGTGCTAGCAGGAATCGGATGTGCATTTATCCCCGGATATATCGGTCTTACAGTCTTTATGAACTACAAGGTATGTGTAGACGGTGCAAATGACAACCTCACAGGCTGTATGACAGGTGCAGCAGTGCTCAAATTCATGGGCGACAACAACATCAGATTTGAAAACACCGAAGTAATCGCAATGTTCTCAGGTGCTGAAGAAGAAGGTCTCAGAGGCGCAAAGGCAGCCGCAAAGCTTCACCCCGAATTCAAAAAGGATTCAGATGTTGAAACGGTTTTCATTGCTTTTGATACCATAACAGACTATGACGATATGGCAATATATCACAGAGATATGTCCGGTCTTACAAAGCACAGCAGAGAAGCTTGCGCACTCCTTAAAAAAGGCGGCGAATATGCCGGGGTTGATCTTCCCTATGCTCTGTTGTTTGCAGGTGCATCCGACGCTGCAGCAATGACCCAGGGCGGTGTTCACGCAACAACATTTGCAGCTATGAATCCCGGCCCTCCCAAATATTATCACACCCGTGATGACAAGGCTGATATTCTCAACCTCAAAACTATCGAAAAAGGTGTGGAAATCGCACTCGAAACAGTATTCCTGTTTGATGAACAGGGACTTAAAAAAGAATATTGATATTTTCTGCACATCCCGATAACGGGATGTGCAGTTTTTTTCTTTAAAAATATTATATATTTAATATATTTATCTTGCAAAAAAATAATCCTTCTGTTATACTATTTTACGTATAATTATAAAGGAGCATGATACCAATGAAAAAATCATTCAGAACAATAATTTCATTCCTTACAGTGGCAGTTCTCATTCTTTCTTTCTCATCCTGCAGCATTTTTGAAAGCATGAGAAACGCAGCAAACAACAAACCTGAAATTTTTGATACTCCCGAAGAAGCTGCAATTATTGACGAATTTAACAAGCTCCTCGGTACTTCCGTTGATTCAGCAATCAAAATCACAGAAAATGTAAGTTATTCAGCAGGCGGAACTGATGTTCTTAATGCAGAAGGCGAAGAAGCAGGCATTCTTGATGCAGCTGCAAACCAGCTCAAAACATTTATCATGTCAGGAAATCCCGGCGGCAAATCTGAAGAAATCACTGATACAGCCGACACCCTGCTCAAGGATATAGATGCTTCAAAGGTTGTAAACTTTGAATTCAACAGAAACATTGCAACAGAAAACGAAACCGACGACAAGGGTAATGAAAAGACAGAGGTTGTTACCAATGAAAGCGGTGCTGAAGAAGAAGTAGTCGTTACAAGACAGTATATCAGCGACAATACTCTTCACCTTACATTCACATATTATGAAAACGTTCCCGTTGCAGAAGCTGCTTCACAGGAAGAAACAACTGCAGAAGAAACCACAGCTCCCGAAGCTGAAGATATCTATGCTGAAGATATCTATGCTGAAGATATAGCTGAAGAAGTTGTTGAAGAAACAACAGAAGAAGAAACAACCGCAGAAGAAACAACTGCAGCAGCTGAAGAAACCTCAGCAGCAGAGTCTGAAGAAACAACTGAAGAAGACACAACTGTTATTTATGCGGACGACTCCGTAATCGAAGCTGTTTTCGGCTCTGCAAAGAACAAGGAAGATGTTCTTAAAAACTTTGAATGTATCTCCGAATATATCTCAGTTTCCGACTACACAACCGAAAACAAAGAATGCAGAATTTCTTCTGATGCAGACCTCGGTGAAGGAAATCTTTCCTTTGTAAGATTCGAACAGAATATGAGAGTAACCGTAAAGGCACAGGGCATCGGAGCACTTGCAGAATACGGAGATATCGAAATTGTTTTCGACCTCACAAAGACAACAACCTATGAGTTCACATATGAAACAGTTGAAGAAGGTATAGAAGCTGCCGACACAACTGAAGAAGCACAGGAAGACACAACAGAAGCCGAATCCGTTTCTGAAGAAGAATCCGTAAGCGAAGAGCTCTCCGAAGAAGCAACTACATTAAGCTCTGACGAGCAGGAAACTCCCGCCGCAGAGTAATATCAGCTTATTAGTGAATTGCCGGAGATTATTTCTCCGGCTTTATATGTAAGTTCCTTTTTTTGCTGATACAAAAAAATATCAAAAACAGGAGGTTTTAACATGACCAAAAGACTTATTGCTTTATTTGCGGCAGGAATGCTCTTGATTACTGCATTATCCTCCTGCAACACTCCCGAAGGAGAAACAGCAACAATGAACAGTGATTCCGATTCTGTTACGATTCAGAATACAATCACTGACACTGAAGAAAAGATATCCCGTGCAGAGGCTGCAAAACCGGCTCTGAGCATTGATAAATTTGATGAGCTTCTCTTGAATCCCGACCTTAATGCAGTTGCCTATGAAGGCACAGAAGATTTTATCTTTTCAAAAGAAGAGCATACTGCAAAAACAATTATCATCAACACCTACGGAAAAGCAGAAATCAATTCTTCCGCAGATGAGATAATTGTTCTCCGGGCTGACGGCGGACTTACAATAAATGCTGATATATCAGGCCTTATAATAAAAGGCGATGCAGTTAATACAACAATCAACAGCAGTACATCCTCCGTATATATTATCGGTAAGGATATAAAACTCAGTATTGTTGAAGGCACTGTTCAGACTGTAACAGTAAGAAACACAACAGCTATGGTTTATAACCATACTAAGGATGATATAAAGGTTGTTCTTACAAACGGCACTAATGTCACCATCCCCGGCAAGCACACTTATTCTGCAAAAGACAATACATTAACAAAAGGCATTCTTGACTGATATGAGGTAGTACTGATGGCACAGGAATATTCTGTATCTCTTCAGAAAATGGTAAAGTATAACGCACTTGATGTGCTTTATGCACCGAAAGAGCTTGATGAGATATATATAAAATCCAGAGACGTAAACAGACCCGGACTGATTCTTGCAGGTTATCACGATTTTTTCGATCCCAGCAGAATTCAGTTTTTCGGACTTACAGAGTTCGGCTTCATAAACTCACTTACAAAGGAAAAGCGGACAAAATGTCTTGAGCATTTCTTTTCTTATGAGCCCAGCTGTGTAATCGTATCAAGAAATATGGAGCCCATAGAAGAATTTATGGATCTTGCAAAAAAACATTCTGTTCCCGTTCTTCAATCAGCCGACTCTACATCAGGATGTATGTCAACACTTATATCCTTCCTTGGAGTTGAGCTTGCCGAAAGAATCACCCGTCACGGTGTTTTTGTTGAAGTATACGGCGAAGGTGTTCTTATTGTAGGTAATTCCGGTGTAGGTAAAAGCGAAACCGCTATAGAGCTCATCAACAGAGGTCACAGACTTATTGCTGACGATGCTGTTGAAATACGGCGTGTTTCTTCAAAAAGTCTCGTAGGCTCTGCCCCTGAAAACATAAGACACTTTATGGAGCTTCGCGGTGTGGGTGTTATCAATGCCCGAAACCTTTTCGGTATCGGCTCTGTCAAGATGACAGAAAAAATTGACATCATAATAAATCTGGAATTATGGGACGAAAACAAGGTCTATGACCGTCTGGGACTTGAAGAGGAGTATATGGATATTCTGGGAATAAAAATCCCTGCAATAACCGTTCCCGTAAAGCCCGGCAGAAACCTTGCCATTATAATTGAATGTGCGGCTATGAATAACCGCCAGAAGCGTATGGGCTATAACGCAACAAAGGAGCTTCTTCAGAGCCTTGGCATGGGCACTGAAGACAGCACAGATCACAAACAGAATGTAATTGAGGTCTGGCATTAAACCGTCTGTTTTATACGGTTTTCAGATATCATTATATAAAAACGGAATTTATTTACGGAGGAAAATAATATGTATAGAATAGGAATTGACTTAGGCGGCACAAATATTGTTGTAGGTATCATTGATGAAAACAACAAGATACTTGCAAAGGCATCAAGAAAAACCAATGTACCCCGCCCTGCTGAAGAAATTTTTGATGATATGGCAGAGGCAGTAAAGGATGCCATGAGCCAGCTTTACATAACAAAGGATGAGATTATTTCCGTAGGTGTAGGTACGCCCGGTTCTGTTAATAAGTCTGATGAGCTTATTGAATTTGCAAACAACCTCGGTTTTAACAATGTTCCCGCTTATAAGCTTCTCAGAGACAGACTCGGAATCCAGAAGGTATATTTTGATAACGATGCAAACTGTGCAGCTCTCGGCGAAGCAGTTGCAGGCTGCGGCAAGGGTGTTAAGGATTTCATAATGATCACCCTCGGCACAGGTGTGGGCAGCGGTATTATCGTTAACGGTAAGCTTGTAACAGGCGTTAACTATGCTGCAGGCGAAATGGGTCACACTGTTCTTGTTTACGACGGACTTCAGTGTAACTGCGGCAGAAAAGGCTGCTGGGAAAAATATTCCTCCGCGACTGCGCTTATTGCTCAGACAAAAGACGCTATGAGAAAGAACTATCACTCACTTATGTGGGATATTGCAGGACACGATATTACAAAAGTAAACGGAAGAACCGCGTTTGACGCGATGAGAAAAGGCGATGCAACAGCTCAGGCAGTTGTAAATAACTATGTCACCATGCTTACCTGCGGTATCGGTAATATTATCAACATCTTCCAGCCCGATATGGTTTGTGTAGGCGGCGGTGTAGGCAATGAAAAAGAAAACCTTCTCGGACCCGTAAGAAAACTTCTCAGATCAGAAGTATATTCCATACACGCAAAGAAGCAGACTCAGCTTGTTGCTGCTGAGCTTGGCAACGATGCAGGTATCATCGGTGCTGCACTTCTTGACGAATAATTAAAGAGTGGTATTTATGACAGATCTTCAGAAATCTTTTTCAGCATCCTTCAGAAATGAAGACTGCCGTATCCTTTTTGATGAACCTCTTAAAAATCATTGTTCATTCAGAATCGGCGGAAATGCTGAAATACTTGTTATTCCAAAAAAAGAAGCAGTTCTCTCCTCCGTACTTAAATACGCTGATGAGAGAAATATTAACCTTCATATCCTCGGAAACGGCAGTAATGTTCTTATTGCCGACGAGGGACTTTCCGGTATCACCGTAAAGCTGATGGGCGGACTTACTGATATAATTTATCTCGGTGACGGAGTTATTGCCTGTGCAGCAGGCGTTTCTCTCACCGCCCTTTGCAATTTTGCTCTTGAAAAATCCCTTACCGGACTTGAATTTGCCTACGGAATTCCCGGTACTGTAGGCGGAGCTGTGTATATGAATGCAGGCGCATACGGCGGTGAAATAAAAAATGTGCTGATGTCAGTAAGAAGTGTTGACAAAAACACCGGCATCCCCGAAGAAACTCCTGCCGGAGAGCTTGAAATTTCTTACAGAAACACCTCGTTTATGAAAAATAACCGTATTGTCACCTGTGCTTATTTCAGATTGGAAAAGGGAAATCCCGAAGAAATCAAAGCAAAAATGGATGAGCTTATGGCAAAGAGAAAAAATTCTCAGCCTCTTGAATATCCCAGTGCGGGAAGCACATTCAAAAGACCTCCCGTCGGCTATGCTGCAGCTCATATAGACGAATGCGGACTCAAAGGTGAGTGCGTAGGCGGCGCAATGGTAAGCACAAAACACGCAGGCTTTGTTATAAACACGGGAGAGGCAACATTTTCCGATGTAACAGGTCTTATGGAAATTATAAAGAACAAGGTTTATGCCGAGCACGGTGTTTTACTTGAACCTGAAGTTGAAATATTAAAGGATTAAGCCATGTCATTTTCAAGTGAAGTTAAAACTGAATTATTGAATTTCCAAAATCAACCCTGCTGTAAAACGGCTCAGAGCTATGGGCTTCTGCTTTTCGGCAGGGCTTTTTCTGCTTCTGAATTTTCACTCCTGTGTGAAAATCCCGGAATTGCCGAAGCTTACTGCGAAGCAATTCATTTTCTCTCAGGATATAAAGTATCTTCAGAGCATACGACAGGCGGTAAATACAAGGTACATATTGAGGATAAAAGCATCATAAACGCTGTTTTTGAAAAGCTTGGCATAGCTGACAGCAAGCTTAAAAGACGGGTTAATTTTGCCAATTTTCAGAATTCCTGCTGCTTTGCCGCTTTTATAAGAGGTGCTTTCCTTGCCTGCGGTACCATAACCAATCCCGAAAAGGAGTATCATATGGAATTTGCCGTTTCCTCAAAGGGTCTTTGCGATGATCTCATAAAGATGTTTGATGAATATGAGCCTGTTCCCAAAATGACACAAAGAAGCGGTTCTTATACCGTCTATTTCAAAAGCTCTGCAGACATTGAGGATGTGCTTGCGATAATGGGTGCAACAGAAAACTCACTGCAGTTTATGGGCACAAAGGTTATAAAAGACATCAGAAACACCATTAACCGAAAGGTGAATTTTGAGAACGCAAATCTTGCGCGTACCATTGCAGCTGCGAGCAGACAATATGACGCAATTGCCTATATAAAAGAAAAGGCAGGCTTTGATTCTCTTCCCCCTGAGCTTAAGGAAATTGCTATTCTCAGATACAACGACAGAGAGCTCAGCAATTCGGAAATTGCAAAGCTTCTTTCTGAAAGCATAACCGTTTCAGGCGTTAATCACAGATTCAAAAGAATAATCAAAATTGCAGAGGAGATGAAAAAATGAACATATCAGAGCCCTTTGTTTCAGTTCCCGCCGGTGAACACGAGGACAAGGAAAAGAGAGTATATGCTTTTTTTGAAGAGCACTCAATTCCCCTTTTCGGTGTTTCGCACGACAAGGCGGACACAATGGAGATATGCGAAAAAATTGAAGAAAAGCTGGGAGCGGAAATCTGCAAAAACCTGTTTTTGTGCAATTCTCAGGCAACCGTATTCTATCTTCTGATGATGCCCGGAAAAAAGGTTTTCAAAACTAAATTTTTATCAAAGCAGATAGGCTCCTCACGTCTTTCCTTTGCAAGCCCCGAGAACATGGAAAAATATCTCGACATCACCCCGGGGTCCGTTAGCGTAATGGGACTTATGAACGACAAGGAAAAGAAGGTTAATCTCATAATAGACAAGGACCTTCTCGACCTCAAAGAAATCGGTATACACCCCTGTGTCAATACGGCTACCCTTAAAATCAGCATTGATACTCTCACAAAGATTATTATTCCTGCCCTTGGCAGAGAAGCTGCTGTTGTTGATCTTCCCGACCCTGCAAAAATTGAAGATCAATAATTGCTTTTTGTTGACATTTTTATAAAAATATTGTATTATTTATTTAAATAAACAGAAGGGATTGATTCCGATGAAACTTTCAAAAAAGATTATTTCATTACTCTTAAGTGCATTGCTTATAGCTTCAACCGGTGCTGTAGCATTTGCTGCTGAAGCTGACTACACTATTGTTTCTCCCTATGAAGATGTTATCTGGGAAGGCGAAGGCGAATGGGGTGCATATAAGGGCACACTTCATTCTCACACAACATATTCCGATGCTGATGTAGACCTTGCAACAATGGTCAAGGCATACTATGAAAAAGGCTTTGATTTCCTCGGCAACGCTGACCACGGTGTAACAGGTGTTGAATGGAACAAAGCTCCCAAATATCCTATCCTTTACAATTATCAGTACATCCTCGGCAACAAGATGACAACTCTTACCGATGAAGAATATGAAGGTATAACCACAGGCACATATAACAACAGAGGCAAGAAAATGACCTGCGTTACAGGTGCTAACGAGCTCAACGACCTTACTCTCACAAAGTGCCATGTTAACGGCTACTTCCTTCCCGAAGGTGTAGGTACAGGCTACCGCGGCGGTGAAAATGCTTATGAAGCAGCTGTTAAGTTTACTCAGAAAAAAGGCGGTATTTCTCATATCAACCATCCCGGTGATTGGCTTGAATCAAATTCTAACCCCGAAGCAGTAAACGATCCCGAAAATGTTGCTTACTTCTCAGATATCTTACTCAGATATGAATCCTGCTACGGTATTGAGGTATTCAATGAGGATAACGGCACTACAGGCTACGACAGAGTTCTTTGGGACAATATGCTCCTTTATACTCTTCCCTACGGAAAAACAGTTATCGGCTATGCTAATACCGACGCACACGATGTAAACAATATTGACACTTCCTTTATGACATTTATGATGGAAGAAAACGATGTTGAGCACATCAGAGAAACAATGACAAACGGTGCATTCTTCTCCACAACAAGATCACTCAGAGCAAATGAATTTGCTATCGGTCCCGAAAAGGCAATTGATGCAGCAAACTCAGAGCTTTCTTATCCCATGTTCACAAAGGTTGCTGTTGACGGTCATAAGATCACAGTTGAAGCAACTGATGCAGAAACAATTCAGTGGATTGCAAACGGCAAGGTAATTTATAAGGGTGATATTACTGACGGTGAATTCACACTTGACCTTGACACTGTTGACGGTGCAGAAAACTTCCTTTATGTTCGTGCTGAAATCGTCAGCGAAGGCGGTATGACCGTTACTCAGGCTCTTACAATAGATAACGGTGAAAATACTATTGAATACAATGAAGAAAACAAGAGCCTCATCGAGAAGTTCATAAAGGCTTTCACAAGCTCATTACTTTATGTTCTTTTCCAGGAACTTATCAGAGCCATCTAATAATTTTAGCCTCCGCTTATAACGGAGGCTTTTTTCTTTAAGAAACAGTTTTCTTTAATAACAAAACCAAATCATTTACGGGAAACACAATAATATAAGGATAGCACGAAAACGAGCTATCCTTTTTATTATTGTTATTCTTCAATCAGATTAATATAAATCAGTTCATATACTTTTTTATCAGCTCTATTTTCTGATTATCCTGTTTTTCCTTCACGTTCATTCTATATCCGTCAAGAGAAGACCTGAGATATACTTTAAGATACTGCTCCAAAGACATCAGCATAAACTGCACACCGCCATCTGTACGGCTTGGAATATCCGATATATCAATACCGGCAAAATCCTTTAATCCTTCTATAGCGGCATAGGAATATTCAACAGAAGCCCTTATAAAAGTGTGTTCATGCTCATCAATCATTTTATACCCTGATGCTTCCAAAAACAGCCGGAATTCGCCCCACCTCTCCCCTGCTATAAATTCTCCCGGGATAAGAATATCAATATCATCAGAAGCCAAATCCGCTTTTAACAATACTTCCAACCCAAGAGAACCGTAAAGAAGAGGTATAATACCGAATTTCTCATGCAACAGCTCAGCATTTTTCAGAAAGCATTTATACTTCATAAAACTCACCCTGATACTTTGTTTATACT
>JAZSNB010000091.1:0-8994 GCA_045536195.1 Acutalibacteraceae bacterium
ACCACCTTCTTCAAGGACGGTATGAAGCGTCTTTTCAAGAATCCTCTTGCCGTGCTCAGTATCATTCTTCTCATACTCATCCTTGCAACAATAATCTTCGTCCCCATGATAGTTCCCTACAGCTACGACGAGATTCTCAAGGTTGACGGAAAAAGAGACCGCGGTGCGCAGAACCTTGCTCCCTTTGAATACAGCGAGCTCGAGCAGGAGTACATCGCAAACGGCGGAGAGCGCTTCCCCCATATCCTCGGAACGGATGAGCTTTGCCGAGATTACTTCGTCCGTGTCATCTACGGCACGAGGGTTTCCCTTGCAGTCGGTCTTTTCGCCAGCATCATCGTTCTTATTATCGGTCTTGTCATAGGAAGTATTTCAGGCTACCTGGGCGGCAAGGTCGATCTTGTGATAATGCGTATCGTCGATATAATTTATTCACTTCCCGATATGCTTATAATTATTCTTCTTGCCGTTGTGCTCAATGAAATACTTATATTCAAGCCCGGCACCCTTCTTGCGGAGCTTGGTACGAATATGATTTCAATATTTATCGTATTCGGACTTCTTTATTGGGTAAGCATGGCACGTCTTATCAGAGGACAGATTCTTTCAATCAAAGAAAACGAATATATTCTTGCTGCACGTTCCATCGGTGCAAAGCCCTCAAGAATTATCAGCAAGCACATAATTCCCAACTGTCTTTCTGTTATTATCATTTCCGTTGCTCTTCAGATTCCTTCCGCAATCTTTACGGAAAGCTATCTTTCATTTGTAGGTCTCGGCGTTAAGGCTCCCATGCCTTCACTCGGCTCACTTGCAAATGCAGCAAGAGACGGTATTATGTCCTATCCCTATAAGCTTGTTTTCCCCGCAATTATGATTTGTCTTATCGTTCTGAGTCTTAACCTCCTTGGTGACGGTCTCAGAGACGCATTTGATCCTAAGTTGAAGAGGTGATGAGAAAAATGAATAAACCTCTTATTAAAGTAGAAAATCTTCATACATCATTTTTCACCGATTCCGGTGAAAAGAGAGCAGTAAACGGTGTTTCATTTGAGCTTGACCACGGTGAGATTCTCGGTATTGTAGGTGAATCAGGTTCAGGTAAATCTGTTACGGCATATTCCATTATGCAGATTCTTGCTTCTACCGGTAAAATTACCGAAGGCAGTATTTATTATAAGGGTGAGGATATCACCAAGTGGAAGGAAAAGCAGCTTCGTGATTTCAGAGGCAAATGCTGTTCAATTATCTTCCAGGACCCCATGACCAGCCTTAATCCTGTTTTCACTATCGGAAATCAGCTTGTTGAGGCAATCACTCTTCACACCGATAAAAAGGGTAAGGTTGCAAAGGAAAGAGCCGCAGAGCTTCTGCGTCTTGTAGGTATAAATGAACCCGAGCGCCGTCTTAAGCAGTATCCCTATGAGCTTTCCGGAGGTATGCGCCAGCGTGTTATGATCGCTATGGCACTTGCCTGTGAGCCTGATATTCTTATTGCTGACGAGCCTACAACCGCTCTTGACGTTACAATTCAGGCTCAGATACTTGAGCTTATCCAGTCTCTTCAGAAAGAGCTTGGTATGGCAGTTATTCTTGTTACCCACGACCTTGGTGTTATTGCACAGCTTTGTGATAATATCATAGTTATGTATGGCGGAAGAATATGTGAAAGAGGCAATGCAAGAGAAATATTCTATAACCCCAAGCACGAATATACAAAGGGTCTTCTTCGCTCAATTCCCAATTCTGCAAGGATGAAGGAAAAGCTTGTGCCCATTCTCGGTACTCCCATTAACATTATGAATCTTCCTGCAGGCTGTGCCTTCTGTGCACGTTGCGACAATGCAATGAAAATCTGTCTTGAAGAAAAGCCTGAAGAAATTGAAATCAATGAAAATCACAAAGCATCCTGCTGGATAAATGTCAGAGATGCCGTAATGTCGGAAGGAGGAAATACTGATGAGTGATATTTTGCTTGAAGTGCAGGGACTTAAACAGCATTTCCCGATCCGTACAGGATTTTTCAAAACCACACCTCTTAAGGCTGTTGACGGTGTATCCTTTACCATAAACAAGGGTGAAACTCTCGGTCTTGTAGGTGAATCAGGCTGCGGAAAAACCACAGTCGGCAGATCTATCCTTCGCTTATATGAGCCCACTGCAGGCCACGTGTTTTTTGAAGGTGAAGAGGTAACAAAGAACAATATCACCGAAATGCGCAAAAAGATGCAGATGGTTTTCCAGGACCCCTATTCATCCCTTGACCCCAGAATGACGGTTGAGGATATTATCGGTGAGCCTCTTGATGTTCATAAGCTTTATTCAAATAAAAAGGAACGCAGAGAAAAAATTCTTGAGCTGATGAATTATGTCGGACTTAACTCCGAGCATGCAACCCGTTATGCACACGAGTTTTCAGGCGGTCAGCGTCAGAGAATCGGTATTGCAAGAGCACTTGCGGTTGATCCTAAATTCATTGTCTGTGACGAGCCTGTTTCTGCTCTTGACGTGTCTATACAGGCACAGGTTATCAATATGTTTGAAGAGCTTCAGGAAAAGCTGGGCGTTGCTTATCTTTTCATTGCCCACGATCTTTTGGTTGTTCATCATATTTCTCAGCGTATAGCCGTTATGTATCTCGGCAAAATTGTTGAAATGGCTGATGCAGATGAGCTTAATAACAATCCTCTGCATCCCTACACACAGTCGCTTTTGTCTGCGGTTCCCATTCCCGATCCCGATATTGCAAGAAGCAGACAGAGAATAGTGCTTGAGGGTGACGTTCCCAGTCCTCTTAAAATGCCTACAGGCTGTCCCTTCAGAACACGCTGCCGCTATGCAACAGAGCAGTGTGCTCAGGAATGCCCCGAGCTTACAGACAGAGGCTCAGGACATATGTCTGCCTGCTTCAACAGATAATTTCAGAATTAACAGGTGCCCTTTTCATAAAAGGCAGCCGATGTTAATATTAATTCTTGTATACTATCTGCTTTTTTGCCGCGGTTTTTTGAACTCTTCCGCGTGCTTTTAGGCAGAGTATAATAAAAAATCTTTATTCGGAGGAAAAACAAATGAAAAAAGTTTTAGCAATGCTTCTTGTTGCTGTTATGGCTATTGCAGTTTGCTCCTGCGGCGGCGGCACAACAGAAGAAACAACATCTGCAGAAGCTTTCAACGATGATTCTGCTGCCGGCAAGCTCCTCAGCGATGCTTTCATTGATCCTATCAATGGCTGGACTCAGTATGACGAGCTTATCGATCAGATCAGAGTTGAAACCGACACTGCAAAGCGTACAGAAATGATGCACAAGGCTGAAGACATCCTTATGTCAAACGGCTGCGTTATCCCTCTCTACTACTACAATGACATTTATATGGAAAAGGACTATGTTTCCGGTATGTATTCAAACCTCTTCGGTTACAAGTTCTTCCATCATGTAGTTCTTGCAAATGATGCAACAACTCTCCGTGTAAACCTTGCAAGTGAACCCGACTATCTTGACCCCGCTCTCAACTCTTCTGTTGACGGTGCTTGTCTTGCAGTTAACTCCTTCGCAGGTCTTTACACTTACAATGCTGAAGGCAAGACAATTCCTGATCTTGCAACAGGCTACACAGTAAGCGAACCCGCTGAAGACGGAAGCGTGACTTTCACAGTAACTCTTAAGGACGGTCTTAAGTGGTCAGACGGCAGCGAACTCACAGCTGCTGACTTCGAGTATTCATGGAAGAGAGCTGCTAACGAAAAGACAGCTTCCGACTATGGCTACATGTTCTCAACATTTGTAGGCTATCCCAACGAACTTGCTGTTACAGCTAAGGATGCTACAACTCTTGAGTTCTCACTCGTTGCTCCCTGCGCATACATGGAAGGCCTTATGGCATTCCCCACATTCTTCCCCGTACCCAAGGCTGCTGTTGAAGCAAACGCTGACTGGGAAACAACTCCCGGCGGTTGGTGCACAGAAGCAGGCTTCGTTTCAAACGGACCCTTTATCTGCACAGGTTGGGAACACGATGTTTCTATGACATACGAAAAGAACCCCAACTACCACGATGCAGCTAACGTAACAGTTGATAAGATCGAATTCATGCTTTCTGCTGACGATACAGCTATCTATGCTGCATACAACGCAGACAACGTTGATATCATCGACACTGTTCCCACTGATGAAATTGCAAACCTTCTTGCAACAGAAAATAAAGAGTTCAAAATCGTTGACAATCTTGGTACATACTATGTAGCATTCAATGCAAACAGCGAACTTTTCAAGGATAAGACTCCTGCTGAAGCTGCTTGCATGAGACTTGCTTTCAACATCCTTATTGACCGTAACGCTATCTGTGAAACAGTTGGACAGACAGGTCAGGTAGCTGCTTCTTCTTACATTCCTCTCGGTATGGCTGACGGTAACGGCGGCATATTCAAGGAAACAGCTGAAGCTAACTCCTACTATGATGTAAACGCCATCAACGATGATTTCGAAGGTACACTTGCTAAGGCTCGTGAATATCTTGAAGCAGCAGGCTTCAAGTTCGGCGAAGACGGCAAGCTTTCCGCTGAAACACCCATCGTTATCGAATACCTTACAAATGACGGCACAGGTCACGTTGCAGCTGCTCAGATCATGCAGCAGGACTTCGCTGAACTCGGTATCGATATGAGCATCCAGCAGGTTGAATGGAACACATTCCTTGAAGAAAGAAAGAACGGCAACTTCGACATCGCTCGTGAAGGCTGGCTTGCTGACTTCGATGACCCCATCAACATGCTTGAAATGTTCCAGACTTCCTCCGGTAACAATGACTGTCAGTACGGTCGTTTTGACGGTTGGGATGCAGCAGCTGCTGAATAATCTCTGCTTATCCATTAACCACGGTCGTATCGGACGGCATTAAATAAAAGATAGTTTTTCCTCCCCGTGTTGAGCGGGGAGGTTTTTTCACATATAAAAGAAGACATAAAAAGTAAAATGGAAATTACGGGTCAGGTTTTATAAGATATATAATTAATACAGTTGAAGAAAACGAGCAGAAGAAGGCTTTTTTGGAGGGAATGTAACAGAGCTTACATTGGAAAAGCCTTACAGGAACAAAAGCTGTTCCGTTAAAATTGCTTTGTTTTGAAGAGTTAAAATAAAGAGTTGACCCCGGCACAGGATAATATCCCGTGTCGGGGAAAATACCTTTTTATTACTGAAAAAATATAATTTATCGGTCTGACAAAATTACCCGAGACCCATAAAATTAACCTTTTCTTTGTAGGGGGCGTCGTCCCCTACAGGATAAATGGGCAACAAATATCAGAAATACTGATTTTTGTTGCACTCTTTACATCGATAAATTATGATAATTATAACGGCAGGCAAAATATAAGACGGAAGAAATTGTATATCCTTCTTCCGTCTTTTTTTTCTTTTTCATATTCTGATTATATTTGAGTCAAGGTCCTTCCATATGAAGGTATTATTTTCATATATCATATAGCCGTGGTGGCTGTTTTCCTTGGGGATGGAAACTGAGCCGGGGTTCATATATGTATATGTGTCATATTCAGTATTCTTCGGGATGTGGGTGTGGCCGCAGAGAAGAATACTGCCCTCGGGCATGGGAGGGGGAGTAGTTTCGGTGAATTTATGACCGTGGGTGGCAAATACGGTTTTTTCACCGCACTGAATAATGCAGTAGTCTGCAAGGATGGGGAACTGAAGAACCATCTGATCAACCTCGGTGTCGCAGTTTCCTCTTACGCAAAGAAGCTTTTCCTTTATGTTATTCAGCATTTCAATTACCTTTTTCGGGGCATATCCCTCGGGAAGGTCGTTTCTCGGACCATGATAAAGAATATCGCCTAAAAGAAGAAGTCTGTCTGCATTCTCCCGGGAAAAAGCATCAAGAAGCTTTTCACAGAAAAAAGCTGAGCCGTGGATGTCGGAAGCAATCATAATTTTCATAGCTTTAACCTCTTATACAAAAACAAAATTTATTAAAAGAATATATATTACCGTTCCTGATATAATGCTTAAAAGTGTATTTCTTTTCCATATGTGAAGACCTGCAACCACACCTACGGATATAAGCTCGGGAATGCCGTGGGGAAAAGAGGTGAGGGAAGTGCTTTTCAGACAGAACACCACAAGCATACCCATAATTGCAAAGGGAAGAACTTTTCCGAGATATGTGACGAATTCAGGTGTTTTTCTTTTGCCCGAAAAAACTATAAAGGGGATGAATCTCAGGGCTGCGGTGATGAGTGCACATACACCTATGAGAATAGCACTGTGTGTGTCAGGCATCTGCCTTTTCCCCCTTTCTTTTTCTTATGAATCTTAAAAGAGTGAGTGAAAGGGTTATAAGAAGCATTGCGGGAATAAGAAAGCTGTCAGCACCGAAAATAAGAAGACATATAACTGAGGCTGTCACACCGATTATTGCTGCCGTGTGGTCCTTTGATGACAGCCACTGCTCAACAAACACGGTTACAAAAAGTGCGGTGAGGGCAAAGTCTATACCTTTAGGTGCAAAGTCAAAGGCAGAGCCCACTGCAGCACCTATAACCGAGCCTGTGACCCAGTATATATGATTGAAGAGAGAAACAAGAAAATGATAGCTGTGTGTGTTTTCCTCCTCTTCGGTGCACAAGAGGGAATAGGTTTCGTCTGTGAGGGCAAATATAAGATAGGGCTTGAGCTTTTTTGCACCTTTGTATTTATCTATCATAGATATTCCGTAAAAAAGGTGGCGTGCATTTACAAGCACCGTGGTTACAGCCATTGTGATAACAGAAGCTCCGCCTGAGAGCAGATCAATTGCAACATACTGCATTGAGCCTGCATAGATAAACAGACTCATACATAGTGCCCACAGCACACCGAAGCCCTTTGAGTGAAGGACGATGCCGAAGCCGAAGCCGAGGACAATATAGCCTGAAAAGACGGGAAAAGAGGCCTTTAAGGCTTTTTTTATCTGTGAACCGATATCTTTCATAGCTTTAATCGGGAAGCTTTCTGCCGCATTTTTTGCAGAATTCAAAGTCTCTGTCAGCCTTGGTTCCGCAGTAGGGGCAGAATTCACTGTTATTACCGGGAATGTTGCCCTGTGATGTGTAGGGATTGCCGAAACGCTCATTGAGGGGATCGGGCTCTTCGGCGGAGTCGGTTATGTCATATTCGGAATATCTGTTTTTGCCTGTGGCATTTTTGAAATTGATAACAGCATTGCTTACACCGATTGCAATAAAAACAAGTCCGAACAAGCCGAATATACCGCCGCCGCTCTTGAAAACAACAATTGTCCATATAAGTCCGAAAACGGCAGCACCGAGAGATGCAATACCTGCAGTAAACGATGGAGCTCTTCCTCTTTTTACACTTTTCATTTTATCATCCTTTTGTTTATCTGATGTCAGCCGACTGATACAAGAGCATTGTGTCGGGCTTTTTTGAATTCGAGAATACGTTTTACGCTTTCGTCAAGCCTTTCTTCACTGATTTCACCGTTTTCAACTGCCTTCACTATGGCTTCAAAAGCATCCGTAAAGCTTGCGGGATCAAGAAGAATGTCACAGCCTGCCTTTACAGCACCGATGCAGACCTCGGCAGAGGTGTATGAATTTGTAACTGCACCCATAAGAAGAGAGTCTGTGATAATAAGACCTTCAAAGCCCAGATAATTTCTTAAATAGTCGGTTACCAGCTGATAGGAGACGGTTGCAGGGGTGTTGTTTCCTGTGAGATTGGGTGTGGCAATATGTCCCACCATAACACAGTCATCCTTTGTGAGTTTTTTATATGCAAGCCATTCGCAGGCTTCCATTTCCTCAAGGGTTTTGTTGTTTACGGCAAGAAGTGAATGGCTGTCTTCATTGGTATCACCGTGACCGGGGAAGTGCTTGAAAACGGGAGTTACCTGATTGTTTTTAAGTCCTCCTGCAAAGGAGAGAGCCATTTCTGATGCAATTGCAGGGTCTGAAGAGAATGCACGCTTTCCGATAACCGTATTGTTTGGATTTGTGTTTACATCGGCTACGGGAGCAAAGTCCATATTAAAACCGAAGCTTCTGAGATATGAGCCGATGGTGTTGCCCATTTCAAATCCGTCAGCAGGATTGCCTGATGCACCTACAGCGGCTGCACTTTCATATTTTTTGAGATTGAGCACGGATTTATTGGCAAGACGGGCAACATTTCCGCCCTCTTCGTCAATTGCTATAAAGAGGGGAATTCTGCTTTCATTCTGAAGCTCGGTGTTGAAGGTTGTAATCTGTGAAGCACCTGTGATGTTGATTGCAAACATGGCAACTCCGCCCACAGGGTATTTTTCCATAAACTGCCTCATATTGTCGGTAACAGCCGTGGCTTCCGTAAGAGTGCTGTCGAGCACTTCGGGGCGTACAATAAACAGCTGACCTACTTTTTCGCGGAGACTGAGATTTTCGATATTGTAGATGTCATCATCGCCTGTGTCAGAGCCTGTGGCTTCGGAAACGGCTGCATCGGGGAGGGTGATAACCCCGCCTGTGGTTGTTTCTTCGGGGAGGGAGATAACCCCGCTTGTGGTTGTTTCTTCGGGCAGGGGAGAAACGTTCTTATCTCCCAGCAGCTGTGAAACGGCAGACATATTGCAGGAAGAAAGTATAAATGAGATACAAAGAAGTGAGATTAACCCTGATATAACTTTATTTTTCATAAAATGTTCTCCTCGTGAGAAAAATATAATTTGCCTGAAAATTTACATCGGTTAACTATATTAGCATAAATTTATATGAAATTCAATATTCAGTATTTATAATTACAGCCTTGCCGGAAAAGGGCAAGGAAAAACCCCGTACTTTTTTGTACGGGGAAAGACTTAATTATATGTATTTATTTGAGTCCGCCGAAGAGGAGATTGAAGAATCTTGTGAGCATTTCGACGAAGTGGTTGAGAAGTGCTTTATACCAGGCAATTGTGTCGGTGTTGCCGTCTATATCAAATGCCTTGAACTGTGAAAAA
>JAZSNB010000086.1:0-14514 GCA_045536195.1 Acutalibacteraceae bacterium
CGGAATAAAGAGTGATAATGAAGCCTGTGATTTGGTTCTCAACTGCGGACAGCTAAATGCTGAGGATAAATACAAACCGAACCTTGAAAGCAATGTGTGGTACATCGGTGAATGGAGTGGTGAAACCGAATGGAAGAGCATCGCTCTGACCCACACCGAGGGTACGGCTGCCACCTGCACCGAACAGGCAAAGTGCGAACATTGCGGCGCAAGCTACGGCGAACTTGATCCCGACAACCACGCAAGCGACACTTACACCTACACCGACAACGGCGACGGCACGCACGATAAGGCTTGCTCCGACTGTGGTGATGTGGTAGTAAATAACGAGAATCACCCCCTGACCTATTCCGCAAACGGAAATATCATTACAGAGTCTTGCTCCGCAAACTGCGGTTACACCGGCACCGCTACCATCGGCGCAGAGGGCAAGACCTATGACGGCAATGCGGTTGAGGTTGTCGTTTCTAAGACCGGCTCTTTGGAAAATACGATTATTCCCGTTACCCTTACCAAGGACGGCGAAGCCTTTACCGGCGAACCTGTGAACGCAGGCGCTTATACTGCTTCTGTTACGCTGGGCAACAAGACCGTGAGCGTTGACTTTACCATCGCAAAAGCACCTTTGACCGTAACAGCAAGCGATGCAACCATCACCTACGGCGAAGCTCCCACAAATAACGGTGTTACTTACAGCGGCTTTGTGAATGGCGAGAATGAAAATGTTCTTGGCGGTGAGCTGGCTTACACCTACACCTATACGCAGAACGGCAATGTAGGTAACTATTCGATCACCCCCGAAGGCTTGACCGCTGATAACTACGAGGTCACATTCGTGGACGGTACTCTGACTGTTGAACAGATAGATATTAACGACATTATTGATGAAATGAAAATCAATCTGGAACAGTACAGCTACGTTTACGACGGAACCGAAAAGAAACCCAAAGTTACCTCTATCACTGTTGACGGTGTGACATTGACAGAAGGTACGGACTACACCGTACGCTACGAGGACAATGTTTACGTTGGAAACTATGCAACGGCAGTCATCACCTTTGAGGGCAACTACGACGGTACATTCCGCAAGTGGTTCACAATTACAAAGGCTTATTACGACTTAACTGCTCCCACCCCCAATACACTTACATATAACGGCGAAAATCAGTATCTTGTTTCTGCAGGTACTGTCGAGGGTGCTGATTTCGAATACAGCCTTGACGGTGTAAGCTGGTCAACAAGTATTCCTCAGGCAAAGGATGTAGGCAACTACACAGTTTATTACAGAGTTCTTGCCGATGAAAACCACTATGGCATTGAGGGTACTGTTGATGTAACTATCAAGGAATGTCCTCACGAATGGGGCGAAGGCGTACTCACAAGACCTCATTTTAATGCAGATTTAGGTTTCTTTGAAGATGGTTATTACACCTACACCTGCTCTGTTTGCGGTCACTCATACACAGAGCCCACTAAGAAAGCAGATACTACAGCCTTAAATGATACTTATATGAAGGTTATTGAATATTGCAGAAATGATACTCTTACACAGGAAGCAATAGACAAAATCGATAAGAGCTACAGAGACATTGTCAGGGATAACGGTAACATTTTCGACGAGTTTGGCTTTGTCCGTTATGAGCTTATTGAAGAGGATCAGCCCATAATTGATGAGATAACTGAAGCACTTCAGAAGATTATTGATGAAGCTGACGAAAAAATCGCAAGCGGCGAATATGTAAAGGCTGATTACACAGAAATTGACGAAGCAATCGCTTCCGTTGATGAAGCACTTGAAAATGCAACAATCAGCGAAGAAATGGCAAACGAGCTCTCTGATATCAAATCTCAGCTTGAAGCTCTTAAGGAAAATGAAAACACAAGTATGGCTGATGCGGCTGAGCTTCTTGAAAGAGTAAAGGCTGTTGCAGAAACAATGGCTGACTGTGCAAATGGCATTCACTCCTTCACAAAGTACGAAGAAACCGAAGCACCTATGTGCGGTGTTGAAGGCAAGGAAATTTCTTATTGTGACCACGGCTGCGGTGCAACAGATGAAAGGGAAATCCCTGCTCTCACTCACGAGCCTCTTGAAGCAGTAAAAGAAAACGAGGTTGCTCCCAAGTGTGGTGTTGCAGGCTCATACGACCTTGTAGTTTACTGTGACTTTTGCGGAGACGAGCTTGACAGAGACACAGTTACAGTTGATGCTCTCACTCACAAGGACGAAGACGGTGACTATCTCTGCGACCACGGCTGCGGACACGAGTTTGAAAAGCCTGTTGACCCCACACCTGATGTGCCCGATACTCCCGACGAGCCTGCAGACGATACCTGTGACCACCTTTGCCACAAGGACGGTATTCTCGGCTTCCTTTGGAAGATTATCAGCTTCTTCTACAGACTC
This sequence comes from Acutalibacteraceae bacterium, assembly GCA_045536195.1. GTDB lineage: Bacteria > Bacillota > Clostridia > Oscillospirales > Acutalibacteraceae > RUG806. The sequence goes on from JAZSNB010000086.1 coordinate 2,408, forward strand.
TTTAACATCCAGCAGTATTGCGATTGCGGAGTAATTCACTACGATGCACCCGTTTTCGGATAAAATTTAATACATACTAAAACTAACCGCCGGGGAGAAATCCTCGGCGGTGTTGTTCACTACTATATAGAAAAATTTTACTGATATTAATTCTGGTTTTAGTGGGTTGAAACCCCCTAATTCTTTTTTGCAACCCCCTAAATAAAAATTGAAACCCCTAACATAGGGGGTTGCAAAAATTCAAACTTTGTATTAAAATATGCGTGGAACTACACAGCTCCGCTCTCATTCTGATACGATGAGAGCGGAGTTTTTTTATGCCCAAATCCATTTAGTAAAAAAGGTGGATTGCTCAGGTCACATAACAGCTTCAGCACCTTTACAGAGGTGCTTTTTCTCTGACTTCTCACGGCAAAAATGAACGGCATAAAAAACCGTTGTGGGCGGTATTTATATTCTTATTGTAAAGGTATATAATGTTTAATATATTACATAAAGGAGATGTTTATGAAAGATTTACGCCCCATTGAAGAGCAGATAAGTGAGCTTACCGACAAGCAGAAAGCAAATATACCAAAGGTGTTTGCCGTTCAGATTTCAATCATACTGATTGTTTTTGCTGTGATTATATGTATATTCTGTTTTTTTGCTATGTCAGCAGAGCGTTGCACAGACAGATACGAGCTGCTTGATGTGCAAAGCGAGCTTAACGAGCTGAACGGCTCTTATGATTTTTCTGTTTTCGAAGAAAAAATGGAGCTGCTCGATAAAATAGATATGCTTCATAAAGCAAAATTCATCTCATTGATCGCAGGCGGCATTATCGGTATGGCTGTTGTTCTTGCAGTCCAGCTTATTATCAACAAAGGCTTTCCTTATTACAGTGAGCAAAAGCTGATATACCTTCTGAAATCAAAGAAACAAAAATAACAGACACTAAACTTTTTTCATTATTCCAGATATATGAAATATCCCGGTTACTTTGCATGTATCCGGGATGTTTTCTTTTTTGTTCATTTTTAATAAATTTTAACAAATACAAAATGTTATTATTGCGATTTTATCAAAAAGAGTATATTATAAAATTAATTATATACGGGAGAGATTTTGTATGATAAGAAAAGTTTATACATCAACCGAAGAATTTTTCAAGCAGAATAAAGAGCTTGACACGGGGCTTCCCTTTTCAGATGATATTTCACTGTTGAAAAAGGAGCTCGCTGTAAAAAGCAAAATAATTCCGAACCGTCTTGCCTGCCAGCCTATGGAGGGCTGCGACGGAAATGCGGACGGCACACCGGGAGAGCTGACAATAAGACGCTATGACCGTTTTTCTGAAGGCGGAGCAGGTCTTATATGGTATGAGGCAACTGCAGTTATGCATGAAGGCAGAGCAAATCCCCGTCAGCTTCATATAAATGAAAGCAATCCGGACGCGTTCAGAAGGCAGGTTGAAAGAATAAAAGAAACTGCAATCAGAAAAAACGGCAAAGAGCCTGTTATTATAATGCAGGCAACCCATTCGGGAAGATATTCCAAGCCTGAAGGTAAGCCTGCTCCTCTTATCGCATATAATAATCCGATTTTTGAGAAGGACTCTCCCCTTCCGAAGGAATGTATTGTAACAGACGAATACATCGACCGTGTAAAGGATGCACTTATAAATTCGGCACGACTTGCCGAAAAGGCAGGCTTTGACGGTATTGATATAAAGGCTTGCCACAGATATCTTAACAGTGAGCTTTTATCGGCATACAACAGAGAAGGACGCTACGGCGGCAGCTTCGAAAACCGCACAAGGCTTCTCAGAGAAAGCATAAAAGGTGCAATTGAAATTACCGATAAGAATTTTATCGTTACATCAAGAATGAATGTATACGACGGATTTCCCTACCCCTACGGCTTCGGAGTAAACACCTCGGGGGATATCATACCCGATTATAACGAAGCTCAAAAGCTTATAGAAATTCTTTATTCCTACGGTGTGGAAATACTTGACATCACTATGGGAAACCCTTATTTCAATCCTCACGTAAACCGTCCCTTTGCAAAAGGCGGATATGTCCACGAGGAGCATCCTCTCACCGGTACGGCAAGAATGCTTCTGGGTATTGCGGAAATAAAAAGAAGCGTTCCCGAAATGAAAATCATAGCTTCAGCTCTTACCTATCTCGGTGTTGCATCTCCCTTTGTCGCAGCAGGCTTCATTGAGCAGGGCGGCTTTGATATGGCAGGCTTCGGAAGAACGGTTTTTGCCTATCCCGATTTTGCAAATGATATTATTCACGACGGCGGTATGGATAAAAATAAAATATGCATATGCTGTTCAAAATGCACCGAAATTATGAGAACTCCGGGCGGAACTCCCGGCTGTGTTATAAGAGATAAGGATGTATATGCACCTATTTATAAAAAGCAGTGCGGAGGTGACGGAAAATGAATAAAATTGCTGTAATATCAGGCGTTTCGGCAGGTATAGGTCTCGCAACCGCTAAGCTTTTTTCAGAGAATAACATAACAGTTGTCGGAATGGGCACAAGGGAAAGCATTTCTTCCCCTCCTGAAAAGAATTTTTTATATGTCAGAGGAAATGTTGCAGTTTCCGAAGACAGAAAAAGGCTTATTGATACGGCAATAAGCACCTTCGGAAGAATCGATATACTTGTGAATGTTGCGGGGATTGCTCCGAGACAGCGCAATGATATACTTGAAATGACAGAAGAAAGCTATGATGAGGTTATGAATATAAACACAAAGGCACTGCTTTTCCTCACACAGGCTGTTTCTAAAGAAATGATAAAAAACGAAGGAACTGAAAAAGGCGCAATAGTAAATATTTCTTCCCTTTCCGCATACACAAGCAGTACCTCAAGAGGAGAATACTGCATATCCAAGGCAGGCGTTTCCATGATAACAAAGCTTTTTGCAGACAGACTCTCAGAATACGGAATTCCCGTAAATGAAGTACGTCCGGGAATTATTGCAACGGATATGACAAGCAAGGTAAAGGAAAAATATGACGCTCTCATAGAAGGCGGTCTTCTTCCGATCAAACGCTGGGGCACTCCCGAGGATATAGCAAAGGCCGTTTTTTCCCTTGTAAACGGTTCTTTACCCTATGTAACGGGCCAGTCAATTGACGTTGACGGCGGATTTCATATAAGAAGACTGTAAGGAAAAGAAAAATGGAAATTTCAACTTTTGATACCATAATTATCGGCTCGGGAGCAGCAGGCTTCAGCACTGCGTGCTCAATAAAAAAACTCTCCTCAAAAACAGCGGCAATCGTGACGGAGGGCAGAAATATGGGAACCTCACGCAACACGGGAAGCGACAAGCAGACCTATTATAAGCTGTCTCTTGCGGGGGATACTTCAGACAGCGTAAGAAAAATGGCACAGGATCTTTTTAACGGCGGTGCGGTTGACGGTGACAATGCCCTTTGTGAAGCAGCTCTCTCAGCAAAATGCTTTTTCAATCTCTGCAGCCTCGGTGTGCCCTTTCCCGTTAACAGATACGGTGAATATACAGGATATAAAACAGATCATGATCCGTATATGCGTGCTACCTCTGCAGGTCCTCTTACATCAAAATATATGACAGAAGCTCTTGAAAAAGAGGCAAAAAACCTTGGTGTGCCTGTTTTTGACAATCTTCTTGCCGTAGAAATATTAAAAACCGACGGCACTTTATCAGGACTTCTGTGTTTTGATAAAACAACAGCAACAATCAAAGTATTCCGTTGTAATAACATAGTGCTTGCAACAGGCGGACCTGCCGGAATTTATTATGACAGTGTTTACCCCGAGAGCCAGACAGGTGCTACGGCGCTTGCTCTTGAAGCAGGTGCAGCTCTTCAGAATATGACTGAATGGCAATACGGACTTGCAAGTAAAAAGCCCCGTTGGAATGTATCGGGGACATATATGCAGGTGCTTCCCAGATTTGTATCTGTTGATAAAAACGGTAAGGAGTATGACTTCTTAAAAAAATACTCCGATGATATTTATAAAACTCTTTCGGATGTGTTCTTAAAAGGCTATCAATGGCCCTTTGACTCGGCAAAGGCTCACAGCGGTTCATCACGCATTGACCTTGCCGTATATAATGAATGCGTAACAAAAAAAAGAAGAGTCTTTCTTGATTACACAAAAAATCCCTTCGGCCTTACTGAAATAGATTTTCCGAAGCTTTCCGATGAGGCTTACTCGTATCTGAAAAATGCTGATGCACTGTCAGGCACTCCCGTCGAAAGGCTCAGAAAAATGAATTCTCCTGCGATTGAGCTTTATAAAAGCAAGGGAGTTGATCTTTCAAAGGACTATCTTGAAATCAGCCTTTCCGCCCAGCACTGCAACGGCGGAATTGCTGTAGATATGTGGTGGCAGACTGCCGTTCCGGGACTTTTCGCAGCAGGCGAATGTGCAGGCACCCACGGAATAACACGTCCCGGCGGCTCGGCTCTCAATGCCGGTCAGACAGGAGCTGTAAGAATTGCACAGTATATTTCCGTAAGTGAGAAAGAATTTACCGATGAAGAAAGCTTTTTTGAAACAGCAAAAGAAGCTTTTCTCAGGCATACCGACTTTATCAATACAGTAACAACAGAAAAAAACACGGCAACCATGCTTCTCGAAAAGGCAAGAAAACAGATGAGCAGTGCTGCCGCGGCGGTAAGAGATATAAAAGAAATTCAAAAACTTATCGGGGAAAATGAAAAAGCTCTGGCATCATTTATGAAAATAAAAATAGATTACATCCCTGCCCTTGTTGATGCATATAAATACCGCGACACTCTGCTGATACAGAATGCCGTGCTTCATTCAATTCTTGATTACAGCAAAAAAACCGATAAAAACAGAGGCAGTGCAATATATATCAATAAGTCCGACATTGCAGATAACGAATCTGATATGAGGGATATGATACAGGAAATAACGTATTCCTGCGGCAGATACATAATAAACTGGAGAAAATGCCGACCCATCCCCGAAAATGACGATTTCTTCGAAAATGTGTGGAAAGGCTACAGAGAAAACAAAAACATTTATTGAGGTGATAATATGTCCCAGACCGGCCTTGTTTCCGTTTCATTCCGAGGCGAAAAGCCTGAAAGGATTATTAAAGAAGCAAAAAAAGCAGGACTTTCCTGCATTGAATGGGGAAGCGATGTGCATGCTCCGTGTGATGATATAAAAGAGCTTGAAAATATTGCCCGCATGCAGAAAGAGGAAGGTATTTTCTGCTGTTCCTACGGCACATATTTCAGATTGGGCGAAAACAGCACGGATGAACTGCAGGCATATATTGATGCGGCAAAAATACTCGGAACAAATATACTTCGCATATGGTGTAAGAATAAGCCATCCTCTGAATACACAGAGGAAGACAAAGCTCTTCTTTTTGCAGAAGGCAGAAAAGCCGCTGAAATTGCCGAAAAGAATAATGTCACACTTTGTTTTGAATGTCACAACGGTACATTTACAGATACAAAAGAAGGGGCAATTGAGCTTATGAAGATGACCGATTCACCTTATCTGCGTATGTACTGGCAGCCGAATCAGTTTGTGAGTGTGGAAGAAAACAAAAAATATGCCCGTCTTCTTTCGTCCTTCACAAAAAATATTCATATTTTCAACTGGACTGCAGACAGCCGTTTTCCTTTATCCGAAGCTGAAGCTACCTGGAAGGAATATCTCAGTTTTTTCAATTCAGACAAAACACTTCTGCTTGAATTTATGCCTGATGATAATATTTCTTCACTGAAAAAGGAAGCAGAAAGCCTGAAAAATTTATTGTGAGCTGAGGTGACTTATGAAAGCCGTATTTATTTGCAACGATAAAAGCAATCCCCCGAGAATTTATTCGAAAGAAACAAGAAAAGAGCTGAATTTCCTTACGGGAATTCAGGATAAAGTGTTTTCAAAAGAAGATGTCCTTTCTTCACCCGGACTGTTTTCCGATACAGAATATATTTTTTCCACCTGGGGGATGCCTGTATTTTCGGAAGATGAAATAAAGCTTTTCTTCCCTGCTCTTAAATGCGTTTTTTATGCTGCGGGGACCGTTCAGTTTTTTGCCCGTCCGTTTATTAATTGCGGGGTAAAGGTTTTTTCGGCATGGGCTGCAAATGCAGTGCCCGTTGCCGAATATACAGTAGCTCAGATAATACTTGCAAACAAGGGCTTTTTTGCAACATCCCGTTTTCAGAGCGCGGGACAGCTGAAAAAGGCATCTGAGCTTAAAGAATGCTATCCCGGGTCATTCGGAGAATATATCGGAATAATCGGAGCCGGAATGATAGGCTCTCTTGTAATTGAAATGTTAAAAAATTATAATCTCAGAGTAAAAGTATTCGATCCTTTCCTAAGCGATGAAAAAGCAGAAGTGCTGGGAGTCAAAAAATGCTCTCTGGAAGAGATTTTTTCCACCTGCTTCGTAGTTTCTAACCATCTTGCAAACAACAGCGAAACCAAAGGAATGCTGAAAAAGTGTCATTTTGAGAGCATGAGACAATACTCTGTTTTTCTCAATACCGGAAGAGGTGCACAGGTTGTTGAAAAAGACCTCTGTGAGGTGCTGGAGCTCCGCAGTGACCTGACAGCAATACTTGACGTAACCGATCCCGAGCCTCCCGAAAACGGACACCCCTTTTATTCTCTGGAAAACTGCATTCTCACACCTCATATAGCAGGAAGCTACGGTGACGAGGTAAAAAGAATGGGAGAATATATGGCAGAAGAATATAAAAAATACATTTCCGCCGGAAACACATTATATGAGGTAACACTTGAAATGCTTGAAACAATGGCATAAGGAGGGTTTATAATGAAAAATATTTTTGCACCTGCCGACAGAATAGAATACATAAGAAACTGTACGGATGAAAGATGCAGAAAGCTTCTGAAAGAAGTTCTTCTTCAGGGAGAAAAGGTACTTGAAGCAGAAGCACTCGATGAAAAGGATGTTCAGGTTGACGGCGAAGGACTTGCTATTCAGCACGAGAATTACGGCAATGCGTCAGGTCCCTTTGCCGGGAATATGCATATTCTCTGTTTTATGTATGCCTTTACGGGAGACGATAAATATTTCAATAAAGCTAAAGAATTTATGCTTAAATACTGTGCATATTCAAGATGGCACGGAAAAGGTGCTATCGGAAAAGGAGAGCTCATTACGGGAAACTTTCTTGCCGGTATGAGCTACGGTTGGGCTGCCTTCAGTGATAAGCTTACGGAAGAAGAAAAAGAATATATAGCTAATAGGACCTATACACTGGGAATCCGTCCTCAGCTTGATGACTGGGTTCTTCCCGGAACAAAAATTCACTGCTTTGATACAATGGGGCACAACTGGTGGCCCGTTTGCGTCAGCACGGGGGCACTCGGTGCAATAACAATGAGTGATTATCTTCCCGACGGAAAGCTGCTTGCGGATAAGGCATCAGAGGGACTTAAAGAATGGTTCTGTTATAAAGGCAATCCCATAAATATGAAACCGGCAACCTTCGACAACGGGGCCTTTTATGAAAGCGTGAACTACTACAATTATGCGCTTATGGAATATCTGCGCTTTTCAGAGGCATATCTTGCTGTCACAGGCGTGCCTCCCTTTGACGATAAGGAGATAATCGAAAAATCCGCACAGTTTTTTGTAAATACCTTTTATCCGTCTACAAAAAAAGACTATGTTGTAGGCTTCGGAGACTGCGACGAAACACAGGCCTGTTCCGCGGTCCCTTATATGATCGCAAGATATCCCGAGCTCGGACTTCTCAGATTCTATGTTAACCGCCGCACTCATTCCGATGATCAGGATATTCTCACACGGCTTTTGTATTTCAGAGAAATGTACACTCTGCCCGAAGAAGCACCGGCAGAGACTGCTGCCTGCTACAAAAACATCGGTTGGGCAGTTTTTCGTGATTCCTTCAAAGAAAACAGTACTATGCTTGCAGTAAAATGCGGGGATTCCTGGAATCATGCTCACTGTGATGCTTCTCATTTTATATTTTACAGAAACGGAAATCCCGAGATATTCGACTCTCATTGCTGCTCATACAGCAATGAAATCTACAGAGAATACTATGTGCAGTCAAAGGCACACAATGTGGTGCTTTTTAACGGGGAAGGACAATTCCCCGATGACCACCACCATCACGTAAGACCAAAAGGTGAGCTTTATAATTTCACGGAAAACGGATGTTACCGCTATGTCTGTGCAGATGCTTCGGGCCCGATGGGACGGCATTTGAGAAAGCATCTGAGACACTTCCTATGGGCAGACGATATTATACTGATCTACGACGATATCTGGGCATATGAAGAGGGTGAAGCTTCATTCCTGTTACACGCAGAAGAAAATAATTGCTTCAGAATGCTGACCCCCTGCGAAAAAAGAACTGAAGAGGGCTTCATAGGCAGGAATATTGAAAAAATTTCTTTCGTTTCCTTCAACAGAAAAACCGATGATTACGGCAGAGTAAAATTTATTTCGGCACTCTGTCTCAATGATGAAATCACACCTGTTTTTGAAGAAACTGAGGATGCATATAAAATCACCTACGGTGACAAAAAAATATATATCAATATATTAAGCGATAACCGGGTTATGCACCGTAACTGCTTCAATACATTTGACGGTATTTTTACGGATGCGGTAATGCTTGCAGATAATAACGGAGAATATTTTGTCGTAAACGGCTCTGTGGTCAGAAAAAACGATAACATTATACTTGACGTTTTTGCAAGGATAACAGATAAAATCAATTGACTTTATACACAGAAGCTGTATAATAGCTCTGAAAAAAGCAAAAAAAGGTGATATACAATGAACATATCTGAGCTTAAAGAAGCAATAAAAAGTGAGTATAAATATAAAATTGAGCTGCACGCTCATACATCCCCCGCCAGCTCCTGCAGTCAGGTGTCTCCTGAGGATATGGCTGTTATATATAAAGACCTCGGTTATGATGCCGTTACTATCGTAAATCATTTTGTATATGAATACCGGGGCTTTTCCAAAAATGAAGTCATAGACAGGTTTTTCGATGATTTTGAAAGAGCACACCGCAAAGGTGAAGAAATCGGCATAAAGGTTTTACTTGCCGCAGAAATAAGATTCACCGAAAACGAGAATGATTATCTCGTCTTCGGCGTTTCAAGAAAAATAATGGAAGAAATATATGACCTGCTTCCCTTCGGTATTGAAAGCTTCCGTAAAAAATACGCATTACCCGAAAGCGTTTTCATTCAGGCACACCCCTTCAGAGATGAAATGGAACAGGTCGAGCCTTCCCTTCTTGACGGTATTGAGGTATTCAACATGCATCCGAATCATAATTCAAAAGTAGGCATCGCGGCAAAATATGCAAGGGAACATAATTTCACGATTATCACCGCAGGCTCTGATTTTCATCACCCGGGAAGAAATCACGAGGGTGTATCCGCAATCAGAAGCCGCACGCTGCCTGATAGTTCTTTTGAACTGGCAGCCCTTCTTAAGAGCGGGGACTACCTCTTAGAAGCAGGAAATGACTTTTTGATACTTCCGTGATTTATCGGCAGTGCCGAGACTTATGTGAATCCCCGTTATGATGACGGTTCGGCACACTGTCGCATTCATTGCAATTATATGAATGATGTTTTACACCTTCATCATATCTTCTGCACTGTTCAGAGCAATCCTCATCATACATACAGTTTTCTGTGCAGCAGTTATCACAGGGTTCCTTTTCGCATTTTATAACCTCAAAGCTGTCTGCATCGACTTCACATTCGTACTCTGTGCCATTGCTGCAGAATTCGATTTCATATACTTCTTTCAATCCTTCAATATCATATTCACACCGGAAGAATCTGACATCCTCATAATCGGCTGCCGCATATAAGGCAGCTGATTTTTTTGCCTTTTCCGCATCTGAAGAAATGCTGCCGGCGGAAGAGCTTTCCGACGGTGATTCGGGCTGTGCTGTTTCAGTCTCAGCAATCAGTGACTGAGTCGGTTCTGACTTAGCAGCCGCATCAATAATATCCTTGGTGCTTTCTTCCTCACTGACGGCTTCTGTAGTGAAAACACTGCTGTTTTCACCTTCATTCAGAGTTTCGGAAGCAAAAACCGAAAATACGGCTGCTGCGGAAATAAAAAGTGTAAAAAGAATAATAAGTGTTTTTTTCATAATAAAAAATTCCTTTCGTATACTGATTTAAGATTTCTCTTACAATTACAGAATACGGAAGGAACATTTTATTTCCGGGGTAATTCTAATTATTTAATCATCATTTTCAAAAAAATCCTCCAACATATCATCAAAATCATCATCGTCATCATCGCAATCATCATTATAATGCTTTCCGTGGCGGTGTCCTGATTCTTCCGAGTATGCCGGAACCTGTGTTTCTGCAGAGGATTCTTCGGAAATGCTTTCCTGCATATCAGTTGACACAACACTTTCGTTATATGAAGACGAATCAAAAACATATTGAGAAAAGCTGAGAATTTCAATATCGGCACTTTGCTCACCTGATGTGAATTCTTCAAGAATACGGCTTAATTGTGTACCGGTTTTTCTGAAATGCTTATCATCAGGAGAGTCAACATAAACAGACACCTTTCCGCCTTTTTCAAGATAACCGCTAATAAAAGCCTCACTGATTATATTTTTACACAAAACATTTTCATCGCGGCTTTCGGTGTTGCATTTTTCAAGAAGTGCGTCCCCGTCTGCATTCAGTCCCTTTATATCCGTAACAAAGCCGAGTCTGTTAATGTCAATTCTTATTTCGGGATTTATGCTTATATAAATTGACATATAATCATTAATAACAAAGCTGAAAATATTGAAGCATAAAAACGCGGCAAGCACAGCAGCTGCAAAAGATATTCTGACTGCCTTACGTCTTTTTTCTATACGGTAAACATTTTCAAGAAGACTGTAATCCTCCTGTATGAGAACAGGATCCGTTACATACTGTCCTGTCTCATAATTCTTATTACATGCCTTTACAAATCTGCCGTCACTGTCTAAAAGCACGGCAAATGCATCATGACATTCCATAACAAGATATTTCATCCTTCACCCTCCCAGCACATGATTTATATGACCTCTGATAATTTCATAACCGTTGGTCTGAATCAGAAACAGGGCAACAAGATATTTTCTGTGACGTTCAAGCGTTTTTCGTTCAACCCTGCAGCCCTTAGAAATTCTTGCAAGAGGAAGTCTCTTTGTACGCAGAAAATCATCAAATGCTTTCTTATCTTTTTTCGCATATTCCAATGCTGCCCTGCAGGCATCAAGAGTTTTTTTCTGTCTCGGACAATTATCCGCCACATCAGAAAGACTTACTCCGAATTCTTTGAGCGTACACACCAATTCTTTAATTTCCTCTTTAGTGGCAAGAGAAAGCTCATATTCCGCATGTTCATTCTTATTATCTACAATAAAATTTACGGCAGCTTCATCATCACCGACAGGCGAATCCAAAGATAACACTGCCGAATGCCTTTTCTCTTTTCTCATATTATCAATAAGCCTGCTTTTGATTATAATTGAGGCATAAGATAAAAAAGCACCCCGCTCCGAATTATAGCTTCTGAGCGCTTCATAGAATGCTATCATTCCGATGCTGTATTCATCATCAAGACTGTCATCAACAGGTCTTCCGAGAAATTTTGAAACCTCTGATTTTATAAAAGGAATATATTTTCTGATAAACTCATCACAAAAACAATTGTCTTTTTTTGCACGGTTTATTTCTTTTATAAGCTTCTGATACTCTTTCATCAATACACCTCCCTTTTAAGAATACGGATAACTGCACCTTAAAAACGGGGCAGTTAAAAAAATTACACAAGAAAACGGCTTCGCCGTACGCCTGCGGCGAAACGCTTTCGTATAGTCCATCGCCGAGAGAAGTTTACTTACCGTTCGGCGGGACATATAATCTTTTTACTTTATAGGAAGAAATTTCCTATAAAGTAAAAAACAGCTGCATTTTTCTTATCTGCACTATTATATCAAAAAAAATACAAAAAGCAATCTGCTGAGCATATACTGAAAAAATGTCTTAATGCTAAAAACAAAAAATATCTTTATCGGTATATCT
>JAZSNB010000068.1:0-87333 GCA_045536195.1 Acutalibacteraceae bacterium
TTCGCATTTTGCTTACATATTCGCTTCTTCATCCTTTGTGGATCCAAAATCATTTATACCGTTTTATTACGGAGATTTTTTTAATCAGACAAGCGTTATGTGGCCTCTTGCTTGGGGCTTGGTAATGCTCCGTGTTGTAAACAGCGAAAAAATAAAATCAAGCATAAAAGTTATTCTTGTATTACTTATTTGCGTTATTACCTTCCCAAGTGACTGGAGCTGTATTGCAAGTCTTTGTATTATGGCTATCGGTACGAACAGAGGAAATTTCAAAAAGCAAATGTTATGGATGATTTTTTATGTAGCTATTTATTCTGTTGTATATTTCTTTGCACTTGATAAACTCTACGGAATTATACAAATGGGGATAATCCTTTCAATACCGGTTATTATGCTGTATAACGGACAGAGAGGACGCAGTCCTAAGATGAACAAAATTATGAAATGGCTTTTTTACATATACTATCCTCTGCATCTGTTCATCATTGGTTATATTCAATATATTGGCTGACCGATATAGTATATTTACAAAATTTATGGGGTACAAATATGCATAGATTTACAATAAAACCTTTAACTACTGAACTGAATAATGACTATCTTGATTTTTTTGATAATCGTGCATTTACTGACGGCAATCCTAACGGGCCGTGCTACTGCACATCTCCGAATCAGGATGAAGAAACCATTAAAAAGATGGTAAAAAAATTCAAAATCTTTGGTGTTAAGAAAACACTCCGCAAGTATGCGGTAAAAATGCTTAATGAAAACAAAATACACGGTTATTTAGCTTTTGACGGAGATACTTCTATTGGGTGGTGTAATGCCGCAGATATTGAAAGCTATTCAGGTTTTGTTCCTCAATTTGCAAAGGATAACACTTGTGGCAAAACTGTTTCTATCGTTTGTTTTGAAATTGCACCTGAATACAGAGGTAAAGGAATTGCATCAGCTTTTATCGAAAGAGTATGTAGTGATGCAAAAGAAAATGGTTATGTAGCTGTTGAAGGTTATGCAAAACTTTCTGAAAGCCGAGATGATTTTGATTTCCAAGGTCCCGTGCAACTGTATAAAAAATCAGGTTTTGTTGAAGTCAAAAGAGAAAACGGACAGGTTATTATGCGAAAAGTGTTATAATTATCCTAATTAAGGAGGGATATCAATGTTAAGATTAAGACCTTATAACAAAAATGATGCAGATACAATACTTTCTTGGAATAAAGATAAAATATCCTTTTACAAATGGTCTGCAGGTGTTATGGGTAAGTATCCCATAAGTAAAAAGAAATTCGGTTTCATTGAAAATCTTATGGCTTTTACTGCCATTGAAGATGATGAGATTGTAGGATTTTTTACAATGAGAAGACCTTCAGAAAGCTTTGATGAACTGAGATTCGGTTTTGTAGTTGTTGACCCCACAAAGCGTGGCAAAGGCTATGGTAAAGCAATGCTTCAGTTGGGATTAAAATTTGCAAAAGAATTCTATGGAGCTAAAAAGGTTTCTTTGGGAGTTTTTGAAAACAACGAACCTGCTTACTACTGTTACAAAGCAGTTGGTTTTCAAGATATTGTTTTGGAAAAGACAGAGACCTATACTGTACTTGGTGAAGAATGGAAATGTTTAGAATTGGAAATGCAACTATAAACCATTATGCATTTGTTTTCTTAAGGTGATTTTCAATGGATAATTATAATTTGATTGATAAAATTAAAAACAAATATCTCAGTAACAATAAAGAAGATGTTTTGAAGCATGTTGAAACTGTGGCAGAATTAGCTGTAGGTTTAGCTAATGCATATAACCTCGATATTTCAAAGACAAGGCTTGCTGCATTGCTTCACGATATAAGCGGAATAATGACACCGCAGGAAATGTATGACTTTGCCGTTGCTCATGGATTAGAAACAGACCCTGCCGAAGAAAAATATCACGCTCTTTTACATCAAAGAGTTTCAAAAATCATAGCACAAGAAGAATATGGTATAACTGATTCGGATATTCTGAATGCCGTTGAATGTCATACAACCTTAAGAAAAAATGCAAGTATGTATGATAAAGTTATATTTATTGCAGATAAAATATCCTGGGATCAGAAATTTGATTATTTATATGAAAATTTAACAAAAAATGCCACGATTGAAGTACTGAATGAGGCCTGTTACGAATATATAAAATATCAGTTTGATAATAATTTGTTGGTTATGGCCCACAGGTGGCTTCTTGATGCCTTTGACGAACTGAAGATGAATATATAGAAGTTTCAGTATAAAATAGGGGATTATACATATGACACAATCCGAATTGCTCAATTACTGTCTTTCAAAAAAAGGAGCATATATTGACCATCCATTTGGCCCGAACAGTGATATTATCAAGGTGGAAGGTAAAATTTTTGCACAGCTCTTTCTTCTTAAAGGGAAAGAAACCGTAACGCTGAATTGTGAACGCATGACAGGCGATTTCTACAGGCAGATGTATCCGGGGCTTATAGTCAGAGGATATCATTGCCCGCCTGTTCAGCAGCCGTATTTTAATACATTTAATACAGACAGCATTCCCGACGAGCTTATTCTTGAAATGACTGATCACAGTTATAATACTGTTGTCGGTAAGCTGCCTAAATATAAGCAAAAAGCTTTAATGGGAGAGAATACAGATGAATTGTGATATGTGCAATGTTATTGAACAAATAAAAAAGGGTAAGAATCCGTGGTTTGTTAAAGAACTTGAAACCGGATATGTCATCTTAGGCTGGAATCAGCATTTTTACGGCTATTCTTTGTTTATTTGCAAGAAGCATGTAGTTGAGCTTTTTGACCTTGATGTTGATTACAGAATGAAATACATGCTTGAAATGACAAAGGTTGCCGAAGCAGTAAAAAATGCATTCGGAGCCGAAAAGATTAATTATGAATGTCTCGGTAACGGTGATATTCACTTGCATTGGCATATTTTTCCAAGAAAATCCGGTGACCTGTTGGACTATGGCAACAAAGGTAAGGGGCCGGTTTGGTGGCTGCCGAAAGAAATAATGTGGTCAGATGATAACAAGCCGTCTTCGTGTGAACTGGATAAAATGAAAATAATGCTTCTCTCAGAGCTTGAACGGCTGTCATATTCAGAAAAATGACAGATTAAGTATAAGTTATATGTTATTCTGAATAACCAGTCTTAATAACTAAAAAGGAAGGATCATAAAATGTATTATCATGCATCTTCTGTGTCCGGTATCCGTGTTTTGAATCCTGAAACTTCAAATCACAATGTGCCTTTGGTTTATCTTTCGTGCAAGAGGGAAAATGTTTTGGTTTATCTCAGTAATGCAGTTGAA
Organism: Acutalibacteraceae bacterium; assembly: GCA_045536195.1. Classification (GTDB taxonomy): domain Bacteria; phylum Bacillota; class Clostridia; order Oscillospirales; family Acutalibacteraceae; genus RUG806. The sequence goes on from JAZSNB010000068.1 coordinate 3,333, forward strand.
AAATATTGTAAAGAAGCAGGATTTTTACATAACGGAAAATGGCATAAATGGGCAACCTACGGTTTTGATCAGCAAGGAATTCCCGTGATTGATGAATATTATCCGAATGCTCTTGAGGAAACATATAAAGGCGTATCGGGTTATATATATTCAGTTGACAGTATCTGCGGTGTCGATGCCGGAATAAATATCTGTAATGCCGTAGTGTCAGAGAAGCCGGTTGTTGTTACCGGCTGTGAGTTTATAGAAGATGCTTATAATGAAATAATAAAAGCTGAAAAAGCAGGACGTATAAAAATCCGCAGATATGAAGATTTGGATCAAAATATGCTTTCATGGATTAAAGCTGTCATAAACAAAGAGTATGACGAGGCGAAAGAAGCACCGGATTACAGATTTTTTTTGGAAGCTAAGTTCAGTTTTCTGAATAAGGAGGGAGTCTTTTTTGGATAAAAAGAAGGCAGAAGATAAGTTCACCGGGCGTGCAGAGGAGTATTCTAAGGGCAGACCGGGTTATTCAGAGGAATTTGTGGATTGTTTGTTTGAAAAATACGGTTTTTCAGAAGCATCGTCTGTAGCAGATGTTGGTTCAGGAACAGGAAAATTTGCAAAATATCTGCTTGTGAGAGGCTGTCGCTGTTTCTGTGTAGAAATCAATGATGATATGAGGCGTCAGGCTGATAAAGTGCTGTCGGACTTTCCATTTTACCATTCAGTGAAAGGAAGTGCTGAAAACACAAATCTGCCTGACGGCAGTGTTGATTTTATTACCGTTGCACAGGCTTTTCATTGGTTTGATGTAAATGCATTTAAGACTGAGAGTCTGCGTATATTAAAGCCCGGAGGACGTGTATTTCTTATATGGAATGCAAGAAATCCCGAAGCACTGTTGAACAAGCGGCTTTATAAAGTTTTTTCGGAATTCTGTCCTGATTTCAAAGGCTTCAGCGGTGGTATAAAGCCTCACGATGACCGCATCAGAGATTATTTTTGTAACAGGTATGAGTTTCTGTCATTTGATAATCCCTTGCGGCTTGACAGGTCGAAATTCATCAGCCGCAGTCTTTCAGCCTCTTATTCTTTAAAAAACGGTGATGTACGTTTTGATGAATATATGAATGAACTGAATAATGTGTTTGATGAGTTTCATATGGACGGCGTTATCACACTTGAAAATGAAACTGTTGTTTATACAGGCATTCCTGCTGTTTATTGATTATAGTATAAATAACCGTTGTTTATACTGCTTTACCGGCAGATAAACAACGGTTATGTTTTTTTTGTTTGCAATAAAATGTATTACTCCTGAAGTATACCGGAGCATCCGTTTTCGTCAACGGCGGTAATTTTTACGGGAAGAATTTTTCCGCATAAATTCTGCGGATATTTGACACTTACAGGAGTATAGTTTTTTGTGTATCCCTGTTGAATTCCGTTTTTCGGAGTTTCAAATAGTACACTTACGGTCTTTCCTATGTATTCAGACATAAAACTGCTTCTTACTGAGTCGCATTCTTTCTGAAGAATTGCACAACGCTCATTTTTTATGTTGTTAAGAATTTTGTCAGAATACTTAAAAGCAGGGGTGCCCTCACGGGGGGAAAATGGGAATACATGAACCTTCATAAAACCGCATTTTTTTGCAAAAGCAAGCGTTTCCTCAAAGTCCTCCTGAGTTTCGCCGGGAAAACCAACAATAATGTCGGTTGTAAGCGAAAGGTCTCTGAAAGTGTTCTTGAGCTTAGTACACAGTTCGAAATACTCTTCAGCAGTATAATGACGGTTCATTCTTTTCAGAATAGAGTTGCATCCGCTCTGGAGCGATAAATGGAACTGCGGACAGAATTTTGACATTGAAGAAAGTTTATTTATAATCTCATCCGTTATATGGTCGGGTTCAAGAGACCCCAGCCTGATTCGTTCAATGCCCGGTGTTTTTTCGGCTGTCATCAGCGCATCACAGATATCCGTGTTGTTATCCAATCCGTAAGAAGAAAGATTTATACCTACAAAAACGATTTCTTTATAACCTAAAGCAGCAAGAGCTGATATCTCTTTTTGTATGTCAGCAATGCTGCGTGATCTGGAAAAACCTCTTGCTTTAGGGATAATGCAATAAGAACAGTATCTGTTGCAGCCGTCCTGAATTTTTACAAAGGCTCTCGTGTGGCCTTCAAAGGTCTCAATTGATTCACCGCAGTATTTAGCATCGCGGTTGTGAGAATTTATGTCTAATATTTTGTTTTTTGTATTTAAGAAGCTGTCTATATGTTTTGTAAGCTTTTTTATATTGTTATTTCCGAGAATTATATCAGCTTCACTAAGCAGTGCTGCTTCCTCCGGAAATGCCTGAGCAAAACAGCCTGTCAGTACAATTACCGCATCATTATTCTCATTTCTGAATTTTCTTACAGCCTGACGGGTCTTCCGGCTGCTTTCTGCTGTTACGGTGCATGAATTAACTATATATATATCACATTTTTCTTTATGATCGCAGATTTCATATCCTTGTTTTGTCAGAACAGATATCATTTCCTGTGAATCGTATTGATTTACTTTGCATCCGAGAGTAAAAACTGCAACCTTCATAAACGAACCTCATTTTTATTGATTTATTAATTATATCATTTAATTGTAAATTATCAATTGTATTTTGCATTATTATTATATTTTTTTCATATGATTCTTCAAGGAGGAATTTGTATGAAAAAGATTGCTGTAATTTTTACTGTATTATTTATGATGTTGAATCAGTGTATGCCGGTTTTGGCACAGGAAAATGAAATACTTACCGTGAATACAGAGCTTGAGGTTGAGGTCAATGCAAAAAGCTGTATTCTTATGGACTGTAATACCGGAACGGTACTTGCAGCAAAAAATGAGCATGAAAAGCTTTATCCGGCGTCTGTTACTAAAATTATGACTTTACTTCTTGTTTGTGAAGCCATTGACAACGGAAAGCTTACACTTGATATGGAAATTACATGCAGCGAATCAGCAGCAAATAAGGGAGGTTCTCAGATATGGCTGGAACCGGGTGAGGTAATGACGGTAAATGAACTTCTGAAGGCTGCCTGTGTATCCAGTGCTAATGATGCCTGTTGTCTTCTCGGAGAAGTGATTGCAGGTGATGAAAAGGCATTCTGTATAATGATGAATGAAAAAGCAAAAAGTCTCGGAATGAATAATACCCATTTTGATAATTGTACGGGGCTTGATGATGATACGGATACTCATAAAACAACAGCTTATGATATTGCACTTATGTCTCGTGAGCTGATGAAATATGATATTATCAGAAATTATTCAACCTTATGGATGGACACATTAAGAAACGGAGAAACACAGCTTGTGAACACAAATAAGCTGATAAGAACTTATCCCGGTGCAACGGGACTGAAAACAGGAACGACATCAAAAGCAGGATGCTGTGTAAGTGCGACGGCAGAGCGTGACGGTCTTCATCTTATTGCTGTAGTGCTTGGTGCCGATAACAGTAAAGCGCGTTTCAGCGGTGCAAAGAATCTTCTTGATTGGGGCTTTGCAAACTATGAAATATATTATCCTGTTGTCGAGGGAAGCTTTGAAAAAGATATCAGTATTACAGGCGGCGTGAAAGAACAGCTTTCCCTTGATTATTCGGATGTGCCTTCTGTTCTCATAAATAAAGGGTCGGCAGGAAATATATCAATTGAAGCTGTTTTGCCTGAATCGATCAGTGCTCCCGTTGTAAAGGATCAGAAAATTGGTGAAATACTTATCAGAAACGGAAAGGAAATAATAGGGAAGTGCGATATTTTTTCTTTGGAGGATATCGAAGAAATGACATTTATCAATGCTGTTAAAGCACTGCTGAAGGCATTCTCAAAATAAAATAAAAAAAATTCAATATTATTATTGAAAAATTCTTCACTTTATTGTAGAATGATATAAAATATATCAAAGTGGAGGATAAATTAAAAAAATGTCTTTAAAACTCAATTGCAAATATCTTAGTGGTTTTGTTGACAATGAAGAATTGCTTGCAATCACTCCTGAGGTATTAAAGGCGCATTCTTTACTGAACGATAATTCAGATCAGGCTCAGGGAAATGATTTCCACGGCTGGATTGAACTTCCCTTTAATTATGATAAAGAAGAATTCAGCAGAATAAAAAAGAGTGCAGCAAAGATTATTTCCGATTCTGAGGTTCTTGTTGTAATCGGTATCGGAGGTTCATATCTCGGAGCCAGAGCTGCCATTGAATTTGTGAAATCCAAAAACTACAATCTTACAACAAAAGATTTCCCAAAGATATTTTTCTTGGGCAACAGCATTTCTCCCACGGAAATTTCTGAGCTTTATGCTATTTGTGAGAATTGTGATTTCTCTGTTAATGTAATTTCAAAATCAGGAACAACAACCGAGCCTGCAATTGCATTCAGAGTTTTTAAGAAGCTTCTTGAAAAAAAATACGGAGAAAAAGAGGCTGTACAGCGTATTTATGTTACAACCGATAAACAGAAGGGTACTCTGAAAGCTCTTGCTGACAGACAGGGTTATGAAGAATTTGTAGTGCCTGATGATGTGGGAGGCCGATTCTCAGTGCTTACTGCAGTAGGCTTATTACCTATTGCTTGTGCCGGTATTGATATAGATAAGCTGATGAAAGGTGCAGCTGAGGCAGCTAAGAAATACAATGTTGCTGATCTTGAGTCAAACGATTGTTATAAATATGCCGCTATACGTAATATTCTTTACCGTAAAGGTAAAAACATTGAAATGGTTGTTTCATATGAGCCTGATTTCACATTAATGAATGAATGGTTCAAGCAGCTTTTCGGAGAAAGTGAAGGAAAAGATAATAAAGGTATTTTTCCTGCATCTGCAATTTACTCCACGGATCTTCATTCTCTCGGACAGTATGTTCAGGAAGGCGAGCGCCTGATGTTTGAAACTGTTGTTACTTTCAAAGAGCCTAAGGCAGAGCTTATTATTGAAGAGGACCCCGAAAATGTTGACGGACTCAATTTCCTTGCAGGAAAAGGAATGTCTTATGTGAACAGAAAAGCATTTGAAGGTACTGTTCTTGCTCATACCGACGGCGGAGTCCCCAATATGATTATTGAAAGTGACAGAATGGATGAAGAAAATCTCGGAGAGCTTATTTATTTCTTTGAAAAGGCATGCGCTGTTTCGGGATATATCCTTGGAGTCAATCCATTTAATCAGCCCGGTGTTGAAAGTTATAAAAAGAATATGTTTGCTTTGCTCGGAAAACCCGGATATGAAGCTCTTACAAGTCAGCTTGAAGAGCGTCTTAAATAATGTACACAAAGTTGAAAGGATTTGATATTATGGTAAAACTTTTTATTGGTGAAAAAGGAACAGGAAAGACAAAGAAGCTTATTGACGGTGTAAATGCTGCTCTTGAAGCATCAAAGGGCCATGTTGTTTGTGTTGAAAAGGATGACCTTCTCAGATATCAGATTAGTTATAAGGTAAGACTTCTTGCTGCAAGCAATTACGGTATCAGCGGTTATGATGCATTCTATGGTTTCCTCAGCGGACTTTGTGCAGGTGATCATGATATCACAGATATACTTGTTGACGCAACTCTTAAAATCGGCGGCAGAGATTATGAAGCTCTTGCAGATTTCCTTGATAAGATCGCAAGACTCAGCTCTCTTACAGGTACTCAGTTTGTATTTACTGTTTCCACTGAAAAGGAAAATCTTCCTGAAAGAATTTTTGAAGTTTGCGAATTAGCATAAAAATTATATAAATAATTCAAAAAAAAAGCAGATTTCCTGTTGACAAACAGGGAATCTGCCTATATAATAATGGTTGCGTTTTGTTTAAGGGGCAACTCTGCGTTTATTTAGGAGGTTGGGAAATTGTATCTTGAGCTTGATGCTGTTTTTAATACCGAAGGTGAACGTGTAGAGTTCGACTATTCCTTCTCTGTCGAGGATGATAGTATTGTTACTCCTGTGAAAGTTTCAGGCGCTGTGTTCAATAAGACCGGCATTGTAAAACTTAAGGCGGATGCGAAATTTGATTATTCCACTTCATGCGCTAAATGTAACAAACCTCTGCTTAAACATGCAAAAGTACCTGTTAATCATTTTTTGCTTACTCATGCTGAAAATGAAGACAATGATGAGTATATTGTTCTTGATGGCATGCGTCTTGAACTTGATGAATTGGTATCAGAGGATATTTATCTGTCAATTCCAACAAGATTTTTATGCAAAGAAGATTGTAAGGGGCTTTGTAACATCTGCGGCACAGATCTTAATGAAGGTCAGTGTTCATGCAGTGCACCTGCGGATCCCAGATGGGATGCGTTGAAAGATTTGTTTAATGAATAATTAACCCATTATAGGAGGATATAAAAATGGCAGTTCCTGCAAGAAGAGTTTCCAAGGCAAGAAGAGATAAGAGACGTAATAATCTGTGGAAGATTTCAGCTCCCGCTATTGAAAAGTGCCCTCAGTGCGGCGAATATAAGAGATCTCACAGACTTTGCCCTGCTTGTGGTTATTACAATGGCCGTCAGGTAGTAGTTGTAGAAGACTGATAATGTTCTTTCTTCCGCTTGTCAGCGGGAAATCTTGTACTATTATAGCGCAGGTGGAGAAGATTTTGCTTCCCCGCCTTTTTGCTGTTTGATAGGTTGGTGTATCAATGTCTGTAAAGATTTATGCTGTTGAAAAGAACTGCAAGTTTGCAAAAAAAGGAATTACTTCCGGCTATGAGCTTGTTTCCGTCAACGGAAATCCGATTAATGATGTTCTTGATTACCGTTTTTATTGTGATGATAAGAAATTGAAATTTGAGTTTCTTTCGCCTGACGGTAAAAAGAAAAAGGTCGTTCTGAGAAATGTTGAGGACTGTGACAGCAACGGTCTGGAATTTGAGACATATCTTATGGACAAACACAGAAGATGCAAAAATTCCTGTATTTTTTGCTTTATTGACCAGCTTCCGCCGGGATTGCGCAGCAGTCTTTATTTCAAGGATGATGATTCACGTTTATCGTTTTTGTTCGGTAATTATATAACGCTTACAAATCTTACTGATGATGATGTTGACAGGATTATAAAAATGCACATAAGTCCGATCAATGCATCCGTTCATACTATGAATCCGGAGCTTCGTGTGAAGATGATGAAAAATCCCTTTGCAGGAAAGTCACTTGGTCATCTTAAGCGCTTTTCAGATGCAGGTATTAGTATCAATGCGCAGCTTGTTCTTTGCCCCGGCATCAATGACGGAGCGGAACTGATATATTCATTAGAAAAATTAAGTGAGTTGGAATCCGTTTCCAGTATTGCTGCTGTGCCTGTCGGTCTTACAAAATACAGAGAGAAGCTTGAAAAATTGTCTTCTTATAACTGTGATTCTGCAGCTGCTGTTATTGATGCAATTGATGAATTTAATGCATCCCGGTTAAATAACGGTAAAGACAGGCTGGCTTTTGCTGCTGATGAGTTTTATCAGATTGCAGGGCGCGAGTTTCCCTGTTATAATTATTATGGTGATTTTCCGCAGCTTGATAACGGGGTGGGGCTTTATGTGTCTACCGAAAAAGAGTTTCTTGACGCTATGAATGACACTCCGCCAGATAATACCTGCAGGAATTTCGCATTTGCCACCGGTGTGGCAGCATATCCTTTGCTGAATTCTTTATCTGAGCAATTCTGCAAAAAATATACAAATGCATCAATCTCGGGGTATAAAATTATTAACGGCTTTTTCGGTGACAGTGTAACCGTTGCGGGACTTATTACCGGACGAGACCTTATTGAGTCACTGAAAAATGAGAATTTTTCTTCTCCGGTTCTTTTGTTACCTTCGGTTATGTTTAAAAGTGACACGGAACGTATCTTTCTTGATGATGTTTCTGTCGGGGAAGTTGAAAAAGAGTTGAATACTAAGGTCATTATTGCACCTTCTGACGGTGCAATGCTGTTTGACCTGTTTTATAAAATTAATTAATGGAAGGCGGTCATTCCTGACCGGACGGATGAGAGATGGGTAAATCAATTGTTGCCATTGTCGGCAGACCAAATGTCGGTAAATCCACTCTGTTTAATAAATTAAGCGGTAAAAGGCTTGCTATTGTTGATGACAGGCCCGGTGTAACCCGTGACCGTATTTATGCAGACTGTGAGTGGCTTGACCGTAAATTTCTGATTGTAGATACAGGCGGTATAGAGCCATATTCGGACGATATTATTCTTTCTCAGATGAGAAGACAGGCTCAGATTGCTATAGAAACCGCTGACGCCATAATTTTTGTTTGCGATGTGAAAACAGGTGTTATTGCAACTGATGCTGAGGTTGCATCTATGCTTCTTAAAAGCGGAAAGCCTGTTGTGTTATGTGTCAATAAGTGTGATTCACTGGGGGAACCTCCCGCAGATTTTTATGAGTTTTATAATCTCGGTATGGGGGATCCTGTGGCAGTTTCATCTGTACACGGTCATGGTACAGGTGATTTACTTGATGAGGTTTTGAAGTATCTTCCTGAGGATACAGAGCCAGACGAAGAGGATGATACCATAAGAGTTGCTGTCATCGGTAAGCCTAATGTGGGTAAATCCTCACTGGTTAATGCCTTTTGCGGCGAGGAAAGAATGCTTGTTTCAGATATTGCAGGCACAACCCGTGATGCCACTGACACGGAAGTCATCAATAAACACGGTAAGTTTATGTTCATTGATACTGCAGGACTTCGTCGGAAATCAAAGGTTGATGATCAGATTGAAAAGTATTCTGTTATGCGTTCGGTTGCTGCGGTCGAGAGGGCAAATGTCTGTGTTATTATGATAGATGCTCTTGAGGGCTTCACTGAGCAGGATTCAAAGGTCGCAGGTATTGCCCATGAAGCAGGAAAAGCCTGTATTATTGCCGTAAACAAGTGGGATGCATATGTAAAAGACGGAAAAACCATGGATGCTTACAGGAAAAAGCTTATGAATGATTTTTCTTTTATGTCCTACGCTCCCATAATTTTTATTTCAGCAAAAACAGGTCAGCGCCTTGAAAGATTGTATGAGCTTATCAAGTATGTTGATGATCAGAATGCTGTTCGTATTCCTACGGGCAGACTTAATCAGGTGCTTGCCGACGCACAGGCCCGTGTTCAGCCTCCTACGGATAAGGGTAAGAGACTTAAAATTTATTATATGACTCAGGCATCAACAAGACCGCCTACATTTGTGGCTTTTGTAAACAGTAAGGAACTGTTTCACTACAGCTATCAGCGTTATCTTGATAATCAGATAAGAGAAGTTTTTGGCCTGGAGGGTACGCCTACTCGTCTTGTTATACGCGAACGCGGTGAAAAATAAAATAAACTGCATAATCCTGTTGCAGAAACAAAATAAGGCTTTCCGTAGCTTGACTGTTACGGAAAGCCTTTGTGTTACTCTGCAGATTTTTGTCTTTTAAAATTTACAGAAAATATAAAACATACTAAATTTTTAAATATAATTTAATAATATTTATATATAATCATCAAGTATTTTCTCTTGATAAAATATCATTTTTGTGCTAAAATACATTGGATAATGGTTCAGTTTAAAATTTTTGTGAATTATTGTGCAAATATATTATTTTTATAGGTGGTAAGATGAAATTATTGATTGATTATTCACCTGAGCAGTTTAATGAATTCCTGTCAGCTGCTCAGAAAAAATATGATGCTTTTCTTGAAGAAAACATTTCTCTTAATATGGCGAGAGGCAAGCCTTCTCCTGAACAGCTTTCATTGTCAGACGAGCTCTTTTCTCTCGATTCCGAAAAGTGCGGCTTTGTTACCAAAGACGGAGTAGATTGCCGTAATTACGGAGAATTATGCGGAATCAGGGAAGTAAGGGAACTGTTTGGTGAAATGCTCGGTGTTCCGTATGAGAATGTTATTGCCTGCGGCAGTTCAAGCTTAAATCTTATGTTTGACTATATAGCCCAGTGCTTTTATAAGGGTGTGGGCGGTAATGAACCTTGGATAAGAAATGAAAACAGAAAGTTTATCGCTGTTGTCCCCGGGTATGACAGACATTTTGCTATTGCGGAATATTTCGGACTTGAAATGATTAACGTTCCTATGACTTCTGAAGGTCCCGATATGGATTTGGTTGAAGAGCTTATTAAAAATCCCGATGTCAAAGGAATGTTTTGTGTTCCTAAGTATTCAAATCCTGACGGTATCACATATTCAGATGCAACTGTTCGGCGTCTTGCTGCAATGAAGCCTGCTGCGGATGATTTCAGGGTTATCTGGGATGCAGCATATATTGTGCATGATTTTGACGATAACGGTGACACACTTCTTAATATTTTCGATGAAGCAAAGAAGTACGGAAATGAAGATAATTTTGTCGGATTTACTTCTACTTCAAAAATAAGCTTTGCGGGCGCAGGTGTATCAGCAATTGCTGCAAGTGATAAAAACTTCAAGGAAATAACAAGCAGACTTACCCTTCAGATAATAAGCTATGATAAAATTAATCAGCTGCGACATTGTTATTTTTATAAGAACATCGAGGATGTCAGGAATCAGATGAGAAAGCATGCAGCAATAATGAAACCAAAGTTTGATGCTGTGCTTGAAATTCTGAAAAATGAGCTCGGCGGTCTCGGAATTGCTACATGGAATGAGCCAAAAGGCGGATATTTTATCAGTCTTGATGTTAACACCGGCTCTGCCAGGTATGTCGGTGAGCTTTGTAAAAAAGCCGGACTTACACTTACCGGTGTAGGTGCTACATATCCTTACGGCATCGACCCTGAGGATAAAAATATCAGACTTGCTCCTTCGTATCCTTCCGTTGAGGAAGTACGTGTTGCTGCTGATATTATTTGTACGGCAGTCAAGCTTGCTGCATGTAAAGAAATCAGAGAAACTGAGGGAAGATAAATATGTTCAGAATCGGACACGGATATGATGTACATAAATTTGCCGAAAACAGAAAGCTGATTCTCGGCGGTGTAGATATTCCGTATGAGAAAGGTCTTCTCGGTCATTCCGACGCAGATGTGTTGCTTCATGCTGTTGCAGATGCTTTGCTTGGTGCTGCTGCTCTCGGTGATATAGGAAAACATTTTCCTGATACTGATTCTCAGTACAAAAATGCCGATAGTCTTATCCTGCTGGGTAAAGTATGTTCTTTGCTTAAGAAAAACGGTTACTGTGTGGGCAATATAGATGCAACCGTAATTGCTCAGAAACCGAAGCTGGCTCCTTATATTGATATTATGAGAAGGAATATTGCAGATGTCTGTGAAGTTGACGTAAGCGCTGTCAGTGTTAAAGCAACAACTGAAGAAGGCCTCGGCTTTACGGGTGAAAAACTCGGAATTGCAGCACACAGTGTTGCGTTGATAATAAAGAAATAATCTCGGTGGTGAAAAATAAATGTTGGTAGAAACTCTCAATTCAATTCTTTTGCAGATAAAAGATGTTTTTATGAATTTCAATTGGGTAACTGATGTTCTGGATATTTTGCTTGTTGCTGTTTTGTTATATGCAATTATAACTCAGCTGCGCAAATCCCAGTCGATACAGGTTATCAAGGGAATAGTTTTTATTGCTATTATTTACGGTATCGTAAAGCTTGCCGGAATGAACACAAGTTCATTTATTTTTACAAAGCTTTTTTCTGATATCATCATTATTTTCGTTGTTCTGTTTGCAACTGAACTCAGACATGCTCTTGAAAATATCGGCAAGAAAAAAATCAGCAAAACTTCATTCTTCTCTTCATCTTCTAATGATGAGAGTGAAATTGAAGCAATTAACGCAGTTTGCCGTGCCTGCGGAGCTATGAGCCGCAGCAAGGTAGGTTCTCTTATTGTATTTCAGCGCAGTTCTCTTCTCGGTGATCTTACAAAGCATGCAGTTTTAATTGATTCCGAAACGACATTTGAGATGATCTGCAGTATTTTTTATCCCAAGGCACCTTTGCATGACGGTGCTGTAGTTATAAAAGACGGCAGGGTAGTGGCTGCCAGATGTGTTGTTCCTATGAAGAATGACAGAGTTGTTACTGAAAATGTCGGCACACGCCACCGTGCAGCTATGGAAGTAAGCCTTATGTCCGACGCTGTTGCTGTTGTCACCAGTGAAGAAACAGGTATTATTTCTCTTGCAGTAGACGGTAAGCTTATCAGAGGTCTTTCCGATAGTGAATTGAGAGAAAAGCTCGGTGCTCTTCTTCTCAGCAATAAGAACACTAAAAGTAAAAGATTCGGAAAAAAATCAAAGGCTGAAGTCACTGAAAATGTTGAAGCATCAGAAGTGCAGGAAGTAATTTCAGAAGCAGCTTCGGAAGAAACAACTGCTGATGATGTTTCTATTGAAGCACCTTTTGAGGAAGCTGAACAGGAAAACGAGAATGTTATAACAAATGAAGGAGCTGTTAATGATGAGCAGGAATAAAAGTAATTCGTCGAAGAAAAGTTTGTCGTTTTCTTCATTGATGGCTAATAATAAAATCGTTTTTATTTTCTCTCTGATTGTTGCCGTGATTTTCTGGTGTGTTATATCAATGTCCCAGACTACAGAAATTGAGAAAGAATTCCAGGGTGTAAAGGTTACTATTGATGATAGTTTACCGAAAAATAATAATCTTGAAATATTCGGTGACAGTGAATTTTTTGTTGATGTTACCGTAAAAGGCCTCAGTTATCTTATTAATGACCATGATTTTGCGCATGAAAGTATTGTTGTAACGGCTTCCTGCTCTGCTGTCAGTACTGCAGGTACATATGATCTGCCTCTTGTGTGCTCTATAAAGGGCGTTTCGGAAGAGGTTGAGGTTGTTAATCTTTCTGCGAGAACTGTCAAGGCAACCTTTGATGAAAAGGTAACAAAAACTTTTGCAATAACAGAGCAGATTGAAGAAAAAGAAGATTTTTCAATCCCTGAAGGTCTTGTAAAGGAAAATCCCCGCCTGAGCGTTACATCAATTGATGTTTCAGGTCCTGCCAGGGAAATTTCCAAAGTTTCTGCTGTTAAAGCATATATAGAATTATCGGGCGAAATGAAGTCCACGATTACAAGTGAAGCTGAGATTATATTTGAATCTTCCTCGGGAAAGCTTGATTCTTCTTATTTCACACTTGAAAATACCGAGCCTGTATATATTACGATTCCTCTTAACCAGGTAGGAACATATAAAACAGCAATCGATTTCATAGGAATTCCTCAGGCTTTCCGCGGTGAAGGAATTGATTATTCTATAAATCCCGATGAAATTGATATTTCCGTGCTTACCGGAGTCGGGGAGACTCATATCAATGACAGTAATGAAATTTTGGTAGGTACTATCGATTTCAGTGAGATAAACAATAAGGTCAATGAAATTACGGTAACAAATGAATTCCTTGCTTCAGAGCCGGTTGATTTTAATGTTGTTATTGATATGTCTTTGATGGATAAGCGTTGGATCGAGCTTCCTGTTGATGTTTCAACCGTTGATTTACCTGAAGGTGTAAAGGTTATATCAACTTCAGTTCAGTCAGTTCAGGTTGTCGGACCTTCAGCTTCTGTAATGGGAATTGATAAAACAGCAGGATATGCAGTTCCCGTATTGGACGGAATTGAGCTTACGGAAGGAAAGCAGACCGTTCCTGCAAAAATAGTATTAAGAACTCTTACGGACAGTTGGGTTTATGGTGAATATACCGTAGATATTGAAGTGAGTGAAACAGAATAAAAAATGAAGGAGTGAGCAGAGTGAAAATCAGAATTATCAGAACAGCCGCATTGATTACAATGGCTGTATTATTACTTTCAGGCTGCTCGCTTCTTGACTTTTTTTCTTCCGAAAATCTGTTGAAGGCTCCGAGATTAACAGGGGAAAATGCTGCGCTTCAGCAGGCTTTTGAAAATGCGGTCGGGAAAGAGATTTCTTTGTTTACTCCCATTTCGGGTGAATTCCGTTCATCATATATACGGACTGATATAAACAACGATAAAAATGAAGAGGCTTTAGTATTTTATGCCTTTAATAATAATAAAACTGTTGTTCATATGCATATTCTCGCACAGCAGAATGATGAATGGTTTTCAATTGCTGATATTACCGGCTCCGGAACCTCTGTGTACAAGGTTGATTTTTTTAATATTGATAATGAACAGAATCTTGAAATTGCGGTAACGTGGCTTGTGGATGATTCTAAAAAAGCAAGAACCTTATCGCTTTATAAGCTTTCGGGATATAATTCTTCCGGAGAAGAAAATCTTCTCACATCGGTTGCCACGATACAGCTTTCTGATTATATTTATCTTGATATTGATGCTGATAATATCAATGAGCTGTTGTATTTTTACTATGATACAACCGGTGACAGCAGCACTGCAGTCGGTGCAAGATTGCTTGATTATGATATCAATACCAAAAATCTTCTTCCCGTCAGTGACCTTCCGTTGGATCCCGGAATTGCTTCTTTTGTTCAGGTGCTTCATTCCCGCGAAGGTGAAACATGTCAGATTTATGTTGATTGTCTCACATCCGATGGTAAATTGTGTACGGAAATCATTCTGTATGATAATACAAAATCCGTTTTATCTTTGCCTCAGGTTGAGGGCAGTGCGGTTTCTGTTTTTACGGTAAGGGACCAATCACTTCTTTGCTGTGATTTTGATAATGACGGTCAGATAAATATTCCTTTGCAGCTTGATTACGAGGATTCTTACTCAGTAGGACTCAGCGAGGAGATGACCGAACAGGTCAGATATATTTCCTGGAATGAGTTTCGAGACGGTGTTCTCTATGAAAACGGAAAGTATTTTATAAATTTCACCGACCGTTTTGAATTACTGATCGATGATTTCTATGATAAATACTATTTTGTTTATGATTATCTGAAAAAAGAGACCCAGATAAGACTCAAGGGAATTGAGCAGGGTGATCTTGTTTTTACCGTAAAATGTAATGAAGCTGATGTTTTTGATTCTTTGCTTGATAATAACAGATATTCCCAGTTTATTATTTCGATTACTCCTCTCGGAGAGTCTATGAATATAACCAAGAGTTATGTTATGGATTTAATTTCTGATAAAGGTTGGTTTTATTGATGAAGCGTATACTTATTGCTGAAGATGAAAAATCTATCAGAGAGTTTATTGTTATTAATCTGAAAAGAAGCGGTTTTGATGTTGTTGAAGCCGGAGACGGTGAAACTGCATTAAGGCTTTATAATGAATATAACGGCAATATTGATATTGCATTGCTTGATATAATGATGCCCGGTATTGACGGACTTGAAGTCTGCAAACAGCTGAGAAAGAAAAGCAGTACATTGGGGATTATTATTCTTACTGCCAAAACTCAGGAAATGGACAAGGTAACAGGTCTTCTCGTAGGAGCAGATGACTATGTCACAAAACCATTTTCCCCGTCAGAGCTTATGGCTCGTGTTGATGCAATATACAGGAGAGTAACTCTTAACCGTGAATTTGCTGCTAATAACAAAGATAAAGGCAGTGTTATTGAATTAGGTGATTTTGTTCTCAATCTGCGCAGCCGTTCTCTTACTAAAAAAGGAACGATGATTGAACTTACTCAGGTTGAGTTTCAGATTATGGAATTTTTCTTTAATCATCCGAATACGGCACTTGAAAGAAGTGAAATACTCAATCACGTATGGGGTAATATGTATTACGGTGATGATAAAGTTGTTGACGTAAATATAAGACGTCTGAGAATGAAACTTGAGGATGATCCCTCAAGTCCCCATCATCTTACCACAATATGGGGTGTTGGGTATAAGTGGCTCGTATAGTTTTTTTAGGAGGGGAAGAAATATGCTGAAAAGCGGTATTACACTGCGCTGGCTTTTTACCACAATACTGGTTATTGCTGTTATTCTTGCCTGTATTTCAGCATCAATTGTTTTTCTTCTCAGAGATTACTATTATGAAACCGTTGAGGATAAGCTGCAGTCGTTGGGACAAAGCAGTGTTGTTGCAGATTATTTCAGTTCTTATCTCGGCAGTAATGATGATGCTTTTTCTGCAAGAGCTCAGGAATATGTTGACAATTATCAGGAGCTTAACGTTGCTGAACTGTGGGTTATTAACAGTGACGGCGAGGTAATTGTTACCTCTACAGGTTTTGTTTCTGAAAATGAGAATTATCCTGATTATGATGAGGCTGTTTCATCTGTATCCGGACGAGCCTTCTGGCAGGGTGAAATGAGTTCCGGAGAAAAAGTAATGGCTCTTTCGGTGCTTTTACCTAAAACCAACGGAAACAGCAACGGTGCTGTCAGATACATAATTTCACTTGAAGCAATTGATGTTCAGGTTGTCAAAATTTTTATCATAGTCAGTGTTGTAAGCTTGTTTGCTTTGTTTCTTGTTGTTATTTCGGGGTTGTTTTTTATACGTTCCATCGTTGTCCCTGTGAAAAAGCTCAATGACGCGGCAAGAAGCATAGCTGCAGGTAATTATTCTCAGAAAATTGACTTTGAACGCAGGTATGATGATGAATTAGCTGAGCTTGCAGAATCAATTAATTATATGACGGATGAAATAGACAGAACCGATAAAATCAAAAATGAATTTATTTCAACTGTTTCCCATGAACTCAGAACTCCGCTTACTGCAATTAAGGGATGGACAGAAACACTTCTTTGTATAAATGAATCAAAAGACGAAACTCTTAACAGCGGTCTCAGGGTTATTCAGAATGAAACGGAAAGATTATATGCATTGGTTGAAGATCTTCTTGATTTCTCCAGAATGGAAAGCGGAAGAATGGTTCTTCATCTGAAAAAAATTGATGTTATTGCAGAGCTTGATGATGCGGTGTTTGTTCTTCGGGACAGAGCCACAAGAGAAGGAAAGGAAATTTTCTACAGCTCACCCGATTATCCTGCTCCCGTCAATGCAGATGCCGACAGAATCAAGCAGGTATTTGTAAATATAATTGATAACGCTATTAAATACACTCCTGCCGGAGGCAGAATTTCTATTGTCGCAATGATTGGCTCTCAGACTATTAATATCCGTGTGGCGGATACGGGCTGCGGCATTTCCCCCGAGGATTTACCGCGTATCAAGGAAAAATTTTATAAAGCAAATTTTTCAACCAAGGGTTCCGGAATAGGACTTGCTGTCTGTGATGAAATCATTAATCTTCATAAAGGAACACTTGAAATTACCAGTACTTTAGGAGAGGGTACAGAGGTGAATATTACATTGCCTACACTGCCCGTTAATTTATCCGAAAGAAAGGAATAATACTATGAGTAAAGAAAAAATTATGCATAAAACATCTGTAGGCGGACAGGCGCTTATTGAAGGTGTTATGATGAACGGTCCGAAAGGTGCTGCTCTTTCCGTACGTCATACCGACGGACATATTATTACCGAAAGCTTTGATGTAAAGCATGCCAAGGATAAAGTAAAAATACTCGGATGGCCTTTTATAAGAGGCATTGTGAATTTTGTCGAGTCTATGATAATCGGTTATAAATCATTGATGCGTTCTGCTGATTTGTCCGGTCAGCTTGATGCTGAGGATGATCCGGAGAATATGTCAAAGCTTGATAAATGGTTAAATGATCATCTGGGTCCTAAGCTTTTTGCTGCAATTACTGCTGTGATATCCGTGTTTGTTGCTGCAATATGCTTTTTGCTTTTTTTCTATGCTCCTTCTTATCTTGTGGATCTTATAGACGGAAAGCTGCTTAATAATGTACTTAAGGATTTTCATCCTGTGCTTGAAGGTATTATGAAGATGATAATTGTAATTATTTATATGATTGCAGTTTCTCAGATGAAAGATATTAAGCGTGTGTTTATGTATCACGGGGCTGAGCATAAATCAATTTTCTGTTACGAAAAAGGCTTACCTCTGAATGTTGAAAATGTACGCACCTGTAAGCGATTTCATCCTCGTTGCGGTACCAGCTTTATATTCATTGTACTTATTACCAGTATAATTGTTACTTCAATTGTCTCAATTGCTTTTCCTATGCTTAAGGACCCTGAAAACAGAATACTTTGGACAGCTGTTAAAATTGCAGTATTGCCTTTTGTAACTGGTATCAGTTATGAACTTATAAAATATGCAGGTAAGCACGATAATGTAATAACAAAAATTTTCTCAGCCCCCGGACTCTGGATGCAGAGAATAACGACAAAAGAGCCTACTGATGATATGATTGAAGTTGCAATAGCTTCTATTAATGCAGTTATAACTGATAATCGTGAGGATGACAGACTCAGATGATGACTTATCGACTGCTTTTGAAAAAAGGTGCAGAACTGCTCAGAACTGCAGGTATTGAAGATTATGAGTTTGATGCCTTTCAGTTATTGCTTTTTACTACGGGATTGACAAAAGATGAAGTTTTTCTGATATTTGATAATTCTGCTTCTGATGAACAGGCTGATAATTTTTTTGCCTGTGTTGAACGTCGAAAGAATTATGAGCCATTACAATATATTATCGGTCAATGGAGCTTTTATGAATCTGATTTTTTTGTCGGAAAAGGTGTACTTATACCACGTCCTGAAACTGAAGAACTGGTTGAACATTGCTGCAGCTTTATTGAAAAACACAATGTAAAGATTGTGTACGACTTATGCACAGGAAGCGGTTGTATCGGACTTAGTATTGCCAAAAAATTCCCGTATGTACATTGTTATCTTTTTGATCTGTTTGATGATGCCTTGTTTTACGCAGAAAAGAACAGAAATAATCTGAGTCTTAATAATGTAACTATTATAAAAAAAGATATAACAACTAAGTTGTCAGTTGAATTGCCTGATGCTGATATTATTGTTTCTAATCCGCCGTATATAGAATCAGAAGAGATCAGATTTTTACAGCATGAGGTCCTGAATGAGCCTGCTTCGGCTTTGGACGGCGGTGAAGACGGATTGGCATTTTACAGGGCGATTGACTGCATCTGGTTGAATAAACTGAAAAAAAACGGTATGATTGCTGTTGAGTGCGGCGAAAATCAGACTGTTGATATTATTAATATTTTTGCAGATAAATGTAATTGTAAAGCCGTTTATGACTTATATAATGCTGACAGGTTTGTAATCGGTTTAAGAAAATGAGGAGGTATATATGCTTACTTTGTTAATGCAGTTCCTTTCAGGTGAAGGCAATGCACTTATGATCATGGAACATATTTTCGTGCTTATTTTTGTAACAGTCTGCTGTTTGCCTGTACATGAGTGTGCACATGCGTGGATGGCAGAAAAGCTTGGCGACCCTACAGGAAGACTTAAAGGCAGAATCAGTCTTAATCCTATGGACCATCTCTCCTTGATGGGTACTGTTATGCTCTTTGTTTTCGGTTTCGGTTATGCAAAGCCTGTACCTGTAAATATCAGGAATTTTAAAAAGAGGAAGCTTTATTTTGCTCTTACTGCCATAGCAGGACCTGTTTCAAATCTTATTCTGTCTTTTATATTTTTGCTTATTGCTAACAGTATTAATGCAATAATGTTTGTAACTGCATCATCATCGCCTGTTTTTGGAATTGCCATAAGTTTCTTCAGCTATTCTGCGATGTATAATGTTATGCTTGCTGTATTTAATTTAATACCGTTTCCGCCTCTTGACGGTTCCCGTATATTTACAATGCTGTTACCCGATAAGATTTACTATAAGCTTTTAGGGTATGAACAGTATTTTATATATGTGCTGTGGGGATTAATGTTTATTTCTAATCGTGTGCTTCCGTTTTCACCGATTTCACTTTTATCAGAGCTTATTTTTAATGCTGTTTACTTTGTGACAAGTATTCCGTTTTCTTTTATCGGATAAGGATGGATTTATGTCTGTGATAAATTATAAAATTGAGGTCTTTGAAGGTCCAATGGATCTTTTGCTGCACCTCATAACAAAACATAAACTTAATATTCATGATATACCGATTTCTGAACTGGTTGAGCAATATCTCAGTTATGTTGATGAAATGAAAGAGCAGAATTTGGAAATAGCCAGTGAGTTTCTCGATATGGCAGCTCGTCTTGTTTATATCAAAACTATTTCACTTCTTCCTGTTTATGAGGAAGCCGATAAACTGAGACAGGAGCTCAGCGGTGAGCTTATTGAATATGCTGAATGTAAACGTGTAGCTCAAATGCTTTCTGCAAAAACCGACGGTTTTAATTGTATTGCAAGGCCTCAGGAGATTTTTGAGGTAGATATGACTTATACAAGGGTTCATGATGCCATTGAGCTTATGAATGCTTATATGCGTGTTGTTGGAAAACGTCTTCGTAAGATTCCGCCGCCATTTGATTCGTTCAGAACAATTGTTGTTAAAAAGATTGTTTCTGTTTCTTCCAAGATAAATAATATTGTGTCAGTGCTTTCATCGAACGGAAAGCAGAAGTTCAAGGATATAATTCTTGGTTCCGAGAGCCGTTCAGACATGGTTGCTGCTTTCCTTGCTATTCTTGAGCTTGCAAAAACAAAGCATATTATTTTGAACGGAGACGGAGATAATATGGAAATAGAACTTATAAAAGTTCCCGAAGGAGAATTGGATTTTGACTGAGAATACCATAAACTTGAAAAATACGGTTGAAGCAATCATCTTTGCTTCAGGTGAACCAATTGACCGGATAAGACTTATTGAGTCCCTCGGATGCAGTCCGGAGCGCCTCGACAGCATTCTCAATGATATTGCCCGTGATTATGCTGAAAGGAACAGTGCTGTTGAACTGCTGAATCTCGGTTCAGAAGTTCAGTTTGTGACACGGCCTGAATATGCTGAGGCTGTCAGAAATGTTCTTGATATGAAAAGAAATCAACCGCTGTCTTCTGCTGCTTTTGAAGTTCTTGCTATAGTAGCATATAATCAGCCGGTAACAAAGGCCTTTATAGAGCAGGTAAGAGGTGTTGATTGCAGCGGTGTTATCAATACATTATGTCAAAGAAATCTTATAGAAGAAGCCGGAAGACTTGACTTGCCGGGGCGTCCTTTGATATACTGTACTACGACAGATTTCTTAAAGTGTTTTTGCATGGCAACTCTTGCCGAATTGCCTGAGATTCCCGATACAAAGGCTGCGGCTCAGGCGCTTGAGAATATTCACAATGATGAAAACGTGATTACAGGTCAGATGTCTATTTTATAATTTTTATAAGGGGGTATTTTGAGGATGCTGGTTCTGAAAATCATCGGTTTTGTTTTTCTTGGGATCATTGCATTGATTTTGCTTTTACTCAGTGTCAGAGTAAGAATATTTGCAGAATATTCAGAGATAGATACCAGGGTTATGTTGCAATGGTTATTTATTAAAATACCTTTATTCCCCGCTGAAAAGAAAGAAAAAAACGATAAAACAGAAAAGGCAGAAACTACTCCCGGGCAGGTGACTTCTGCTGAAGAAGAGCCTCCTGCTGAAGAACCTGTTACCGAAGAAGAAGTTACAGGGGAATCCGTTGAAGATTCAGCTATGCAGACCGAAACTTCCGAAAAGCCTGCACAAAAGTCTACTTTACTTAATGATATTTATGGTTCCCATGGTATAGACGGACTTATGCTTGTTGTAAAACGTATTTTCGGTTATATCGGTACATATATCGGAAAGCTTATGAATTCACTTGTTATCGACGAATTGTATATCGATGTCAAGTGTACAAAAAATGATGCAGCTGAAACCGCAATATATTACGGAGAGGTATGCTCTGCTCTTTTTCCGATGTTAGGTGCACTTGTTACAAAATATAAAGTAAGAAAATATGATGTTAATGTATATCCTGATTTTCTTGCGCGTCATTCTTCCGCATCCTTTGCCGTAAGAATGCATTTATATCCTATATATCTTATCGGTATAACAATCGGGCTTGTATTTAAGCTGTTATTTAAGGTTATTATAGGCTTTGTTGTTAAACTGATTAAATATACAAAAAATAAAAATGTTAAACCAACCGAAAGCATTGATTCGGTAAAGAATAAATAATTAATGAAAGTGAGTAAGAAAAATGAAGGAACAGTCAGCAGCAGGAATTCTTTCCACAACAATTGAAAAAGTCCGCCAACTGGTTGATGTCAGCACAATCGTTGGTGAACCTATTGCATTATCAAATGAAATTACAGTAATACCCGTATCTAAGGTTACATACGGTTTTGCTTCAGGCGGCTCTGATTTCCCCTCAAAGAATAACACACAGCTTTTCGGTGGAGGCGGCGGTGCCGGTATCACTATCAATCCCGTTGCATTCCTCATTCTTAAAAACGGTGAGGTTACTCTTAAGCATATCACCTCTAATGATAATGCAGCTGAAAGACTTGTCAATATGGTTCCCGATGTTATTGATAAGGTTAACGATGTTGTATCAAAGGTTAAGTCCGGAGAGAAATAATCCTACATAAATGATTATGTATTTCAAGGTTGATGGTCAGAATTAAAAAATCTGACCAGCAGCCTTTGATGTGTTGTATTGAGATAATTCTTTAACGGAAGGTTTTTTATGAATGAATTGATAAGACTTCAGAAATTTATGGCTGATTGCGGTGTTGCGTCCAGACGTAAATCTGAAGAACTCATCGCCGCAGGCAGGGTTAAAGTCAACGGAATGGTTGCTTCTGTCGGTGATAAGGTTGACCCTAAAAAAGATACTATCAGTGTAAACGGCAGAAAGCTTACAAGAGATAAGAATTATATTTATATTATGCTTCATAAGCCCAGAGCGTATGTTACAACGTTGAGTGACGAAATGGACCGTAAATGCGTAGCTGAACTTGTTGCTGATGTGGGAAAGCGTATTTATCCCATCGGCAGACTTGACCGTGATTCGGAGGGGCTTTTGCTGTTTACCAATGACGGTGAATTCGCTAATGCAATGACCCATCCGTCAAGACATATAGCAAAGACATACCGCGTTAGTGTTAAGCCTGCTATCACGGAAGAGCAGATTACCATTCTCACTTCTTCTATGATGATGGACGGAAAAAAGACACTTCCTGCTGATGTAAGGATCATAAATAAGGAAGAGGATAAAACTTCTCTTGAGATTATTTTGTATGAAGGAAAAAACAGACAGATAAGACGTCTTTGTGAAGCTGCAGGTCTTGAAACAGCTCGCTTAAAGCGTTTATCTATAGGGCAGCTCTCTCTCGGACATCTTAAAGTCGGAGAATACAGACATCTTACACATGATGAAGTAAGTCTTCTGAAGAGACAGTCCGGTTGTTATTAAGGAGGCAAAGCCTATGGTAAAAAGTATGACTGGCTACGGAAGAGCCGTAGAAACTGTTGGACATATGACAATAACAGTTGAAATTAAAAGTGTGAACCACAGATATTTTGAATTTACTCCAAAGGTATACAGAGCATATTCTTTTCTTGAGGAAAAACTGAAAACGTTTCTGCAGCAATATATCGCCCGCGGCAAGGTTGATTGTTATGTACAGATCGAAACTGATGATGTTGAAGACAGTATAGTTCAGGTCAACCATTCGCTTGTTTCAGGTTATATTAATGCCTTTAAGGAAATCTCCGAGAAGTACGATGTTGAAATGGATGATGCTTTTGAAATGCTTGTCGGCAGATCAGATATTTTCACAGTCAGAAAAGCGCCTGCAGATGAAGATGCTATCTGGGAAGCTGTTTCCTCTGTTGTAAAATCAGCTGTTGAGGCTTTTATAAATATGCGTATGGCTGAAGGTGAAAAACTTAAAGCTGACATTCTTTCAAGAGCAGATGCAATACTTGATAATGTAGCATTTATTGAAGAACGCTCACCTGAAACTGTAAGAGAATATAACGAAAAATTGAAAGCCAGAATTCAGGAAATTCTCGGCGATGTCAATGTTGACGAACAGAGACTGCTTACTGAGGCGGCAATTTTTGCAGATAAGATTGCTGTTGCTGAAGAAACTGTCAGACTTCGCAGTCATATGGATCAGTTGAGAACATTCTTTGAGTCCGGTGAGCCTGTGGGAAGAAAGCTTGATTTCCTTGTACAGGAGATTAACAGGGAAGCTAACACAATAGGGTCCAAGGCATCTGATATAGAGATTGCCAGAAAAGTTATTGATATAAAGGCAGAAGTTGAAAAAATTCGTGAACAGGTTCAGAATATTGAATGAGGTAGTATTATGAAGCTTATTAATGTAGGATTCGGAAATCTCATCAATTGTGAACGTATAATTGCTGTTGTTGCACCTGATTCTGCTCCTGTCAGAAGAATTATGCAGAATGCTAAAGACAACGGAAAGCTAATTGATGTAACGCAGGGCAGAAAAACCCTATCTGTTATATTTACGGACAGTGAGCACGTGGTTTTATCTTATCTGAAGCCGGAAAAAATATCAGAAAGATTTTCTGATGACCATTCGGATAATGAGGATTGATTTTTATGAATAAAAAAGGTTCAATTTTGGTATTATCCGGTCCTTCAGGATCCGGAAAGAATACGGTTTATGACGGTTTGCGTGAAAAGTCGGATAACATTGTTCAGACTGTTTCCGTAACTACAAGAGCTCCCCGCGAAGGAGAAGTGGACGGTCGTGATTATTACTTTGTGACGGAAAAAGAGTTTCTCGCACGTGTTGATAATGGTGAATTTATTGAATACGTGAATTACGGAAAAAATTATTACGGAACACTTAAAAGCGAAGTATTAAGATTAACAGACGCGGGAAAAACCGTTATACTGGTTATTGAGGTAAACGGTGCGTTAAATATTAAAAAAGCTTTTCCCGAGGCTTGTTCAGTATTTATTATTCCTCCTTCAACAGAGGAACTGCGCAGAAGAATTACTTCACGCGGTCAGAATACAGAAGAAGAAATCAATACCAGACTTTCTATTGCAGAGCAGGAAATGAAAATGCGTGATCATTATGATTATTGTGTTGTGAATGACCGTCTTGAAGATTGCGTAGAAGAGATATATAAAATAATTAAAAATAATATAAAATAATAGTTTCAAAGGAGACACATTACTATGATTAATATTGATATGAAGCCCCTTCTTAAGGGCGGAATCAGCAGATACTCACTTGTTGTAGGTGTTGCAAAAAGATCAAGAGAAATTGCCGACGAAGTAAATGAAAGAAATGAAAAAATTGTTGACAAGACAGTAAGTCTTGCTGTTGATGAATTGCTTGAAGGAAAGTTCTCCATTAATGAACCCGATGATGACCATAAATTCTGAGGTGTAGATTTTGGCATTGCTGAAAACAGTTCTTGTCGGCGTGGAAAACTGTTCGTATA
Source organism: Acutalibacteraceae bacterium (assembly GCA_045536195.1). Taxonomy (GTDB): domain Bacteria; phylum Bacillota; class Clostridia; order Oscillospirales; family Acutalibacteraceae; genus RUG806. Next base: position 28,532 of record JAZSNB010000068.1, read on the forward strand.
GTTTTGATACGCTGTTTACCTACCTTGTGCCCGAAACTCTTTGTGAAGTTATTGAATGCGGTATAAGAGTATTGGTTCCTTTTTCAAACAGCAATAAGCTGAGACAGGCTTTTGTGTTTAAGATAAGTTCGGTTGATGCCGATGAGAGCGATGTTTCAAAATTAAAATATGTAGATTCTGTTCTCGATTCGGTTCCTGTTTTGTCAGAAGAGATGCTTATGTTGGCGAACTGGCTCAGGGACAGATGTTTTTGCACGTACTTTGTTGCTGCCAAGAGTCTTCTTCCCGGCGGTATGTGCCTGAAAACTGAAAAAACATACATTCTTGCTCCTGATATACCGCCCGAAAAGTTCAATGAACTTAATGATGATGAAAAGGCTGTAACAGAATATCTTCTCAGAAAAAAAAGCTTTGTCCGCGAATCTCTGATTCTTAAAAGGATTTCCGCAGTAAAGCAATCTCCGATTCTGAAGATTATGGTAAAGAAAGGTTTTCTCGTCGAATCATCAGACGCATTTAACCGTGTCAATGATCTTTCAGTCCGTCTTATCAGAATCAGTGATGATTTTTCTCAGGAAAGAGAGATCACGCTCACTGAAAAGCAGCTGAGTGTTATCAGTGTTTTAAGAGACATCGGTGCTGCATCTGTGAAAGAACTGACATATTTTACAGGTGTCAGCGAAGCAGTTGTGAGAAACCTGATACAAAAGGGCATCTGTGAAGCTTTTGACGCTGAAGTAAGACGTGAACTGAGTTTTAATGTTTCTTCAGAAAAATATGTAAAACCTGTTTTGTCGGAAGTTCAGAATAAAGCATTCGAAAGAATTTATAAAGCGTATAAGTCTGATGATAAGAAATCAGCTTTATTGTACGGAGTTACAGGAAGCGGAAAAACCAGTGTTTATCTTGAGCTTATTGATTCCGTAATTGCTGAAGGAAAAAGCGTAATTGTTCTTGTCCCCGAGATATCTCTTACTCCGCAGACGTTTTCGGTCTTTTCCTGCAGATACGGAAAAAATGTTGCAGTTATGCACAGCGCATTGTCGGCAGGAGAACGATATGAACAGTATAAACGTGTACGGGACGGGGAAGTAAATGTTGTTATCGGTACAAGAAGTGCCGTTTTTGCTCCCGTAAAAAATCTCGGTCTTATAGTTATTGATGAAGAACAGGAGCATACATATAAATCAGAAATGTCTCCCAGGTATAATGCAAAGGACGTTGCCAGATTCAGATGTGCATATCATTCAGCTTTTTTGCTGTTGGCATCTGCTACACCGAGTGTGGAAACTTATGCCAGAGCATTAGAAGGAAAGATGGAGCTTATAGAACTTTCAGGAAGATACGGTAATGCTGTGTTGCCTGATGTTCATACTGTCGATATGACTGACAAATCTTTGTTATCTTCATTTTTTGCTATTAGCAATCCGTTAGCTCAGGAGATTGAAAATAATCTGAAAAATAAAGAACAAACTATATTGTTAGTAAACAGACGCGGATTTAATACATTTGTTGTATGCAGTGACTGTAAAAAAGTTGTTACGTGTCCGAAATGCAGCATTTCAATGACATATCATGCAGCAAACAACAGGCTTATGTGTCATTATTGCGGTTATTCGATTCCTTTTGCTGTGAATTGTCCTTCATGTAATGCCGAGAATATAAGATATTCGGGAATAGGAACACAGCGGGTTGAAAAAGAATTAAAGATACGTTTCCCCGATGCCCGCATTATCAGAATGGATGCAGATACTACAGCTACCAAGAACTCTCATGAAAAAGTTTTGCGTGCCTTTGCCGACGGAGAATATGATATTCTGATCGGAACACAAATGGTAGCAAAGGGACTTGATTTTCCCGATGTTACGCTTGTTGGTATTACTTCTGCAGATAAAGAGCTTTATAATAATGATTACCGAAGCGGTGAGCGTTCCTTTGATCTTATCACTCAGGTTGTTGGACGTGCCGGACGCGGCAACAAGAAGGGAAGAGCAGTAATTCAGACAGTTTCTCCTGATAATTTCATTATAGAAATAGCCTCCCGTCAGGATTATAAGCGTTTTTTTGATTATGAAATCAAAATGCGCAAGGCTTTGATTTATCCTCCTTTCTGTGATTTGTGTGAAATAGGAATATCCGGTCCTTCTGATGATATTGTAAGAGATTGTGCAAAAAGAGTATTTGAATATCTGGTGCATGAAAATGAAAATGATTTTTCTGAACTCAAAATAATAATTCTCGGTCCTATGTCACCTAAGGTGTCAAAGGTGAATGAATTATACAGACAGCGTATTCTTATTAAATGTAAGAATTCAAGCCGGTTCAGAAATATGATAAATGTTGTGCTGAAAAAGATTTATTTAGATAAAGCTTACAAGAATATTAATGTTTTTGCGGATATTAATCCGGAAAAATTAAGTTGAATATAAGGTGTGAAAAATTATTATGGCAATAAGAATTATCCGTACTGACGATGATCCTGTATTAAGAAAAGTAAGCCGCAAGGTTGAAAATTTTGATGACAGACTTAACTTGATTCTTGATGATATGAAGGATACTCTTATCAAATCTGAGGGTATAGGTCTTGCTGCTGTGCAGATAGGAATTCTCAGAAGAATTGTTCTCGTGAATTTTAACGGTCGCATTATTGAACTTATCAATCCGGAGATTATTGAAAGAGAAGGTCAGCAAATTGAAGCCGAAGGATGTTTGTCTCTCCCCGGTAAGGCAGGAAAGACTCTCCGACCTAAGACTGTTACTGTAAAGGCGCAGAATCGCGACGGTAAGTGGTGTATTTACAAGGGCACTGATCTCGAAGCAAGATGCTTTTGTCACGAGCTTGACCATCTTGACGGGAAGCTTTATATAGATTCGCTTGCTCCCGGAGAAAAAGTATATTTAACTCAGAATTAATTCAGGTGGATTATATGAAAACTGTAGTATTTATGGGAACTCCCGATTTTGCTGTTCCTGCTTTGCAGGCTCTTGTGGACTCGGATAGTTATGATGTAAAGCTGGTTATTTCACAGCCTGATAAGCCTCAGGGCAGAAAACAGATATTGACTCCTTCTCCTGTAAAGCAGCTTGCTTTGCAGTGTAATCTTGAAATTTATCAACCGGAAACGCTTAAAAGCGATGAGGTTTTTGACAAGATAAATTCTTTATCTCCCGACTTTATTGTTGTTTCGGCTTATGGTAAGATTTTGCCCCGACGGATTCTTGATATTCCTGTGTACGGCTGTGTTAACCTTCACGGCTCACTGTTACCTCGTTACAGGGGTGCTGCTCCCATCCAGTGGAGTGTAATAAACGGTGATAAAAAAACCGGTGTGACTACAATGCTTATGGATGCGGGGCTTGATACCGGTGATATTCTTTACACCTCAGAAAAGATTATCAGGGATGATGAAACAGCAGGTGAGGTATTTGATGCCTTAGCTGAGCTTTGTCCGGAGCTTCTGATTAAAACATTAAAGGCTCTTGAAGAAGGTCGTGTTACACCTGTTAAGCAAAATGAAGATGAAGCTACTTATGTTTCCGTTCTTTCCAAGGATATGGCAATTATAAACTGGAATGAAAATGCTGATACTATAAATAATAAAATCAGAGGGATGAACCCCTGGCCTGTAGCACGCACTTTTATGAACGGTAAAATATTTAAAATTTATAAAGCAGAGCTCTCTGATAAAAAATCTGATGAACCTGCAGGGTGCGTGAATTCAGTTAACGGTAAAATTAATGTTACATGTGGAAACCATACTGTATTGAGTCTTCTTGAAATACAGCTTGAGGGCTCAAAGAGAATGAGTGCAGAGGATTTTCTTCGCGGTCGTTCTTTTGAAAAAGGCTTCCGTTTTGATTGGAGGAATTCTGATGAATAACGGTGTTTTTCTTGTTCCTGCCTATATAGGCGGATTCTATTATAATGTCAGTTACATTTATCTTTTGCTGCCTGCGATGTTGATAGCGCTTATTGCACAGATTGCCGTCAAACGAGCATATTCGCAGATGTCATCTGTATATTCAAAAAGCGGATATTCAGGTGCTCAGGCTGCTCTTGCTGTTCTGCGCTATTACGGTATAACTGATGTAAGAGTTGAACAATGCAGCGGAAAGCTTTCCGATCATTATGATCCTAAACAAAAGGTAATAAGATTATCAGAGGGAGTTTTTGCTTCTACTTCAATTGCGGCTATCGGCATAGCTTGTCATGAAGCAGGACATGCAGCTCAGCATGCAGCCGCATATCTTCCTATAAAAATACGGAACTCTATTTTGCCTGTGTGCAGGATTGGTTCGTATGCAGGTATTCCTTTGGCATTTTTAGGTATGATTCTCAGTTTTGAACCATTGATTTTTGGCGGTTTGCTTTTATATTCTTTCATTATGCTGTTTCAGCTTGCAACCTTACCTGTTGAGCTTAATGCAAGTAATCGTGCTATTGCTGTTATTGAAGAGACCGGTCTTCTCAGGGATGAAACAGAAATCAGAGGTGCAAAAAAGGTTTTGCGTTGTGCGGCTATGACATATGTTGCAGCCTTGATATCCTCTCTTGCAAATCTTCTCAGATTTATTTTGATATTCACACGAAGAAGAGACTGATTCGGAAGGATTTAATTAATTATGGCATCACCGCGTATATTAGCTGTCAGGCTGCTTACAAAAATTGAAAAAGAGAGTGCATATTCTGCTTTATCATTATCGGCATTGTTAAGAAACTGTGATTTCGATGATAAACGTGACACTGCATTTACATCAGCCCTTGTATACGGGGTTCTTGAACACAGAATTGCGTTGGATTATAATATTTCATGTTATCTTACCGACAGAATTTCTAAGCTGAAGCCATTGGTTCTGAATATTCTCCGTGTCGGTGCTTTTCAGATTCTTTATATGGATAAAATACCCCTTAGTGCCGCTGTCAATGAAGCTGTTAATGCCTCAAAGAAGCTGAAAGTGCAATATGCATCCGGTCTTATTAATGCAGTTCTGCGAAAAATCGGAAGTAATGGTCTTGTGCTTCCCGATGAGGCGGATAAATTACAATGGCTCAGCACAAAATATTCAATTAACCGGGATATCACAGAAAAGTTACTGTCGTTTTATTCACGGGAAACTGTCGAAAGCTTCTACAATGTATTCGATGGCAGACGTCCGATTTTTATAAGGCACAACACATTAAAATGCACTGAGGAAGAATTGGTCAGTTCACTTTCTGCAGAAGGAGTAAAAGTTTTTCATTCTGAACTTGACGGTTGCTTTATACTTGAGAATACAGGTGATATTGCAGGTCTTGAGGCTTATAATAAAGGCTTCTTTCATGTTCAGGATAAGTCTTCTCAGCTTTGCTGTCGTCTTCTTGATGTGAAAGAAGGGGAGCGTGTTCTTGATTGCTGTGCTGCTCCTGGAGGAAAATCCTTTACCCTTGCACAGTATCTTAAAAATAAAGGTAATCTATATTCCTGTGATGTGTTTGATCATAAAATAAAGCTTATTGAAAACGGAGCTTTGCGTTTGGGAATTTCTAATCTTCAAACAGTTCTGGGAGATGCAAGAAAGCTAAACAAATCGTTTTCCGGGCTTGACAAAGTTCTTTGTGATGTGCCTTGCTCAGGTCTTGGTGTTATCGGGAGAAAGCCTGAAATAAGATATAAATCTGCAGAAGAGTTTTCTCAGCTTCCGGAACTTCAGAAGGAGATTCTTTATTCCTGTGCTCAGACGGTAAAAGATGGAGGAACTCTGATTTATTCAACCTGCACTCTTAATAAAGATGAAAATGAAAGTATCTGCGATTCTTTCCTTAATGATTTTCCGGAGTTTTCTGTTGCTGAAGATGATTATTACCGTTCACTGACAGATGATTATATAACAGTATTTCCTTCTGTTGACGGTGGTGACGGATTTTTTATAGCTAAATTTATTAAAGGAAAAAAGTAATGAAAAAGGATATTCTGTCTTTTGATCTTAAAGAGCTTACTGATGAAATCGTAGCATTAGGCCAACCGAAATTCCGTGCAGCTCAGATTTATAAGTGGTTACATAACGCATTTGTTTCTGATTTTTCTCAGATGACCAATTTATCACTCGGACTTCGTAAGATTCTTGATGACAATTTTGTCATATTTGGCTGTACTATTGAAAAAAAACTTGTTTCCGAGTATGATAGTACAATAAAGTACTTGTTTCGGCTTCATGATGGTGAATTTATCGAATCGGTACTTATGAAGTATAAATACGGTTATACCGTATGTGTTTCTTCACAGGTGGGTTGCCGTATGGGGTGTACCTTTTGTGCTTCAACGTTATCAGGTGTAGTAAGGAATCTGTTTCCGTCCGAGATTTTATCTCAGATTTATGCAATCAGCCGTGATAATAATATCAGGGTTTCTCATATTGTTATGATGGGTATGGGTGAGCCTTTTGATAATTATGATAATGTGCTTAAATTTCTGAGGCTGGTAACAGATGAAAACGGTGTTAATATAAGCATGAGGCACATTTCTTTGTCCACATGCGGAATTGTTCCCGGAATCAAAAAACTTATGGAAGAGAAACTGCAGCTTACCCTGTCTGTTTCTTTACATGCCCCTAATGATGATATTCGTTCAGGCATGATGCCCGTAAATAAAAAGTGGAGTGTATCTGAGCTTATAAAAGCATGCAGGATATATACTGATACTACTTCAAGGCGAATTTCCTTTGAATATGCTCTTGTAAGCGGTGTTAATGACACAGACGAGTGTGCTTTTCAGCTTGCTGCTCTTCTTAAAGGAATGCTTTGTCATATTAATCTTATTCCTGTGAACGAGGTTTCTGAAACAGGATGCAAAAGGAGTTCACCTGAGCGTATCAAAAGATTCTCAATGCTTCTTGAAAAAAAAGGTTTTGCTGTTACGGTAAGACGGGAGCTCGGTTCAGATATAAATGCAGCCTGCGGTCAGTTGCGCAGAAATAATATGAAATAAATTTGAAAGGAGGAATCGTTATGAGATATTCAATGAAAACTGATAAGGGTGTTGTACGTAAAACCAATCAGGATAGCTGCTTTGTTACAGTTTTTGATGACGGTTCCTGCTTTGCTGTGGTTTGTGACGGTATGGGCGGTCCTAATGCCGGTGATATAGCTTCTGAAATAGCCATTAAGAATATTTCGGAGCGATTTATTGCCGGGTGGAGAAATAAGATTTCTGCGGAATCAGTAAGAAATCTGCTTGAAACTTCAATTGCTGCTGCAAATATATGTGTTTTTGATGCTGCTGAACGGGATGAAAAGTTCAAGGGCATGGGAACTACCGTTGTTGCGGCTGTTCTTACGGACGATACTCTCATAATTGCTCATGTCGGCGACAGCAGAGCTTATCTGATTTCAGATGATTTGCGTTTGCTCACAAAGGATCATTCGCTTGTGCAGGAGTTGATCGATTCAGGTCAGCTTTCCGATATTGATGCAAAAACGTATCCGTATAAAAATGTTATCACCCGTGCAATCGGAATTTCCGAACACGTAGATATAGATTTTACTCAACAGATTATAAACAGAACAGACAAGGTTTTGTTGTGTTCTGACGGTCTGACAAATTTCATTTCAGAGAATGAGATTTTCAGAATTGTTTCTGAAAATTCTCCTGAAGAGGTTGCCGGTTTGCTTATCGATGCTGCTAATCTTAATGGCGGAGGAGATAATGTTACAGCGGTTGTATTTTCAAAATAATGAGGAGTGTGGATTGAGTGGATAATTATCTTAATCAGGTAATTAATGACAGATATGAGGTGCAGGAGATTATCGGCGTCGGCGGTATGGCTCTTGTTTATAAAGCATATGACCGTGTTGATGACCGTGTTGTTGCAATTAAAATTCTCAAGGATGAATATTTGTCAAATGAAGAATACAGAATGAGATTCAAAAACGAATCCAAAGCTATTTCTGTTCTTAATCATCCTAATATTGTAAAGGTTTATGATGTCTGCTTCAGCGATACTATACAATACATAGTAATGGAGCATGTTGAAGGAATTACCCTTAAAGAGTTTATTAAGAGACAGAAGGTTCTGGACTGGAAAGAAGCATTGCTTTTTGTTGTTCAGATTCTTAAGGCTTTGCAGCATGCTCACGATAAGGGCGTTATTCACAGAGATATAAAGCCTCAGAATATTCTTCTTTTGCCTAATGCATCTATTAAAGTTACTGATTTCGGTATTGCGGGCTTTAAGCGCGGCGAGGTACAGTCTTTCTCAGATAATGATGCTATCGGTTCTGTTCATTATGTAAGTCCCGAGCAGGCAAAGGGTGATTATACTGATGAAAAGTCAGACATTTACTCAGTAGGCGTTGTAATGTATGAAATGCTCACGGGTAAAATGCCTTTTGATTCGGAAACAGATGAAAATGTGGCTTGGATGCAGGTTGAAAGTGAGGCTGTGCGCCCCACTGAAATCAATCCCTTTATTCCTGACGGACTCGAACAGATAACTCTCAGAGCTATGCAGAAGAATCCTGCGGACAGATATCAGTCAGCAGCTGAATTACTTATGGATATTGATGAACTCAGAAAGAATCCCGATGTTTTATTCGACTATGAGTATTTTATTGATAAAAATCCGACAAAGTTTATTGAGCCTCAGACAAATGCAAATGATATTCAGAAAAAATCCTCTGTTGCAGCTTCAAAGTCTTATGAACCTGAAGAAGATGAGGATGAAGAAGATGAGGATGACAGCGGTTCCAAGGGTTCATCATCATTGCCGATTCTTATCGGTGTTGCTGTTGCTTTGGTGCTTGTAATTGTGATTATCGTTATTGCTGTTTTCGGCGGAAGTATAAAAGAGTATTTCGGCGGTGAATCTACAAGTCAGTCACAGGAAGGCAGCTTCCTTTCAAAGCTTGATGTTTTCGGTTTGTTCTCAAAGGATAAGATAGAAGTACCTAATTTTATCAATATGAAATTTGAGGATATTCTTGAACAGTATCCCGATCTCGCAATTGAGAATCCCCCTCAGTATGAATATAATTCATCATATGAAGACGGATATGTTTCAAAACAGTATCCTGATGCAGGCGACAAGGTGTCTAAAGATACAGTATTCAAGCTGACTGTTGCAACCAGCCGTGAAATGGTGCTTGTGCAGGATGTATCAGGTTCTTCAACAACTGAAGCTGAAGAAACACTCAGAGCTTCGGGACTTGTTGTTGAATTGGTTCCTGTTGTTGATGACACAAGAAAAGACGGTGAGGTCATTTATTCTGAGCCTGCAGGTAATTCTTATACTGCATACAAATCAACCGTATATGTTTATTATGCCGTTTCCAGCTCTAATATCGGTTCTGCCAGAGTTCCCAATGTAATCGGTTTCCAGGAAGAGGCAGCAAAGCAGAAGATTATTAATGCGGGACTTAAGGTGGGCGCTGTAACTGAAGGCGCAAGTTCACCCTCTCTTAAAGGATTTGTTATCAGCCAGACTCCTGATGCTACAACACCTGTAAAAGAAGGTGTAAATGTAAATATTGTTGTCGGCAACGGTATTCCTGCATCAAATACTGCGGTATTCAGCATCTCTTTGCCCGGTGTAGGTGACGGCTCGACAAGTACGCTTAAAACGTATCTCAACGGTGTTCAGTATGACACTATCTCGGGTGTTGCTCTTGATGGCGGAAATTATCAGCTCAGCTTTACAGGTTCTGGTGCTGATAACAGCTTTGAAATTTATGCCGATTCCGTGCTTGTATATTCAGGACAGATTGACTTTACAACAACACCTCCGTCATTCTCAAATGTTCACGGATATCAGATGTCTACAAAAAAATCTGTACCGAATGTTGTCGGTATGTCAGAAAGCTCTGCCGAAGCATCATTATCAGGTGCCGGCTTTAACCGTGTTAAGATAGTTTATGAACCAAGCAGCTCTGTTGCAGAGGGTATGGTTATATCACAGACTCCTGTGTTCAGTGACTCTGCAAAGTATTCTACGGCAACTATTGTTACTCTTGTTGTCAGTGAAGGTGCTGAAGCTGAAGATCCGTCATCAGGTTCCAATGAGCCTACTTCTGATTCCTCTTCACCCTCATCACCTGCCGAGAACACAACATCTGCGCCCCCTTCAACAACTGAACCTGTTCCTGAGCCTACCGGGCCCGAGGAAACTTCAGCAGCTCAATAATTAATATTCCTGTCAGGAAACGGAGTGTTTTTATGGCTTTGTTATCCGGTAGGATCATGCAATCAATCAGCGGCTTTTATTATGTTGAAGCCGCTGATGAAATTTATGAATGTAAAGCAAAAGGTGTTTTCAGAAACAAGAGGATTGCTCCTCTTGTAGGAGACAATGTAAAAATTGAAACAGACGGAAATAAAGGAACTGTGGTCACAATAGAAGAAAGAAAAAACAGTCTTATAAGACCGCCTGTTGCAAATTTAGATTTGCTTTTTATTGTATCATCTATAGCTGATCCGAAGCCTAATCTTTATGTAATTGATAAACTCAGTGCTTTTGCCGTATATAACAGAATCGAACCCGTGATTCTTTTTTCTAAATGCGATATGGGTTCATGTGATGAACTTGTGGATATTTACAGTAAAACAGGTTTTACTGTCTTGCGCTGTTCATCGTATGCTAATGAAGGTGCTGAAGATATAAAACGATTGATTTCAGGAAAGGTTGCCGCATTTACAGGCAATTCCGGTGTGGGTAAGTCAAGTATTCTGAATATGCTTGATCCGGAATTATTTCTTGAAACAAATGAAATAAGCAATAAACTTGGCAGAGGTAAACATACTACACGCAGTGTAAGTCTTTATCGTATTGCTGACGGGCTTATCGCAGATACTCCCGGCTTTTCTTATCTGGATTTTGAAAAAACTTCGGAAAAGATATTCAAAGAGGAGTTGCCTGACTGTTTTCCTGAATTTTGTAACTATGTTGATGATTGTAAATTCGGGCCTTCTTGTTCGCATACTTGCGATAAAGGATGTGCTGTTATTGAAGCTGTGAATAACGGTTTTATATCTGCTGAGCGGCATAACAGCTATATAAAAATGTATGATGAAGTAAAAAACTTCAAGAAATGGGAATAATTTTATATTGACAAGCACTTCTGCTGTTTTTCCGGCGTAATATGTAATGTGTTGTGAATCTGCAACAATGAATACAGATTTTGCCGGGGTGTAGTATGAGAAGAAAATGCAATTCAAAAGGATATATCTTTATTTTTTTCGGAATAGGACTTTTTATCGCATACTGTTTCCCCAGTAATGTTCTTATTATTGCATTGGCTTTGCTTCTGGTCGGTGCCGGTGTAATTCTTCTGAAATCCTGAAGGAGGGGAGATTATGCGTATTTTCGTAATAAGCAGTCCTGCTTTTGTGCGTAAAATATTTAAGTTATTCAGTAAGGATTAATAATGAAAATCAGAAGAATAAAAACAGAAAAAATTAAAAATGCAAGAGATCTGGGCGGATTTCCGGCGGCTGAAGGAAAAATGATCAGAAAAAAGTCTCTGATAAGAAGCGGTCATCTTGCAAATGCAACAGAAAGCGATCTGAGATTATTATGCGATGAATATAATCTCGGCACCGTTATAGATTTGCGTACAGAAGCCGAAATTAAGGAAAAGCCGGAAGTGCTGCCTGAAAATATTGCTGCATTCAGTATTCCGTTGCTCGATAATAGTTTTCTCGGAATAGCCCGGGATGAATTTTCCATAAGAGATTGGTTCAATGTGTTTAAGGATACCGATAAAAAACCGGCTGATGTATTTTGTGAAATGTATGACGCATTGGTTTTCGGTGACAGATCAAAGGAACTGATCCCGAAATTTTTTGAAATACTTCTTGAGAATAACGGTTCTGCTGTGCTGTGGCATTGCAGTGCAGGAAAAGACAGGGTAGGGATAACAACTATGCTGCTGCTTCTTGCTTTGGGGGTCGAGCGTGAGATTATTTATAAAGATTATATTGCAACCCGTTATTTTACGGCAAAAGATATCATTCTTATGAGAGTGTTTTCTCCGTTTGTCCTGAGAAATATCAGATTGGTGAGATGTCTGGCTGTCCTTATGGGTGTCAAAAGAGTATATCTCGAAAAGATTTTTCAGCGCATAGATAATGAATATGAAAGTGTTGAAGACTTCTTTGAAAAGCAGTACGGTATTTCCCGCGATAAACTCAACATGTTAAGAGATAAATATTTAGTTTAATAAATCCGGAGTAAAAGTATGAAAAATAACGAAATTTGTATCAGAGACCCCTTTGTTTTGTGTGAAAACGGAAAGTATTATATGTACGGAACACGGTCGGAAAATTTCGGTCAGCGTACCGGAGGTTTTGATGTTTATGTTGGTACTGATCTTGAAAACTGGTCAGAACCCGAACAGGTTTTCTTTTCTGAAAAATTCGGTCTGAACAAAGGTGCAAACTGGGCGCCTGAGGTGCATAAGTTCAACGGAAGGTATTATATGTTTGCAACTTTTGAACAGCAAAACGGAAACAGAGGTACTTTTTCTCTCGTAAGCGATACTCCCGACGGTGAGTTTGTTCTCTGTTCGCAAAAAGCGCTTACCCCTGAGGATTGGTGGAGTCTTGACGGTTCTCTTTATGTTTCCGAAGGCGGAAAGCCTTATCTTGTATTTTGTCATGAGCATGTCCAGATTCTTAACGGTACGATATGCTATGTTGAACTGAATGAAACTCTTTCCGCTCCCGTTGGTGAACCTGTCTTGCTATTTTACGGTTCTGATGCTTACGGTGCAGATTATGAAGATAATAAGCAATTTGTTACTGACGGGCCCTTTATTTACAGAGGAAAAAATGACAGACTGTATATGATCTGGTCTACATTTATTGAGCATCAGTATCATCAGTGTGTAGCTTATTCAGATAACGGGGATATTGACGGTAAGTGGATTCAGCTTGAACCTATCTTTACAAAAGACGGCGGTCACGGTATGGTTTTCAGAGATCTTGAGGGCAGCTTGAAGCTTACTCTTCATTGTCCGAATGAACAGCCTCTCGAACGTCCTGTGTTTTTTGATATAATTGATACAGGGAACACACTTGTAAAATAAATTGAAATGCGGTAATCACCTCATGATGATTACCGCATTTGCTGTTATTTTAATATTGTATTTTTGAAATCTATTGTAAGTTCACGCATTTGTCTGATTTCTGCTTGTCTGTTACCGGCAAATTCAGCTTTATCCCTTGCTCGGCTGTCAATATTAATATCAAGTCCTTCAAGTGAAAGATAATATTTTGCATTTACAGGATAACACTGACACTCGGCTACTGAGAAGAAGCCTACAAAGTTCTGGAGCTTTTCGGCACGCTCAGGATTTGCTTGATAGTTTCGGCACAAATCTGCATAAAGCTCAGGATGGAAGTTTGCCATAACACCGGAAAAACCTGCACAGCCAAGTCTGAGTGAATCAAGAAGCGTAGCTGAATTTGCGTTGAAAATCTTTAATGATGTGCCTTCTGTAGCTTTAAGCTTTGCTTCGATTTGATTGATATTGCAACAGGTATCTTTAAGAAACTGATATTTGCCTGTCTGAGCCATTTTCTTTAATAAATCCGGAGTAAGAACTCGCTTGTAAGGATAGGGGCATTCATAGACACCGAGACCGATTTCAGGAAGAGCATCAGCAACCTTAGTCATGTTGCTGAAAAGAACATCGTCACTTTCATCTGCCTTTGCAAATCTGTTTGCTATAAAAACATATGCGTCTATTCCGCATTCAATGAATTTGTTTGCCTCATAAATCTGTGTATCGGTATCATCTGCAGTGTGACCGCTTGCAACAATAGTAAGGCCTTCAGGCTTATGGGACATTATAAATTTCAGCAGCTCAAGTCTTTCTTCAAAAGATAAGAAGAATATTTCACTTGACTGACATATTGCGAAAATACCGCTTACATTTCTTTCCTTGTACCAATAAAGCAATTGTTCAACTGCATTATAATCTATTTTATTATCAGTGGTATAAGGGGTTATCATTGTGGGATATACACCGTTAGGGATATTTTTTATCATGATTTTTCTCCTTCATATTTTATAGTTTCAGTATAAATCTTTTTTTGAATTTGTCAATACATAAGCAATTGAAAAAGCTGATAATTAGTGTTAGTATTAATAAAGAGGTGAATTATAATGGGTAAATTCAGAGGTGTTTTACTTGCGTCGGATTTTGACGGTACTTTAACTGACAGCTCAGGCAGTATCGTCCCACGAAATATAGAGGCAATCAGATATTTTATTTCGGAAGGCGGTTTTTTTACTATTTCTACCGGTCGCACCGCCGCAGGGTTTCATAACTACAGTGAAGATATTATAAATGCCCCCGTGCTGCTGGCTAACGGTGCAATGGCATATGATTATAAAACGCAGCAGGCTGCTTTTATTAACGGAATCGGCAATGATAATCTGTATATACTGAAAAGGATTGTCGATAAATTTCCTGATATATCTGTTGAATTATACGGCGCTGATAATAAGACATATGTGCTTAACTGTAACAGAGACAGTGCCTGCCACTTTGAGAATCTCAGAATAAACGATGTAATCAGTATACTGTCTTTGGAGGAAGTTGCTTTTCCTCTTGTAAAGGTTATGCTTAGTGTGGGAGAAAAAACATTTGAGGTTCAGCGATATCTGGATACAGTTGAGCTTGGTTCATTAAAATATATCCCTTGTTCAGGTTCGTTTGTGGAAATTCTGTCAAAAAATGCAGGAAAAGGCAATGCTTTGTTGCAGCTGGCTGATATACTAAAAGTGAATTTGTCGGATATTTATGCCGTGGGCGACGGTTCCAATGATGTCGATATGCTTGAAAGCGCACATACAGGTTTTGTTCCTGAAAATGGTGACGCATATGCAAAAAAAGCTGCCGGCATTATTGTCTGTGACAACAACACCGGCTCAATATATAATGTGATCAATATTCTGGATAAAAAATATCAATGATATATCTCAGAAAAGAAAGCTGTCATTATTTCTGATTGTATCGCATATCTCACGTACTGTAAGGGCGGTTCTCTGTGCAAAAATATAATCTTTATCACTGTAATCTGCAGTTTCGCACATGCGGAGGAAAAATGCAGCTTCTGCCCCCATAATAATATCACGGGATACTTCTTCGGGAATAAGCTCTTCTTTTGAGTCGGTATTTATCAGATACATCCCCGTAAGCTGAGATACAGAGGAGAACATAATTGTACCTTTGTCACCGATTATTTCCGAATATGAATATGTTTGTCCTGTTTTGGAATAGTTAAGACAAACACTAAGGTCCTTATATTTCAGAATCGCTGTCCCGGCAGCATCGCAGCCGTTAGCAAGAAATACTGTGTCCGAAATGATTTTCTCAGGCCTTCCGAACAATGCTGCTGCAAGGTAAAGATTGTAAACACCTATATCCATAAGACATCCTGTATGCATTTCAGGATTAAAAATATTAGGATTCTTTCCGTCAACATATAACTGATATTTTGATGACAGCTGATAAAAATCAAAATGAGCAGACCGGACAATGCCGATATCGCTGAGTCTGTGTTTAAGTACCGCAAAGCCCTCGGAATGGATTGTCATAATTGCTTCAAGATAAATCAGCTTGTTTTTTTCAGCAAGTGCAATCAGCTCTTCCATCTGTTCTTTTGTTGTAGTTGCCGGCTTCTCGCAGAAAACATTTTTATTATGCTGTAACAAAAACTTGCTTTGTTCGTAATGAAGTTTGTTCGGACTGGCAATATAAACGGCATCGATGCTTTTGTCAGCAGCCAGAGCATTAAGGTCTGTGTAAAAAACCGCTGCTCCGTGTTTTTCTGCAAATGTTTCAGCTGTTTTTTTACTTCGGGAGTAAACTGCATATAAATCCATGTTTTCAATGGTGCGCGTTGCTGAAATAAATTTTTCTGTAATCCATGAAGTTCCTATTGTTGCAAATCTCATTTAAGAAATTCTCCGTTTTTTTTATTAATATATCATATTTTTTTATAAATTAATATAGTTTTTATAGACTTTTTTCGGAATTGATTGTATAATTATAAAAAACAATTATGGGGTGAATAGAAATGGCTTCTGTAAGACCTTATCAGGAAAAAGATAAAGAGAGGGTTCAGCATATTTGTCTGATGAATGCTGAATGCATTAATTCTCCGGTTGATACTCAAAAGTATATTCTTATTATGTATTGTAATTATTATATAGAGCAGGAACCTGAAAATTGCTTTGTTGCCGTAAATGATAATGATGAAGCAGTAGGTTATATTATCTGCAGTGAAAATTACGATAAATATGAAAAGATTTTTCTTGAGAATTATCTTGATCAATGCTCTGCTATAAGTCCTAAAAGATATGTTGAGGCAAAGCTTGATCTTCTTTCACACTCTATGTTCAGAAATGAATATTCTGCTCATTTTCATATTGATATTGATGAAAATTATCAGAGAATGGGATTAGGCTCTTTGCTTATCAGCACACTTAAGGCTCATCTCAGAAAAAAGAATATTACAAAGCTTATGATGGTCTGCGGAGAAGACAATTATAATGCTATAAATTTCTATAAGAAAAACGGCTTCAAGGATCTCATTACCACAAAGATGGGTCATGCAATGGGTATTACTTTTGAGGATTGATTATGACTATTTTTACAGATGAACAAAAACAGAAAGTAGAGTCCCTCGTCAGAAGCTGCGGCAGCCTGATGCTGTCTGCTCTCTGTACGGAAAATGACTCATCGGTTATTAAGGAAAAAAACGGAGATGCAAATTTTGTCACTGTTTTCGATGAACAGGTTCAGGATAGCTTAATTAAAGGAATTTCTGAAATTTTTCCCGATGCTGTGTTTTTTGCAGAGGAAAAGGATAATTCAGCCGAGGATGTGAAAAACGGTCGTTGCTTTATTATTGATCCTATAGACGGAACTACGAATTTTATTCATTCAATGGGCGCTTCAACTATTTCTGTTGCAATGCTGGTTGACGGTGTTCCTGTTTTCGGTGTGGTTTATGACCCTTATCGTGATGATTATTTCTGTGCGCAGTCAGAATGCGGAGCATATATGAATGGCGAAAGAATCTTTGTATCCGAAAGGCATCTCGATCATTCAGTCGTAGCATTCGGAACAACTCCGTATAAAAAATCCGAATGTGCAGAAAAGGGATTTTTGATTGCCAAAAATATTTTTATGAATTGTTCTGATATCAGAAGAAGCGGCAGTGCCGCTCTTGATATGGCATATGTTGCCTGCGGTAAGCTTGACGGATTCTTTGAGTGCGTTTTATCTCCTTGGGATTATGCTGCAGGATACGTGCTCATAAAAGAAGCAGGCGGAAAGGTAACAGATTTTAACGGTACGGATATAGGTTTTTCTGCGCCGTCACCAATAATCTGTTCCAACAGATTAATTCACAATAAGCTTTCAGCTTTAATAAATAATATTTAATTCGGAGGTTTGTTATTATGGCAGACAACATTCTTGATCGCTTCAAAGAAGGCGGAAACGAAGAAAAAATCATTGATACTGCTAAAAAGGTTAAGGTTGGTATCATAGGAACAGGTTGGATTGCAGAAGCACATGTTGCTAATTATCTCAGATGTCCTGATGTTGAAATTGTGGCAGCTGCTGATCTTGTTCCCGGAAAAGCAGAAAAATTCTGCAAGGACAACGGCATTGAAGGTGTAAGATGTTATCCCGATCATAAATCAATGCTTGATGCAGAGAAGCTTGATGCTGTAAGTGTTTGTACTTATAACAGAACTCATGCAGAATGCACTATTTATGCTTTGGAAAAGGGTGTTAATGTCCTTCTTGAAAAGCCTATGTGTGTTACTCTTGAAGAAGCTGTTGATATCTGCCGTGCTGAAAAAAAGAGCGGTAAAATACTTTCCATCGGTTTCCAGCCCCGTTTTGACGAAAATATGAAAATGGTTAAGAAAATCGTTGAATCCGGCGAGCTTGGAGATGTTTATTATATTCAGACCGGCGGCGGAAGACGAAGAGGTATTCCTACTCCTTACGGTACAAGCTTTATTGAAGATAAAACCGCAGGTATAGGCGCTCTTGCCGATATCGGTTGCTATTCACTTGATATGGTACTTAATGCTGTAGGATATCCCAAGCCTCTTACTGTATCAGGTTATACATCCGCGTTCTTCGGAAAGGACCCTGTTACATTCCCCGGACATCCCGAATATGCAGAGCTTTTCGGTGTTGATGATTTTGCTGCTGCATTTGTCCGTCTTGAAGGCGGTATTATTCTTGATTTCCGTATTTCCTGGGCAATGAATCTTGATACTCCCGGTGATACGATTATTCTCGGCACAAAAGCCGGTCTTCGTATTCCTTCAACCGAATGCTGGAACGGAAGCATCGGCGGTCCTCTTAAGATATACAGAACTATTGCCGGCAGCGATGTTGAAACTGTTGTTCCTGAAAGAGATAACAGAGAAGATAACTTCTACAATAAAATCAGACTCTTTATTGATGCTGTAAAAGAAGGCGGAGAAGCTCCTGTGCCTTCATCACAGATTATATACAATCAGGCTATTATTGACGGTATTTCAAGATCTGCCAAGTGCGGAAGAGAAGTTACTGTTGAAATTCCCGAAATATAAGATATTATGATTAAAGATTATCTTGAATTGGGTCAGATAGTCGGAACACACGGAATCAGAGGGGAAATCCGCATCAATCCTTGGTGCGATTCCCCTGATTTTGCACGTGGGTTCAAGACTGTATATTTTACGGCTGATGAGAATAATCCTGTAAAGGTTTTAGCTTGCCGTCCTCACGGCAATATTATTCTTATGAAGCTCGACGGTATTGATACTGTAGAAAAAGCAGAAAAGCTGAGAAATAAGGTTCTTTATATCCGCCGTGCTGATGCTAACCTTAAGGATGGCGTCTGGTTTATAGAAGAGCTTATCGGTTGCGATGTTTTTGACGTGGATAATAATACTCTTTACGGAAAAATCACAGATGTAAGCGAGACAGGTGCAAACGATGTCTGGCATATTACAAATGACGAAGGAAAAGAGTTTCTTATTCCTTCTATTAAGGAAGTTGTAATTGAAGTTGATGTAAAAGAAAACTTTGTAAGAATCCGACCTCTGAAAGGAATTTTTGACGATGCGGATTGATATACTAACTCTTTTTCCCGAAATGTGCTCGTCCGTTTTTTCTCAAAGCATTATAGGACGTGCAATTGATAAGGGGATTCTCAGTGTTTTTGCGCATAATATCAGAGATTTTTCTAAAGATAAACACAGAAGAGTAGACGATACTCCTTATGGCGGAGGTATGGGAATGCTGATGCAGGCTCAGCCGGTATATGATTGTTATCAGCATATATGTGAGTCTCTTCAGAAAAAGCCATACCTTATATATCTTTCTCCTCAGGGGAAGGTTCTTACCCAGGAAAAGGTGAAAGAGCTTTCCCGGTTGCCCGAAATAGCTCTTCTTTGCGGACATTATGAAGGTATCGATGAACGAGTTCTGGAAGAAATTGTTGATGAAGAAATTTCAATAGGTGACTATGTTCTTACAGGCGGAGAGCTTCCTGCCTTAGTATTGCTTGACAGTGTTGCAAGAATGGTTGAAGGAGTTCTCCCTAATGAAGAGGCTTATTCCTGTGAGAGTCATTATAACGGTTTGCTTGAGCATCCTCAATACACAAAGCCTTACGAATGGAACGGAAAATGCGTTCCGGACGTGCTCATCTCAGGGCATCATGCCAATATTGAAAAATGGAAGAGAGAACAGTCTTTGATAAGGACATTTAAGCGAAGACCCGATATGCTTGAAAAAGTTGAGTTGTCCAAAAAAGACGAAAAACTTTTGCAAATGTTGAATAAAGAATAATGTTTTGGCTCATTTGCTGTAATTTAGTTTTTTATTGTGGTAAAAATGCACAAATCATAACTTAAGAAATATGTCCGATTTAGTTTTTCAAACGAATTGTTTTTTTGTTTTGTGATTTTGATTGACTGCTTTTAAGTTTGTGCTATAATATATTAGAAATCTTTTTCCGAGAGGAGATTATATATGATCACAAAGGATATTACCGTACAGAATCAGGTCGGATTACATGCAAGACCTGCAACATTTTTTATTCAGAGAGCAAATGAATTCAAGTCTTCAATCTGGGTTGAAAAAGAAGAGCGCAGAGCTAATGCTAAGAGTCTTCTCGGCGTGCTTTCTCTTGGCATAACAGGCGGAACTGATATAAAAATAATAGCCGACGGACATGATGAAGCAGAGGCTGTTGAAGCTCTTGAAAAACTTGTAGTATCAGGTTTTGCCGAATAAATCAGAATTTTTATGTTGGGTGTATCGGTTACTTGTATCCGGTACACTTTTTCTTTAGAAACAATAAATTTCATGTAACGGAGGGCTTAAGTGAAAAAGATTGATGAATTAAGAAAAAAAGCACAGGCTTTACCTGAAGAGCCCGGTGTTTATATTATGAAAGATGCCTCCGGTGAAATTATTTATATCGGTAAAGCCAAGATACTGAAAAACAGAGTGAGTCAGTATTTCGGCTCACAAAACAAACATCCGACAAAAGTAAGGCGTATGGTTGAAAGCGTTTTTGACTTTGATTATATTATCGTGTCAAGCGAGTTTGAAGCTTTAGTTCTGGAATGTAATCTTATCAAACAGCATATGCCGAAGTATAACATTCTGCTCAAGGATGATAAAGGCTATTCATATATTAAACTAAGAAATGACGGATGGAAATCAATAGAAGCTGTTTTTCAGAAGGAAGATGACGGTGCTGAGTATATAGGTCCCTATACCTCGTCTGAATATGTTTCTTCTGCTGTAAAAGAGGCTGCTGACATTTTTATGCTTCCCCATTGTAATAAGGTTTTTCCCAAGGATATAAGAAAAAACAGTAAGCCTTGTCTTAATTATCATATAAAACTGTGCTCGGGTGCATGCAGCGGAAAAATTTCTCAAGATGAAAATAATAAAAATGTTGATGAGGCTGTTTCTTTTATCCTCGGTAATAAAAGTGATATAGTTTCCCGTTATAAAAAGGAAATGCAGGATGCAGCTGAAAATCTTGAGTTTGAAAGGGCAGGTAAGCTCAGAGATAAAATCCGTTCTATTGAAAAAATTTCTCAGAAACAGCATGTTGTTGCTTTGAAATGTAAAAATCAGGATGTATTCGGTTTTGCTTCAATCGGAAATAAAAGCTGTATTAATGTGCTTACAATCCGGGACGGAAGAATTATCAGCACCGAAAATTTCGTTTTTGACCGGCTCGACAAAAATGATGAAGAATGTATACAGATTCTTGCTAACTATTACTCCGAAAGATTTGATTATCCGGACAGAATTTGTATGGATTATGATTTTTCTGATAAACAGTTTTTTGCAGAATATGTTTCAGGGCTTGCCGGACATAAGATTGAATTGTATTCACCAAAAGGCGGAGAAGGCGCAGCTTTACTTGCTATGGCAGAAAAAAATGCTGCAGGTAAGCTGTCTCGTATTTTGTCATATAATGATAAGCAAAAGGCTGTTTTATATGAGCTTCAGGAGATACTCGGATTGACTGATTATCCTTCAGTAATTGAAGCTTATGATATTTCAAACACAAACGGAAGTGAAAATGTAGGCGGGATGGTTGTGTTTATTAACGGGCGTCCGGCAAAAAAGAACTACAGAAGATTTATAATCAAATCTTTTGAAGGACAGGATGATTATCGTTCGTTGGCAGAAGTGCTCAGCAGAAGAATAGGGGAGTATCATATTAATAAAGACACGCCTGAAGGTTTCGGTCTTAAGCCTGATCTGATTCTGCTTGACGGAGGTGCCGGGCAGGTGAGTTCCGTACGGGAAGTGTTGCTCCAAAGAGATTTTGATGTTCCTTTGTTCGGAATGGTTAAAGACGGAAAGCACAGAACCCGTGCAATTGCAGATGGCGGTCAGGAGATAACTATCAATGATAACAGAAGCGTGTTTACATTTATATCCGAAATCCAGGAAGAAGTTCACAGATATGCTGTCAGTTACCATCATAAGCTTAAGGAAAAAAATACTTTAGTGTCCAATTTGACGAAAATACCGGGTGTCGGAGAAAAGCGTGCAAGAAATCTTATAATGAAATTCAGAAACATTGAAAATATTTCTAAAGCTGAGATAAGTGAGCTTGTTGATGTTCCCGGGATAAATGAACAACAGGCTCAGATTATATATAATTTTTTCAGAATCAGGCGGGATTGATTGCCGTATTTAAAAATAATGGTTGACAAAAGTATGCTTTTAGTGTGATAATAAGATATAAATAGTTATTTGGAGTATTCTATGCGTGTAATTACAGGTTCCGCGAGGGGACGGCGTCTTAACTCTCCTGAAGGATATGATGTCCGCCCTACTACGGATAAAGTAAAAGAATCAATATTTAATATAATTCAGTTTACGGTAAGTGATGCTGTGGTGCTTGATCTTTTCGCAGGAAGCGGACAGCTTGGAATTGAAGCTCTCAGCCGGGGTGCTGAAAAATGTGTTTTTGTAGATTTTTCCCCGAAATCTCTTGCTGTTGTGAAAAGTAATATTGAATTGTGTCGTTTTGCGCAGCAGTCTTCAGTTGTTTCATCAGATTATATATCTTTTCTCAAAACAACAAGTGAGAAGTTTGATATTGTTTTTCTGGATCCGCCTTACAATAAAGGTATGTGTAACAATGCACTTGAAATACTTCCCCGTGTTCTTAATGATGATGCAATAGTTATCTGTGAAACTCAGAATGATGAAGTTCTTCCTGAAGAATGCGGTGAACTGAAGCTTGACAGGGAATATAATTATTCTTCCATAAAACTTTCTTTATTCAGAATTTACAGAAATACTACGGAGTGATTATTTTTGAATTCGATAGCAATATGTCCGGGCAGCTTTGATCCTATTACAATCGGACACATAAATATAATTTCACGTGCAGCAAAAATGTTCAGCAAGGTAATCGTTGTTGTTCTTATTAACAGAAAAAAGCCGGGCGGTTTGTTTTCTCCGGAAGAACGTGTTGATTTTATTAAGCGTTGCACAAAAGATATTCCTAATGTAGAAGTTGAGTATCACGACGGTCTTCTTGCTGATTATGCAATCCAAAAAGGTGCTGTTGCCATTGTAAAGGGGCTGAGGGTTTTGTCTGATTATGAAGATGAATTCAAGCAGGCTCTTACAAATAAAAAACTGGCGAAAAATGTTGAAACCATTTTTATGGTTACCGATACCGAATATATGTTTCTCAGCTCAAGTGTGGTAAAAGAAATATGCAGTTTCGGCGGTGATATAAGTGATTTTGTTCCCGAAGAAATTAAACAAGATATAATAGACAGAATAAGAGAAAGGTGATTTATTATGAACATTGACGATTTAATTAATCAGATTGAAGACATTATTGAAGAAGGAAAGCATCCTTTCGGCGGCAGCAAGGTAAAGGTTGACGGCGAAGCTATCCGTTCTATTCTCAGTGACCTTCGTGTAGGTCTTCCGGATGAAGTTATCAAGGCAAGACAGATTGCATCTGAAAGAAAAGCAATTCTTTCTCAGGCTAATGATACTGCTGAAGTGAAGATCAGACAGGCTGAAGCTCAGGCCCGTAAACTTGTTGAGGATCATGAAATCACAAAGGCTGCACAGCTTAATGCTGCCGAAATTATTGCTGAAGCAAAAAATCAGGCTGCTGAAATCATTGAAAAGGCAAAGGCTAATTCAAATGAAATCGTTGATAATGCTCAGAAGTGGGCAAGTGACCTTCGCAGCAGTGCAAGCAGCTTTGTTGAAACAATTATGAGTGAAAGTGATGAGATTCTTTCTCAGAGCATTGATGATTTCACCAAGAGTCTTAATAAGGTTAGAATTGCTAACCAGCAGCTCAAGAGTGTAACCGTAAAAAAATCAGGTCAGTAAATTGTAATTATTGGAAAATGCCTCGCATAATTATGTGCGAGGTGTTTCTTTGTGAAGTGTTTTGTTTTCAGATATCCCAGAAATCTGGTAACCGATGTATTGCTGAGTTTGCTTTGTTCCTTTATAATTGTACTGATACTCCAGAATGCAGAAACTGTCACAGCTTCTGTGCTGAATGATGACAGGTATGTGCTTGCTGTTGAGTTTCTTAATGAAAATGGTCTGAAAGTTGTTGAAGAAAGTAAGAAATGTGATATTGTGACAATTCCCACAGTTTTTGATGATACTTTTGCAGCTTATAATGAGCTGCAGAAAGAACAGGGCTTTGATCTTCAGAAATACGCAGGAAAAAAGGTTATGAGATTTTCTTTTGAGCTTTCTGGATATGATGAGCAGGAAAATGATATATATTTTGCGACAGTATATATGATTAATAATGAAATAATTGCCGCAGATATATACAGTTCTTCTGTTAACGGATTTATGACAGGTGTTTTGTAAGATTTTATGAATGAATTAATCAGATTAGATAAGTTCCTTGCTTCTCAATTGAATATTTCCCGCTCCGATGCAAAAAAAATGCTGAAAAAAAACTCTGTTTCCGTTAACGGTAATACGGTAAAAAACGGAGATTTTTCTTTTGATCCATATGAGTGTGATGTTTTTGTCGCAGGGAAAAAAATTGAATACAATAAATATGTTTATATTATGCTTAATAAACCGAAAGGAGTTGTGTCTGCTACAACTGATAACGAAGAACAGACTGTAATTGATATTCTGCCTGAATCTTTTATCAGAAGCGGACTGTTTCCTGCAGGAAGGCTTGACAAGAATACTACAGGTTTTGTTCTTATAACAGATGACGGTGATTTTGCTCACCGTATGCTTTCTCCCGCTCATCATGTTAAAAAAACCTATATAGCCGAAACTGAATCCGAGCTGTCTGATGATGATATGAAAATTTTTGTAAATGGTATG
The DNA here is from genome assembly GCA_045536195.1 of Acutalibacteraceae bacterium. Classification (GTDB taxonomy): domain Bacteria; phylum Bacillota; class Clostridia; order Oscillospirales; family Acutalibacteraceae; genus RUG806. The sequence continues at coordinate 53,418 of JAZSNB010000068.1, forward strand.
AAAATCGGTGATGAGGTCTTCAAGCCTGCAGAAATATGTTTTGTCGGCAGTAATTCCGAAAACGGACATTGCAGATATGAAATTAAAATAGTTGAAGGCAGATATCATCAGATAAAAAGAATGTTCGCATTTGTAGCTCATCCCGTTGTTGAGCTTGAACGGATCAGAATAGGAAATCTTGATCTGGATCCTTCTCTTTCACCGGGCGAGGCACGTTATATATCACAGAAAGAATTATGTGATATATGCTCCGACAATAAGTAATAATATGATTAGTAAAAATACACAACAGCCGTTTTGACAAAAAAGCGGACATTATGTTGTGTATTTTTTTATGCATTTACAAGAAAACTGACCGAATTGAATAAAAAAATGAAAAAATTTTTGTAATATTTTATAAAATCACTTGCATTGTTTCAGTTTTGAGTGTATAATAAACTCAACTTATATTGTCATTTTGTATAAATTGCTAATCTCTATAAACTTATTCAATTGAAAGGATGAAATTTATGTCGAACCGCCTTTTCCAGAGTGTTATTCATCAGATGAAGGATGCTGTAGGCAGAACAATCGGTGTTATTGATGAAACCGGTACTGTTGTTGCCTGTACAGAACTTTCCAGAATAGGTGATGTTGTCAGCATCGGTGCAACGGAAGTATTTACCGTTAATGCATCTGTATCAGTGAACGGAAATACTTACAGAGCTTTCGGTTCTCCCATGCAGCCCGAATATACTGTTTTTGTTGAGGGGAATGATGCTCTTGCAGAAAAGTATGTTTCAATTCTTGCAGTTTCACTTTCCAGTATAAAGCAGTATTACGACGAAAAATATGACCGCGGAAACTTTATAAAGAATGTTATGCTTGATAATATTCTTCCCGGTGATATTTATCTTAAGGCCAGAGAGCTTCATTTTAATAATGATTCGCTCAGAGTTGTTTTCCTTGTGCGTTTTTCCGAAATCTGCGAATCAGGTATGTTTGATACAATTCAGTCGCTTTTTCCCGATAAGAATAAAGACTTTGTTATCAGCGTAAATGAAACTGATGTTGCTATCATTAAGGATATTGCAGCTGCTACAGATTCAAAAGACCTTGAAAAGCTTGCACGTTCAGTTATCGATGCTCTTGGTTCCGATATGTCCGGACTTGCAGTTGTAGGTATCGGCACAGCCGTGAAGAGCATAAAGGATCTTGCTAAATCATTCAAAGAAGCTCAGGTAGCTCTTGAAGTAGGTAAGGTTTTCGATACTGAAAAGGTAATTATCAGTTGTGAAAATCTCGGTATTGCCCGTCTTATTTATCAGCTTCCTACCACTCTTTGTGATATGTTCCTTAAAGAAGTGTTCAAGGTCGGTTCAATTGATTCTCTTGATCATGAAACGTTATTTACTATTCAGAAGTTCTTTGAAAACAATCTTAATGTTTCAGAAACCTCAAGAAAACTGTTTGTACATAGAAATACTCTTGTTTACCGCCTTGAAAAAATCAGAAAGCTTACAGGACTAGATTTGCGCGAGTTTGATGATGCAATTGTTTTCAAAGTTGCATTAATGGTTAAAAAGTATCTTGATTCATCTCCCATTAAGTTCTGATGCCGGAAATTTAAGTTTTATTTATACATTTTTTATTATAATCTGAGAAAAAGGAAATTTTTTATGATAGATTTTTCTAATGTCTCAAAGACATATCCCAACGGAACAAAAGCTCTTACAAATTTCAATATTCATATTGATAAAGGAGAATTTGTTTTTATTGTAGGTGCTTCGGGTGCAGGTAAAAGTACTTTCCTGAAGATGATAATGAGAGAAGAAGTTCCTTCTACCGGTGCGATTGTTGTCGACGGTATTGAGCTTAATACTCTTAAGGCTTCAAAAATCCCTCATTACAGAAGAAAGCTCGGAATCGTGTTCCAGGATTTCCGTCTTATTCCGAACAGAACTGTTTATGATAATGTTGCATTTGCTATGCATGTTATCGGAGCAAAAAATAAAGATATCTCAAGAAGAGTTGCATATGCTCTCAGTCTTGTAGGTCTCAGCGTAAAAGCAAAATGCTATCCCTATGAGCTTTCAGGCGGTGAGCAGCAGAGAGTAGCCCTTGCCCGTGCACTGGTTAATCATGCTGATATTATTGTTGCCGATGAGCCCACAGGAAATGTTGACCCCGAAATGTCAAGGGATATAGTTAACCTTTTGTCCGATATTAATACAAAGCACAATACAACGATTATTATGGTTACTCACGAGGTTGATCTTGTCAGACAGTATAATAAGCGTATTATCACTATCAAAAACGGTACGGTAATCAGTGATACTGAGCATCCTGATATTGTCGTTGAGGATGTTCCCGACAGAGTTGTTACTGCTCCTACTGCTTTCTATGAAGCTCCTCTCGAGGATGATGATATAGAATCGTTTATTCAGAACTACGGTAAGAATCTTGATGATACTTCATTTGCTTCCGAAGATGTTTCTGATACAGAAGCATCTGACGATGTTTCTGAAAATTCTGAAATGTAATTTGAAAGGTTAGTTTATGAAAAACAGAAATATACGTTATCTTACCCATGAGGGTATTAAGAATATAGGAATCAACCGACTTATGTCTGTTGCCTCAATTGCCGTTCTTATGTCTTGTCTTGTTATTATCGGCTTTGCGTTACTGTTGTTTTTTAATGTGGATGCATTGCTTGAGAATATTGAAAACCAGAATGTAGTTATGGTTTTCTGTGAGGTCGGTGCTGAAGAGGATACTGTTAAAGCTACGGAGAATAGTATAAAATCCCTGGAAAATATTGCATCGTGTGAATATGTTTCCAAAGAACAGGCATATAATTCTGTTGTTGCTTCTCTTGGGGAAGACGCAGATCTTCTTAAGGATATTGACGACAGCTTCCTTCCTGAAGGTTTCAGGGTTACTGTTTCTGATATGGCAATGTTTTCCGAAACAGTATCTGCTATAAATTCAATTGAAACCGTAAACAGTGTTCAGCAGAACAGTGATCTTGCATCAAAGCTTGAAGAACTGAGAACAGCAGTTACTTACATCAGTATTGGTATTATCATTGTTTTATTTATAGTTTCATTATTTATTATTGCAAACACTGTCAGAATCACAATGTTTTCAAGACGTCTTGAAATCAGCATTATGAAAGCTGTCGGTGCCACCAATTGGTTCATCCGTTGGCCTTTCCTTGTAGAAGGTATTTTTATCGGATTGATTTCTGCTGTATTATCTTTCGGTTTACTTGCAGTTCTTTATAATGCCTTAGGCGGAGCATTTGCTTCCATTTTCGGAATTCTCGGAAACACTATTGTTAATTTCTGGGATTATGCACTTTATATTTGTGTCGGATTTATACTTGTAAGTATTCTTACCGGCGGTTTCGGAAGCCTTATTTCAATGCGCAAATATCTTAAAGAGCAGGGGAGTGTTGAATTGAATGAAAACTGATATTTTTAAGAAGATTGTTTCTCTCGTTCTTTCCCTTTTATGTATTATGTCACTCAGTGTTGTTTCTTTTGCTACCTTAAGCAGTGAAGATCAGGCAAAGGTTGATGAGTATGAGAAGCAGCAGGAAGAGCTTCAGCAAAAAATTGATGAAGCTAATGCTGAAATTGAAAAGCTTAAAGAAAATATCGCTGATAAAGAGGAATATGCAGATCAGCTTGCAGGACAGATTGAGAATTATCAGTCTCAGATTGATGTTCTTAACGAAAAAATTGACGGTCTTGAAGCTGATAAGGCAGTAATTCAGGAAAAGATTGATGCTCTTAATTCTGAAATTTCAGTTATTGAAGATGATATTGCTGAGAATGAAGCTGAAGTTGCCGAAACTGAAGATGAAATAGATAATGTTTATATTGAACTTCAGGACAGATTGCGTGAAGTTTACGTCAACGGTGCAACCTCGGATGTTGAACTTCTTCTTGATCTTGATGAAAGTGATGATTTTACAACATACCTTATCATAAAAGAAATTTCTCAGCAGCGTGCGAGACGTGATGAGGCTCTTGTTAACACTCTTAATGAAGATATAGTGAAGCTTGATGTACTTACTGCTGAATATGAAGTAATGATTGATGAAATTGAAGTGAAGCGGGATGAACATCAGGTTAAGGTTGATGAACTCAGTGCTAAAGAAGATGAAATAGTGGCATCAAGATCAAAGCTTGAAGGATCACAGGATGAACTTAAGGTTCTTCAGCAGGAGGCATATGCTTATATTAAGGAGCTTGATGCTGAAAGTGATACTTATAAAAAGCTTGTAGAAAGCTATGAGGCTGATCTTAAAGCATTTGAAGATAAGATCGATGCTATTATCAACAGTGCATCCAAAGGTGACGGTAATGTAGCTTCTAAGCCCGGCGGTTTTATCTGGCCCTTACAGTATGATGACGTTTATATTTCATCTAACTACGGTTATAGAGGTGACCCCATCTCCGGTGTTTATAAATTCCATGGAGGTACAGATACCTGCTGTTGGAGCGGTACATACGGTAAAGCTGTAAGAGCATCTGCATCAGGCACTGTAATTATTGCTACATGGCACAATTCATACGGATATTACGTAGGTATTGACCACGGAAACGGTATAGTTACAATTTATGCTCATAACAGTCAGCTTAATGTGTCTGTAGGTCAATCTGTCAGCCAGGGAGATATAGTTGCATATGCCGGTTCTACAGGCTATTCTACCGGTGCGCATTGTCACTTTGAAGTACGTGTAAACGGTACTAAAACAGACCCCTCAAGCTATGCTTCATTGCCATAAACAGAGAGTTGTGAAAAAATGAGTAAAAGAATACCTTTAGGAATTGCAATTGCCGTTATTCTTGCGGCAATTGCCGTTTCAAGTGTTATAAGCATAAATCTTGTTGTTAAACATTATAATGAATTACTCGTTGAATTGCCTCAGCGTGCTCAGCAGTATTCTTCTCTTGCTGATGTTGAAGAATTGGTAAGAAAAGAATATTTCGGTGAAATGGATTCTTCCCGTGTGGATGAAAGTCTTGCCAATGGTTTCCTTGCCGGTCTTGGAGATAGCTTTTGTTATTATATTGCTCCCGAGGATTTTGAAATTTATAATAATCTTATTAAAGGCAGAATGCCGGGTCTTGGAATCAATGTTTATTATGAAAGTGCTACTGACGATCTGATTGTTTCTTTCGTGGAAGAAAATTCCCCGGCGGCGTCAACAGAGATAAAAAAAGACACTCATATTGTTTCTGTAAACGGAAAGAATGTTACAGAAGAAAATCATAAAGAGTTAATTGCACTGTTTACTGATTCCTTTGACAGCAAGATTAAAATTGCATATACTAACCAGCCTGCTGAAAAAACAAAGGATGATAAGAAAACTGAGACTAAAGAAATTGAGCTTATATCAGGATATAATGCATCCTCATGTATAAGCAGCATTGACGGTAAATACGGTTATGTAAGAATCGTTGACTTTTTTGAGCACACTGTTCAGGAATTCAAGGATATTATGAATACTTTTACTGAAGCAGATGTTACTTCAGTTATAATTGATCTGCGAAATTCTTCAGGGGCGGACCTTGATGTTGCAGCAGGTATAATTGATATAATTGTTCCTGTCGGAAATGAAGGAACAGGGGCAATTTATACGGCTAAGAATTCATCCGGTGAAATTGTAAGTCAGGCTTCCTCTGATTCGGCATCCTTACCGTTCCGCTTTGCTGTTCTTATTAATGACAGAACAGAGTGTGCAGCTGAGCTTGTTGCTTGTGATCTTCGTGATTTCGGCAAAGCTGTTCTTGTTGGTGAGACTTCTTCGGGACACGGCTCATTGCAGGAACTGTTCAGGCTTGAAAACGGTGCTGCCGTGACTCTTACTGTTGCTGAAATAATTCCTTACACCAGTGATTCTTTTGATGAAAAAGGAGTTGATCCTGATCTCAAGGTAGAGATTTCCGAGAGTATGAAAAATCAGCTCGGAAACATTTCTCTGAGTGAGGATCCGCAGTATCAGGCTGCTCTTTCTTATCTGAAATCCAAATAATATATATGCTGCTTCTGTGTGGGAGGCAGCATTTTTGTTTTTATTCATAGTAGAATTTCAATTATAAAGAAAAAAAGATGTAAGCTTATAACCTACATCTTTTTTATCAAAGTGTGATAAGATCTTTAATTTTCTCAAAGGTACCTTCTCCGATTCCCTGAATATTCATAATCTCTTCAATACTATTGAAACCGTTGTTTTCTGTTCTGTATTTTACAATGCGCTTTGATATTGTTGAACCTATGTCCGGTAAAAGCATAATTTCTTCTGCAGAAGCAGTATTGATGTTAATCGGAAAATGGGACTTTGTTGATTGTTCTGTCATATCGATTTCGCTGAAATAAGCATTGTATTCTATGTTACGGGAATTGTTTACATCGACAAGATGATTACTTACCAAATAGAAACAAAATGACAAAACAACGGCAATACCGAGATAAATGTTGATACCTATTTTGGACTTTCGTTTTGCGGATTGCTTTTCAGAAGAATCGGATTTTTTCTCATTATTATCCGTCGGTTTATTATCTTCAGAAGAAATCTCTTTGCTTTTTTCTTTGTTTTTCTCTTTTGTTTTATCTTTACTGACGGAGGATTTGTTATTATCCGGAATATTGAAGTCAGGATCGTTTAATATGAGCCTGACTAAAAATTCTTTAAGTTTTTTAATCATCATTTTTATTCCGAAAACAGTTTTTTTAGTATTTTAAGTGAAACGAGAGGTACAATAAAAGGTGCGGTATATTTTGCAATTGATTTGATTGCATCAATCTTTACACCGGTTCTGTCTCTTAAAATTTTTTCTGAACCTGTGATAGATAAACAGTTGCTGCCTATCAGCTGCCTGTAGTATACCATCTTAGTACATACAGAATCGGGAGTCTTTTCATTTATATCAATAATTCTGACTCCCTGCATAAGTCCGTCGCCGTATGGTCTGAAACCGGCTGTTTTGCATTGACCTAATAATATTCCGTCAACAACACCGGCAAAGTCATTCATGTGATCGTGACCGAAAAACGCACCAACTACATCACCGGTTTTTTTCCATGAGGCGAACTGCCCGCTGTTATATCCGGATGTGCAGGGCGCTTCTCCCATATATCCGCAGGTTTTTGATTTATCAAGGACATAATATCTTCCGTTTTGTTCATTTTGTCCGCTGACAGCATCGTGCATCATTCTGAGTGCTGAACATTCTTTTAACAGTGTAAATTCTTCGGGCACCGGAATATGCTGTATGTTTACCGCAGGAATCCTTTTTGAATAGGTGTTTTTGAGAAGATTGCTTTTGTTTTCATACCAGTCAATCTGCTCTTGTTTAACAAAATCATAATAGCTGTAGTAATCGTTCTGCGCTCTGTTACCTGAATACATAAGCCAGAAATTAAACACAGGTTCATCGGAAGTTTCTGAGAAAATGAGAACATTATAGTCTCCGAAACTGCTGATTTCATCGGAGGCGGGGAGGATACAACAGGGAAGCTGTCTGTAAACATTGTACTGATCAGGTACTGTATTTACACCGCATTCAAGGTCATGGTTTCCTAAAACAAAAGCAAAAGGAATGTTTTTTTCAGCATATGGCTTTGTTATGCGGAGAAGCACTTTCTTTAATTCTTCAGGTGTGTCTCCGTGAGAATTGTCACCCATAAGAATAACAAGATCAGGTTTTAACTGCTCTGTTGCAGCATACTGAAGTGATAGGTAATCCTGTATTTTGTTTTTATCCTGTATTGAATTACATTTGCTGCTTTCATGAGGATCGCCAACCAGCATGACTCTGAATCTTCCGTTGTTAAATTTTAGTTGATTTGCCATAATATTCATCCTTTTTTATGAATAACAAAGTATTTTGAGTAAATAATAATTGAGAAATTATAAAGGAGTGTGAATAGAGTGCTTGATAAGATAGCATTGATACTTGTAATTATCGGTGCACTGAACTGGGGTTCTATCGGCTTGTTTAAATTTGATATTGTCGGCTGGATCTTCGGCGGGCAGGGCGCAATAGTGAGCAGAATTATATTCACTATAGTTGCACTTGCCGGTATCTGGTGTATATCCATGTTGTTCAGAGAGAATGAAGTTCTTGTTGAAAACAAAGATATGAAGTAAAAGAGAAAAAGGCTTGTTACAAAAATCTGTATCAAGCCTTTTTGCTATTATTTAACAGCAGCTTTTAATTCATCAACCTTGTCTGTTCTCTCCCATGTAAGATCAAGATCGGTTCTTCCGATATGACCGTAAGCTGCGACATTATGATAAATGGGCTTTCTGAGATCAAGATAGTCAATAATAGCGGCAGGTCTCAAATCAAAAACTTTTGATACGGCTTCAGATAACTTTTCATTGGAAATTACACCTGTACCATATGTATCAATAAGAATTGAAACAGGCTTTGCCACACCGATTGCATAAGCGAGTTCAACCTGGCAACGCTTCGCAAGTCCTGCAGCAACAATGTTCTTTGCTACATAGCGAGCTGCATAAGCAGCTGAACGGTCAACCTTGGTGGGATCTTTTCCTGAAAAAGCACCGCCACCGTGGCAGGCATAGCCGCCGTAGGTATCAACAATAATTTTTCTGCCTGTGAGTCCGCTGTCACCTTCAGGACCGCCTGTAACAAATCTTCCGGTGGGGTTGATGAAAAACTTGGTGTTTTCATCGATAAGAGAAGAATCAATTGTAGGCAGGATTACCTTTTCAATCATATCTTTTCTGATTGTTTCAAGTTCTGCACAGGCTTTATGCTGAGTTGAAACAACAACAGTGTCAACTCTTACAGGCTTATCATCTTCATATTCGATTGTGACCTGAGTTTTTCCGTCAGGACGAAGATAATCAAGAGTACCGTCTTTTCTCACTTCAGATAATTTCTTGGCGAGCTTGTGTGCAAGAGTAATTGGCATCGGCATAAGCTCAGGAGTTTCATCACAGGCGTAACCGAACATCATACCCTGATCTCCTGCACCGTGAAGATTATAATCATCAGTGTCTCCGCTCTTTAATTCAAGTGATTTGCTGACACCCATATCAATATCGGGAGACTGTTTGTCAATGGTTGTAAGAACTGCGCAGGTGTTACCGTCGAATCCTGCTTCAGGAGAATTGAATCCTGTATCACATATTGCCTTTCTTACAACAGCGGGTATATCAATATTAGCTTTTGTTGTTATTTCCCCCATAACGAGAGCCATGCCGGTTGTACATACTGATTCACAGGCAACTCTGGAATAGGGATCCTGTTCAAGAAGAGCGTCAAGGACAGCATCTGAAATCTGATCGCAGACTTTGTCAGGATGTCCTTCCGTTACTGATTCTGATGTGAAAAAATGCTTAGACATATTTGAACCTCCAAAAAAAATACTCACGGACATACCGTGAGTATAAATAACCTTATCTCTCGGTATAACCGCGGAATTAGCACCTTGCTGAAAGCAGGTTGCCGGGCTTCATAGGGCCGTTCCCTCCGCCACTCTTCATAAGGATTATGAATATATAAAGATTATATTACAAAAACAGATAAAAGTCAACAATATATTGTTAATTATAAATTGACATATTATTTTTTTTGAGTATAGAATTTATCGGCTTATAAATTAATATAATTATAATCGAATTTAATACACCTTTAATCAAATTAAAAGGAATTATAGCAGGAAGAAGCAATTGTTCGACTGCTTCAACAGGAACCTTAAGATACATTGGTGTGAAAATAAGATTAAGAGGGATCATAATGATTGTAAGCGCAACGGTGGCTGTAACAAGACCTGAAACGAGACGCTTGAAACTGTCGTTTCTATAAGTAAAAAATCTGAGAATAATTATATAACAGCCGGTTGAACACATATGCATAATAAACCCCTGCCAGCTGCTTGCCGCACTGACAGTAAGAGATTGTATAAGAGAAACAAAAAATAAGACAATAAAGCCGGCCGGTGTATTAATCAGCATTGTTGAAAGAATAACAGGTATATCACCCATATCATATTCAAGAAACTTAGCATTGGGCAATAGGCTGAATCTGACAATAAGCATCATTACTACTGCAAGGGCACACATCATCGCTGTAGCTACCAATTTGAAAAGAGACTTGCTTTTGACCATAAAAAAAACACCTCGATATAATTATATCGGGGCGAAAACTATTTGTGTACTTCTATCATCCGGACTATACCGTCGGTTCCGGAATTACACCGGATCAGCCTTATGGCTCGCGGACTATGACCGCCGGTGGGGAATTGCACCCCGCCCCGAAGTATTATATTTTTATTATAGCATCCGGTGTTGATTTGTCAATAGATTTTTTGTATAATAAAAATAACAAAAACGCAGGGAATGATAATATTGGCAGGAAAAAAAGATTCAAAGCTTAAATTATTGTATATAAAAGATATTCTTGAAACATATTCGGATGAGGAGAATGTTCTTAATGCCGGAGATATTGCTCAGCATTTATATGAACTCGGAATAGAATGCGAACGTAAATCTATCTACAAGGATATTGATATTCTTATAGAATACGGTCTTGATATTATAAAAACATCAAAGCCGAAAACCGGTTGGTTTATTGCGTCCAGAGAATTTGAACCTGCAGAACTTCGTCTGCTCAGTGATGCTGTTCAGGCTGCAAATTTTATATCAAAAAAGAAAACCAGATCGCTGCTTGAAAAAGCCGAAAGACTGACTAGCGTGGAAAATGCTAAAAAATTAAGAAAACAGGTTTTTATTGACAGCAGAAATAAATGCAATAACGAAGAAATATTTTACAGCATCAGTTCTCTTGATGAAGCTATAAAGAATTTTAATAAAGTAAAGCTTACTTATGTAAAAAGAAAGCTTGATAACAGATTTGCAGCTACAAATGAAAAAAAAGAATTCATACTTAGTCCTTATGCCCTTATATGGTCTAATGACCACTATTATCTTGTTGCTAATAATGAAAAATATGATAATCTTATGCATCTGAGAATCGACAGGATAAGAAAAGTTGAGATTCTTGCAGAAACAGCCAGACATTTCAGCGAGGTATCAGATTATAAAACATCTTTTAACTGTGCTGATTATGTTTCCAAAACCTTTAATATGTTCAGCGGCAATGCACAGAGCACAGAGTTAAGGTGCAGAATTGATATTCTTGAGGATATGCTTGACAGATTCGGGGAGAAGGTCTCTATAAAAAGAGCAGAGTCCGGTTGGTTCTATATTCACGATGATTTGTATATTAATGACGGACTTGCATCCTGGATTATGCAGTTCGGAAATAATATTGAAGTAATTTATCCTGAATCCCTCAGGGAAATGATTGCAATAAAAGCTAAAGAAATCAGTGAAATGTATGAAATAAACAGGCGGTGATCATTATGATATATAAAGTTATGAATATAAATGAACTCAGTGACGAGCTGATAAAAAAGTATTTTCCCATACTTACTGAGGCAAGACAGAAAAAAATAGCTTCTCTTGAAAGTGTCAGAGACAGAGCTGTTTTGTTCTGTTGTGAAATCGTAGCTCGCAGATGTCTTTCCGAATTTTGTGATGCACCTGAATTCTCTTTTACGTTGTTATGCAATCCTAATTCAAAAAGCATTGTCGGAAATTTTGATGTCGAAATTTGCATTGTAACAGAAGGAGATTATGTTGCCTGTGCCGTATCTGATAATTACATAGGAATCAGCTTATTTCCGGTCAGAGAATTCAGCTTCCGTGAAGCACAGAAGTTATTATCAGATTCTGAAATACGGAACGTGTTTTCCGAATCTGTATATTCATTTGCAGAGCTTGTCAATCATAATGAATGTAATGAAGAAAGTGTAAAACAAAAATATGCAGTGATTTCTTCACTGAAAGAAGCTCATTATTATTCTACCGGCAGAGGAATCCGGTCTGAGATAAACAAAACAGTTTTTGATATAAATTCAGCAAATGTAGTTTGCTCTGACTCTGATTGTAAAGTTCTTACTTCATATATAGATAAAGAAAAAAAATTGGCAGTATCTGTAGTAGAAAGGAAAAAGGTATGAATGAGTTTCTGATCGGTAAAAAAGATTTTTTATTAAACGGCGAGCCCGTAAAGATAATTTCGGGAGCTATGCATTATTTTCGTGTTCCCCGTGAATACTGGAGAGACAGACTGCTGAAAATCAAAGCCTGCGGTTTCAATACTATAGAAACATATACCGCCTGGAATCTTCATGAGCCTGAGGAAGGTAGATTTGATTTTTCGGGGATGCTTGATCTTAAGGCCTATCTGGAGCTGATCAATGAACTTGGTATGTATGCAATTGTGAGACCGGGACCGTATATCTGCTCGGAATGGGAATTCGGAGGTTTTCCGTGGTGGCTTCTTAAGTATGACGATATTGAGCTCAGATGCATGAACCGTACTTATCTTGAGAAAACAGATGCTTATTTTGATAAGCTCATACCTATAATTGCTTCCTGTCAGATCGACAGGGGAGGCAGTGTGATTATGGTTCAGGTTGAAAATGAATACGGAAGCTACGGTGATGATCTTGAATACATGCGGTATATTGCGGCAGGACTTAGAGCGAGGGGGATAACAACAGAGCTGTTTACTTCTGACGGAGACTGTGATTTTATGCTTACGGGCGGAACAATACCTGAAATTCACAAAACCTGTAATTTCGGCTCACGTGCGTTAAAGAATTTTGATAATCTCAGAAAATTTCAGCCGGAGGGACCTTTGATGTGTGCTGAATTTTGGAACGGTTGGTTTGACCATTGGGGTGAAAAGCATCATTCACGTTCTCCCGAAGATGCAGCTGCAACATTTAAGGAAATATTGAAATGCGGCGGCAGTGTTTCTGTTTATATGATGCACGGCGGTACTAATTTCGGTTTTATGAACGGAGCTAACTGTACTGATAAAGAATATCAGCCTACGGTTAACAGCTATGATGACGATGCTCCGGTAAATGAGTATGGCGGACTTACTGAAAAGTATTATAAGTTCAGAGAAATACTTTCAGAATATGGTTATGTGAACGATATTGAAATCAAGGAACCTGAAACTGTTGCCTATAACCAGGTTGTGCTTAATGAAAAGGCGGAGTTGTTCGGAAATTTAGAGGAATTGTCCGATGTTTATGAAACTGCTTTGCCGATGCCCATGGAAAAGCTTAATCAGGGCTATGGCTATATATTATACGAAACTTATGTCAGAGGTCCCCGTGAAACTGATTACCTGTATATAGATGCTCATGACAGAGCATATGTTTATATTAATGACAAATTTGCAGGAATCAGATACAGAAATGACAAACGCTGTAAAATTAAACTCAATGTGCCCGCTGAAGGAGTAAAATTGTCAATTCTGGTCGAAAATATGGGCAGAATCAACTACGGTCCTTATCTTAAGGATTATAAAGGCATAGTATCGCCTGTGCGCTTGGGAAATCAGATTCTCTTTCATTGGAAAGCATATACTTTGCCTCTCAGTGATATTGATTCTATTTCTTTTGAAAGGGATCTTAGTCCGAAATTCAGAAAAAATCCTGTTTTTCTTAAAGGTCGATTGGTATTAGATGAGGAAATAAAAGACACATTTATGCATCTTAATAATTTCAAAAAAGGTGTTGTATGGGTAAACGGCAGACTGCTTTCCCGATATTGGGAAAAAGGTCCTCAGCAAACATTGTATTTGCCTGCACCGTTTTTAAAGAAAGGTGTTAATGAAATTATTATTCTCGAATTCGAAGGCTTCAGGAAGAATATAATTCAATTCAGGGATAAACCTTTATTGGATGGCTGATTCCATATATATTTATTTATATTAATAATACAAAAAACAGTTACCGCAGTTTTACGGTAACTGTTTTTTTGAATCTGTTTATCAGAAGCGGTTTGTGATATTCTTATAAGCCTGCTTTATAGCGAAGTTATAGAAAGTAGCTTCTGTAGCGGTTCCTTCAATTGAAGCTTCAAGTTCTTTTTCAATTTCTTCAAATTCAGCTGAACCGAGAGAATTTCTTACATCGCTCTTCCATGCGGGTTCATCATGCTGTTTAACAAAATACATAATATGCCAACCATATTCTGTCATAACAAGATCAACATTGCCGGGTTCACGCTTCTCATCATATACCCAATCTTCGAAAGGCTTAACCATCTTGCCTCTTTCAATACCTTCATAGAGGCCGCCGCTTCCGTTTTCACCAACTGAACCTGTGTCCTCGCTGTATTCTTCAGCAAGTGCAGCAAATGCTTCTTCTGTCTTTTCACCGCTCATAAATTTGTCGTAGATATCACGGGCCTGCTTATATGTTTCGTTGACAAGTTCAATTGAGTAGCCTGTGCCTTCGTTTGTGATTTCTAATTCATCTTCGGTTTTTGTTGTTGAAACTTCAGCATCGTCTTTCTTTGTTGTGTCGATTGTGTTACCTTCCTGAGCTGCGAGCTTGCTTGCAACACTGTCGAATGTTACAAGGATATGTCTTGCATCAACGAGAGGCTCGTCATTTCTGTAGGATGTCTTAAGAATATAGATAACATATACATATTCATCAGCAACAAAGATTCTCTTATCGCCAATATTTCTTTCTGAAGAATAGAGCCATTCGGCAAGTTCTTCACCGATATTGGATGCAACAGCGGACTTTTTGATTGCTTTTGCAAGAGTAGCAGTATCATTTGCAAAAACTTCTTTTTCATCTTCAGCAGCATATTCCTGAGCAAGCTTGATAAATGATGCTTCATCTGTAATCTTACCAAGCATTTCTTCTGCAAGCAATTCAGTTGCGCCGGGAACTCTTTCTTCAGCAGCTGTTGTTTCTTCAGAAGCAGCAGTTGTTTCTTCGGCAGCAGCAGTTGTTTCTTCGGCAGCAGCAGTTGTTTCTTCGGTAGCAGCAGTTGTTTCTTCGGTAGCAGCAGTTGTTTCTTCTGCGGCAGCAGTTGTTTCTTCATAATCAGCTATTTCGAAGCCGAAAAGACGAAGGTCGACAGATTCATAATCAGAAGGATCAGCAGCATAAGCACTTTCAAGTTCTTCGTCTGTTATGCTGTTATAGCATTCATCCTCAAGTCCTTCGATGTACTGAGCAACGAGGAACTGTTCACCGATAAGCTGTTCAAACTTCTTCTGAGAAAGACCGTTTGAATAAGCAAGTGAAATGTATCTTGATAATGAAATGTTCTGATTCTCAGCAGCTGTTGTAAGATCTCCCATAAGCTGACTGATTTCCTGCAGATGTTCATCATTGAGAACAACACCTTCAGCCTCGCACTTTTCAAGATAGTAATTTGTGGTTTCCATATTCTTTAATGCGCCTTTTTTGAAAAGCTCATCATATGTAATTGTGTTACCGTCTTCATCAGTGGTTGTCTGTGCAGCGGGATCTTTTGTATAGTCAAACATTGTATAACCCATTGTCTGAGAAAGAGAGTTTGACTGTTCAGCATAAGAATTAAATACTGAAGAATAGAAGAAACCGTATTCAGCAGCAGTGTATGTTCTGTCACCGACTTTTACTGCGGGTAAAAACTTGTGAGGCACACCGAACTGGATAAACATAAAACCTGCAAAAGCAATAACTGCAATTGCTATAAGTGCTCTGATTACATATGTTGTTACAGTAACGGAATCAAAAGTTTTTTTGTTAGTTTTCTTAGCACTTTTGGCTAATCTTTTTTTTCTTTCATCGCGATATGTGTTCGCTTGGTTTTCATTTTTTGCCATAATTAAACACCTTTCAAATATGAATAATAGGGGCGGAATAAACCACACAAAGGACATTATATAATAAAAATATTAAAAGTACAAGACCTAAAATTAATAAATTTATAATATTAACAATAATTTACATTGACTATTCTTATCACAAATGGTAGAATGTTAACAAAAAATGTATATTGTAAAGGAATTGCTATGAATATTCTTGTGATCAACGGTAGTCCCAAAGGGAAATACAGTATTACTCTGCAGACTTCAAAATATCTTGAAATAAAGTTTCCTGAGCATAAATTTGAAGTTCTCAATGCAGGACAACAGATAAGGAGTATTGAAAAGGATTTTTCCAAAGCGGCTGAAAAGATCAATTCTGCAGATATGCTTCTGTTTTCATATCCAGTGTACACATTTATTGCACCGTGTCAGCTTCACAGATTCATTGAACTTATGAAAATCAATAAGATAAATGTTACAGGAAAAGTTGTGACACAGATTACCACATCTAAACATTTTTACGACGTTACAGCTCATACTTATGTTGCTGAAAATTGTTTTGATATGGGACTCAGATATATAAAGGGACTTTCTGCTGATATGGATGACCTTACAAAAGAAAAAGGACAGAAAGAAGCAGTTGATTTCTTCAGATATGTTCTGTGGTCTATTGAGAATAATGTTTTCGAATCACGTACAAAAAATATTATTCCCCAAAGCTCCGTTATTGCTGATATTCCCGACAAGAGTAAAACTAAAAATAACAGGGATATTGTTGTTGTTACCGACATGAATGAGGAAGACTACAGTCTTCAGAAAATGATTGAAAGATTTTCAGCTGTATCCTCCGGCAATGTAAGGGTTCTTAATCTTAATGATCTGAATATTAAAGGTGGCTGTCTCGGATGTTTTAACTGTGCCGTTACCGGGGAATGTGTTTATAAAGACGGATTCAGTGAAACTCTCCGAAATAATATTCAGAAGGCTGACGCTATTGTTTATGCATTTTCAATCAAGGACCATTCTATGGGAGCTTTGTTTAAGAAATACGACGACAGACAATTCTGTAACGGACACAGAAGCGTTACAATGGGAATGCCTGTCGGATATCTTGTGAGCGGACCTTATTCTCAGGAAGATAATCTCAGAATGATTGTGGAAGGCAGGGGAGAAGTCGGCGGCAATTTCATCGCCGGTGTTGCCACAGATGAAGCAGATACAAACACCGCAGTTGATGAAATGGCGCTTAAGCTTGATTATGCAATCGAAAAATCTTATGTTCAGCCCTCGAATTTCCTTGGTGTAGGCGGAATGAAAATATTCAGGGATCTTGTTTATCAGATGCGAGGTATGATGAAAGCTGATCATAAGTTTTATAAGCAGCACGGACTTTATGATTTCCCGCATAAACATAAAATTATGTCTTACGCTATGTATATGGTCGGTGCAATGCTCAGCTCTGATAAGATAAAATCCAAAATGGGTAATAAAATGAATGAAGGTATGCTTATGCCTTACGTTCAGGTTATTGAAAAAGCAAAAAAAGAAGATAAATAACTAAAAAACAGCAGTAACAACCAAACGGATGCTACTGCTGTTTAATTATTTGGTTTCGGTTAAGCTCAGTAAAATACTTAATTAACTGTACCTTTTTTTATGTTGAATGAAAACGTCTTTTTCTCGCCGTCGAGCAGTGTTACAATCTCAATATTTTCTTTGTCGGTATATTCTGCCGATAAAACTTTTTCATCTGTTTTTCTGAAGAACTTGCGCAGTCTTTCCATCTGAACTGAATCAAAATCACCTGCATTGTCGGAAACAAAAAGGACATTTCCGCAGAGATTATTTATTTTTGCAAGCAAGAGTTTCTGCTCATCGGTAAATTTGAGATTATTATTTCTGAGGAAAAATACGTCAGGGTCATTCATAAAGACTCTGCCGTTAAGATGACGTCTGAAAATCGAATTATTTATAGCATGCTGCGCACTGAGAATTTCATTTGAAACCTGGAGGAAATTATAGATTTTGCCCTTATAAGTAAGGTCTACGTCACAGCTTATTCTGCAGGCATCAACAAGACCGAAGCATGAGCTCATAGGAACACCGCAGCCGAGGAATAATTTATCACCTACGATTTCACGGAGGAATTCAAGAGACTCACGCATAATTTCGCCGCGGCATTTACCGTTACGGGGATATAAGCACTCACTGTAAAGAAAGTCAAGCTTTACCATATCAAATCCCCATTCATTAATTACCGTATCAAAAACTTTTCTGAGGTATTCTTTAACTTCATCATTATAGAAATCAAGAATATAAGCACCGCCCCAAGCAAGTACACCCTGTAAAGGCTTACCCTTGTCATCTTTTACAAGCCAATCGGGATGCTCTTTTGCAATTCTTGATACTTTCTGTGCACTGAAAGGAGCAAGCCAGATGCCTGCTTTGTATCCCTTATCGTGAATCTTATCAGCTATGTATTTCATACCGTGGGGGAATCTTGAAGGATTGGGATCAAGCCAGTCGCCGACAAAGGTTTCATAACCGTCATCGATCTGAAATATGGATACATCTTCTTTTGCTCTGTCGAGTCCGTTAAGATCACGCAGAATAATTTCTTCATTTATATTCTGGAAATAATTATACCATGAGGTGTATCCGCTCATAGCCCCGTTTCTGGTTTCGGGCATATCGAATAACGAAAAGTATTTATCAAATACTTCATCATATGTGCCGGTAAAGAAAACAAAATCAAAAACGAGATAAGGCTCTGTAACAAATTTTCCGAGGACATCCTTTCTGAAAGAGAAATAATCTTCTTTCATTTTAACCTTAAGGTATGAGAAGCCTGTTTTTTCACAAAGAGAACCGCAAAGCCACATTTTTTCACCGTTGCGCACGTATGTATAGCCGTGAGAATGGAATTCACCCGGCTTTTCTGAGTATTCAACGAATCTTTCGTCACTGGTCATTGAAGCAATGTGCTTGAGCTTTTTGTGAATATTTGCAAGCTTGATTGTGCTTCGCATTATATCATCACAGGTGTATTCGCGGGTAACAGTCCAAGACTGATAGCCGGCACCGAAGAATTTATCACCTTTTTTGAAGCAGAAGGGCATTTCTGCATAAAAGTCAACGAGCTCAAAAGTTTTTTTAGGATTAAGTAAAACTCTGAATCTGTCAGGGGTATCAATGATTTCAAGATCAAAAAAGCTGTTTGAGGTTTCAGTTGTTGTGATAATTTTGTTTCCGACTTTGTACTTGATAGTAAATTTTTTCATAAAAATTCTCCTTTATTTATAAACTGAGCAAATACTGTACAAGTGTTTCGTAGTCTTCAAAATCCGGGATAACAGCATCTGCACCGGCTTTCAGAAGTCGTTCGCGCTTATATTCATTTACCCCGCATTGTTTTTCTTCGTCAGTGGCAACAGCAACTGCATATCCTCCGACATTTTTAACGAGTTCAATTTCTACAAATCCGTCGCCGAACGAAAGCAATTCTTCGCCTTTTATGTTGTTTTCTTTAAGAAGACGGTTTATTACAAGCTCTTTGGAACACTGATTTGCATGTTCATCAAGAGCACCGAATATATTATTTCCGAAATAACCGTCAAGACCGAGAAGGGTTGCTTCTTCAATTACCTGAGGCTGATCTGTTCCGCTGGCACAGAATATTTCAATACCGTTATTTTTCAAAGCTTTAAGGAAGCCCTCGGAGCCTTTGACAAGCAATTGAAGCGGATTTATTGTGCCGTCACTGAGTCCTTTGCGCTTTGATTCGATTTTTCTGAATAATCTGTTAAGATATTCATTTTTATAATCCATTGCTTCTTTTGCAATACCTCCGCGAAGCTCAATCTCATGCTTTAGCTGTAAGCATTGAAAAATGGTTTGCTTACCGGTGAGGTTATCAACAAAAGAAGTTACAAGATTTTCAATTTCTTCGTCTGTTTCTTCGTGCTGCGGTAAGGAAGATATGAATTCCTCAATAAAGTACGGAATCATAATCTCCTGCCAGCCTGCACGTATCAGGCTGAGTGTACCGTCAAAATCAAAAAGTGCTACTTTGAACTTTCTGCCCTTAGGAAGCTTATTAATAATTTCCAGACTCCACCGGGAAGCCGGATTGTCGGATGTGTGCATAGTTTACCTCCGAAGATAATTTTATTTAATTATATATTTTTTTCTCAAATCAATCAAGAGTAAATATGATAAAAATAAAAAACTCAATAATTATTGTAAATTGTCTTGAAAAATTTACTATTTAATGTATAATTTTTAACGAAGGTGATTATATGAAATTATCCGAAATGTTAAAAAATGAAAAGCTCTCACTGTCATTTGAAGTGTTTCCTCCGAAAACAGACAGCTCATTTGAAGGTGTGCAGCGTGCTGTGTTTGAAATTGCAGCATTGAAGCCGTCTTTTATGAGCGTGACATATGGTGCCGGAGGCGGAACCAGTAAATATACACTTGAAATTGCAAAAGATATTAAGGAAAAATTCAATGTGCCATCACTGGCTCATCTGACTTGCGTATCTTCTACCAGAGAGTCTGTACATAAACAGATTACTGCAATTAAAGAAGCAGGTATAAAAAATATAATGGCGTTACGCGGTGATATTCCTGAAGAAATGAAGAATCAGGATAATGCTCTTCGTGATTATAATCATGCAATTGAACTTATCCGCGACATAAAAGAATATGGAGATGATTTCTGTATAGGGGCAGCTTGTTATCCTGAAATTCATCCTGAAAGCGCAGACAGAAAAACAGATATTGCTTTTCTTAAAGAAAAAGTAGATGCCGGATGTGATTTTCTGACTACTCAGATGTTTTTTGATAATAATCTGTTATACAGCTTCTTATACAGAATAAGAGAGGCAGGAATTACTGTTCCTGTTGTGCCCGGAATTATGCCGATAACAAATGCAAACCAGATAAAAAGAGCAAAGCTTCTTTCCGGCTCTCATATTCCCCAGCGTTTTATGGCAATTGTTGATAAATTCGGTTCTGATCCCGCTGCAATGTTTCAGTGCGGAGTTGCCTATGCAACCGACCAGATTATAGATCTGTATGCTAACGGAATTACAAATGTGCATGTTTATTCTATGAATAATCCTTCCGTTGCCCGTCTTATCTGCAGAAATCTTTCGGAGATTATCAGTAATGAATAGTTCGCTTGTTATTAATTCAATAATTCTCCCTGAAGTGAATAAAAGGGAAGTGAGGAGATATCTGCATGCCGAGAATACATCTGAAATCAATTTGTTGATCGATAAATGCACTGAGATATCAATGTCTGCTATTGAACCGCGTGTCTGCTATTCAATATATGATATAAAAGTTGATAAAGCTGATGTTTCTGCAGACGGATTCCGTTTTTCATCCTCAGATCTCTGTTGTTGCCTGAAAAATTGCGATAAGATGGTTATGTTCTGTGCAACGATAGGATTCGGCTTTGACAGGCTCATCCGTAAATATGAGGCATTCGATAAAGCAACAGCGGTATGTCTGCATGCCTTAGGTGCAGAGCGTATAGAAGCTTTGTGTGATGAATTCTGCAGATTAATTTCCGAGGAATTCCAAAAGTCATTCTGCCGTATTACTCCAAGATTCAGTCCCGGATACGGAAATCTGGATATATCAACTCAGAAGATTATTTTTGATAATCTTGACATATCCAAATATATTGGTGTGACATTGAATGATACTTTGCTGATGTCACCGTCAAAAACAGTTACTGCAGTATTCGGTATTAAGCATATTTGAGGTTTGTTATGAAAATCAGAGATTTTTTAAAAGATAATATAGTCATACTTGACGGAGCTATGGGAACTATGCTTCAGAATGCAGGCCTCGGAGCAGCAGAGCATTCCGAAATGTGGAATATTTCACATCCTGAAGAGGTTGTTGCTGTTCATAAAGTATATTTTGATGCCGGAAGTAATGTGGTCAGCACGAATACTTTTGGTGTGAATTCATTAAAATATTCAACCTATGAAATGGAAGAACTTATATCTGCTGCTGTAGAAAACTGTAAAAAAGCGCGGAACGAGTCAGTCGGAAAGCAGGAGAAATTTATTGCTTTTGATGTGGGGCCCACCGGGAAAATGCTGAAGCCTTTAGGAGATCTTGATTTTGACGATGCTGTTGAGGTGTTTGCTGAATCAATTCGGATTGCTTCAAAATATGATGTAGATCTCATTTTGATAGAGACTATGAATGATTCGTATGAAACAAAGGCAGCTCTCCTTGCTGCTAAGGAGAATTGCGATCTTCCTGTTTTTGTTTCCAATGCCTACGGTGAAGACGGTAAACTTGTAACCGGAGCTTCTCCTGAGGCAATGATAGCAATGCTTCAGGGAATGGGTGCTGATGTGATCGGTCTTAATTGTTCTTTCGGACCTGACAAATCCGTCGAAATAGTGAATAGAATGATACAGATATCATCTGTCCCTGTTCTTATGAAGCCTAATGCCGGATTGCCCGGATTTGTTGACGGTAAAACTTATTATGATGTTTTACCGGAGAATTTTGCAGCTGAGATAAAAAAAGCTGTTTTTGCAGGTGTGCGTGTTGTCGGAGGCTGCTGCGGTACATCTCCTGAATATATTTCTGCAGTAGTTAAAAGTCTTGATGGTGTTTCTCCTGTTGAGATTCCGAAAAAAACTGTTACTGTTGTATCATCCTATACTCACAGTGTTGTTTTTGATGATAAGCCGGTGCTTATCGGAGAGCGTATTAATCCGACCGGAAAAAAACGATTCAGACAAGCTTTGCTCGAAAATGATATCGGCTATATTCTCAGGGAAGGCATTTCCCAACAGGATAAAGGTGTTCATATACTTGATGTGAATGTTGGTCTTGCAGGTATCAATGAGGCGGAAATGCTTGAAAAAGTAGTAAAAGAGCTGCAGAGTGTAACGGATTTACCTTTACAGCTTGATTCCTCCGATCCTGTTGCACTTGAAAGGGCTATGCGAATTTATAACGGCAAAGCTCTGATAAATTCCGTGAACGGAAAAAAGGAATCTATGGACAGTATTTTTCCGCTTGTAAAAAAATACGGCGGCAGTGTAATTGCTCTTACTCTTGACGAAAACGGTATTCCCGATTCTGTTGATGGCAGAATTGAAATTGCTGAACGTATTCTGGCTGAAGCGGCATTGTACGGTATCCCAAAAGAGGATATTATTTTTGATCCTCTGACAATGACCGTAAGCACAGGTAGAGAAAACGCAAAAGTGACTCTTGCAACCGTTAGAAGAATCAATGAAGAGCTTCATTGCAAAACATCTCTCGGTGTCTCAAATGTTTCTTTCGGGCTTCCCGGACGGGAAATGCTTAACAGCACATTTTTTAATATGGCACTTTGTGAGGGACTTTCTGCGGCAATTATAAATCCCTATTCTGATCTTATGATGAATGTTTATTATTCTTACTGTGCACTAAATGCTTTGGATGACGATTTCCGTGATTATATTTCTTATGCCGATAATGAATCCGGGAAAAAGTCAACTGATTTATTACAGAATGATCTGAACCTTTCTGACGCTGTATACAGAGGGCTGAAAGAAAAAGCTGCAGCAATCTGTGAGCAGATGATTAAAGATTCAGAGGCAATAGATATTATCAATAATCATATCATACCTGCATTGGATAAAACCGGTGTTGCTTTTGAAAACGGAACAATATACCTTCCGCAGCTGCTGATAAGTGCGGAAGCGGCTTCGTGTGCTTTTGAAATAATTAAGAAAAATGCCGTCAGTACCAAGCTTAAAAAATGCAGAGTTGTACTAGCAACAGTTAAAGGCGATGTGCATGATATCGGTAAAAATATTGCGAAACTTTTACTCGAAAACTACGGTTATGAAATAATTGATCTGGGAAAGGATGTTGAACCTCAGCTCATACTTGATACTGTTGTTAAAGAGAGAGCTTCTCTCCTCGGACTCAGTGCTCTTATGACTACCACACTCAATTCTATGACCAGGACGATTGAGCTTGTTAAGAAAAATGCTCCGTTCTGTAAGATATTTGTGGGCGGTGCGGTTGTTAATGAAGATTATGCAAAAATTGCCGGGGCTGACAGTTATACGAAGGATGCAATGGAATCAGTCCGTTTTGCTGAGAGTGTATATAAGTCGAAATGATAAAAAGAAGGTCGCAATGGACCTTCTTTTTTTGATTATGCCAATAGTTCAATCGGTGAGCCGTCATCCAGAAAAATCCCGGTTAATACGCATTTCCCGTTCAGGATCTTAATAGTTGAGTAAAAGTATCTGTTGGCATTCTGAACGGTTGCTGCGTTATCGGTTATGACCTCCGCGCTCTTATTATTCAATTGGTAATATCTGACGGGGATCTTGAATTTTCTTATGGATGAGCTTCTCAAATACGAATATGTGTCGGGAGTTTCGGTATAGGATTTTTCAAATGCCCATAAATCCTCATTAATATTTGTAAGTGCTACATATCTGTATTTGTCATCTGTGTTCAGATTGTGTTCTCCGTGATAATATATTTCCAATGTGTTCTTATCCTCATAACTTATGGAGGATATCAGCAGCTTATATTCGGTACCGTAAGTTTTTATTGTCTCTTTTTCAATAATTAAGCTTACCGGAATCATCAATTGAAAAATAAAGGCAATACATAGCAGGATTACGGCGGCAGTTTTATTTTTCAATGCTGTGCACCTCCGTAATTCTGTCTTTTTTTCTGTTATGTCTTATGACAAATATATCAGTACCTGTAATAAGCAGACCTGCAACGATTATTATAATTCCTTTTGTCAGTGAATTAATACTGTTTTCAAATATGACATAAAGCACTGCCGAAACAGATATTATGCCTGTGTTTAATGATGAAATTCTGATATTTCTTATACCGTCGGTGAGATAAATAATTCCTGATGCAAGTAAAATCATGGCAAGAATTGCCATTGCAATAAAAGGCAATTCTTCTGAAAATGTAAAAGCAGCAATTACCGATATAACAGTTATGATAACTGCGGCTGAGATGACTATAATTTTGCTGAAATTTTTAGTTTTATTTAAGGCAAACAGAATAATCATAATAACAAGAAGAAAAAAGGGATATGCGGAGTTGACAAGGTCAGGCGAATCAGTAACTGTATTAATTATACCAAGGCAATACATTATGAGAATCACATTCACACCGGCTGTTCCTGCGGCAGACAAATAAGCAAGATGCTGTTTGTCAGGATTGCCTGATACAGAAAGGATTGCAAAATCAATAAAAAGAATAACACCAATGTCGGCATCGCAGATATCTGAAAACGTCAGAGTTAATGCGAATACCGCTATGACTGTGAGCCAGGTTAAGAGAGATTTATTAAAAGGCTTTTTAATTTCAACGGTCTTTGATATATACCATAGGATAAAAACAACCGCTGCAGCCGACACAATAAAAATCAGATAAGCGATAATGCTG
This sequence comes from Acutalibacteraceae bacterium, assembly GCA_045536195.1. Lineage (GTDB taxonomy): Bacteria > Bacillota > Clostridia > Oscillospirales > Acutalibacteraceae > RUG806. Next base: position 78,593 of record JAZSNB010000068.1, read on the forward strand.
TTTTTATATTGCTGTGAAAAAATAATGCTCAGTGTGAATACATCAAAGAGCATAAATACGGCAGTAGAAACAGATCTAAGTATCAGCATCAGCGGAAAAATCATTATTGTACAGCAAGCTATGAAATATGTAAAATCTGTCGGAGTTATATAGAGCCATTCCGTAAGTTTCAATGTCGCAATACAGCTGATGCAATAAGAAATTCCGGTAATTTCTCTGAAGAGCACGTTATTTTTCTTTTTAGTAAGATATATCAAAGAAACAGAAAAAGAAATAATCAGCGGTAAGAATGCTGACAGCTGTTTAAATTGCTGCGGAATATCTTCCCATAGCGAAACAAGCGTTATGATAATGCCTGCAAAAACAAACAGTCCGCCCAGTACACCCAGAATAATATATAAGGGAGCGGAGTTCTTTTTTTCAGAATACTTTGCTTTTATGATCTGTGCCTGGTCTTCGGTAATGATTCCCTCTGCAAGCCATTGATCAATATCGTTAAGTAAACGGGAACGGTAGTTCACAGAATCACCTCTGAGACTAATATATCATATTTTATGAAAAAAGTATATGAGATTTTAAAATTATTTAATGTATGAATATTGAATTTGTAAATTTAATATTATATAATTTATCAGTTGAGAGGTGATTATATGCTTGTACCTATGAAGAGTCTGCTGCATGAGGCTGATGCCGTCGGAAAAGCAGTCGGAGCCTTCAGCGTCGGAAATATGGAAATGGTTATGGGAGTTATAAGGGCGGCAGAAGAAACCGCAACCCCCGTAATTCTTCAGATAGCAGAAAAAAGACTTAATAATTCTCCTTTTGAGCTTATTGCACCTATGATGGTCTCTGCCGCTGAAAATGCAAAGGTTAATATTGCCGTGCATCTTGATCACGGTCTTACTTTTGATTGCGTGCAGAAGGCATTACAATACGGATTTACTTCTGTAATGCTCGATTATTCACTTAAATCATTCTGTGAGAATATAGAGTGTACCAAAGAGGTTGTTGCTTTGGCTGAGCGTTTCGGTGCTTCCGTAGAAGCAGAGCTCGGTGTAGTCGGAGGAAATGAAGGTGATACAGAAGAGCATAAAATTACCTGTACAGATCCTGATGCTGCTGAAGAGTTCTGTGAAAAAACCGGAATAGATGCATTGGCTGTTGCAATAGGAAATGCACACGGAAATTATCCTGCGCTTCCTGAACTCAGATTTGATGTTCTGGAAAGAATTTATAATAAATGCCCTGTTCCGCTTGTTTTGCACGGTGGTACGGGAATTACGGATGCTATGTTCAGAAAAGCGATTGAGCTTGGTATCAGAAAAATCAATATTGCTACAGCAAGCTTTGATGCACTGACTTGTTCAGCAAAATATTATTTTAACAGTAATACAACTCATGATTATTTTTCTCTGTCAGAGAATATGGTTCAGGGTGTATATAAAAATGTTATAAAACATATAAATATATTCAACTATAAGGAGAACTGATATGAAATACATTGAATTTGATAAAAACAAAAAGTATGATCTTATTTTAGTCGGCAGAGTTGCAGTGGACTTTAACCCTGTTGATTATTATTGTCCTCTTAATGAAAGTACAACATTTAAGAGATATCTCGGCGGTTCTCCTGCTAATATTGCAGTAGGTCTTGCAAGACTCGGAAAAAAATGCGGATTTTTTGCCCGCGTTTCAGATGATCAGCTCGGCACATATGTTACTGACTTTTTTGATAAAGAAGGTATTGATACATCGCATATTGTCCGTTGTAAGGACGGATCAAAAATCGGACTTACTTTCACAGAGATAAAGTCTGAAACCGAAAGCAGTATTGTTATGTACAGAAATGAGGCTGCAGATCTCAAGCTCGAATGCGAAGATATTGATGAAAATTACATAAAAGAAGGTGCAGCTCTCCTTATTTCAGGTGTTGCTCTCGCCGAAAGTCCGTCAAGGGAAGCATCTCTCAAAGCAATGCAGCTTGCAAAGAAAAATAATATTCCTGTGATTTTTGTTCTTGACTACAGAGCATATAACTGGAAGAATAAGGATGAAATTGCTGTGTATTATTCAATTGTTGCTTCAAATGCTGATATGATAATAGGCTCAAGAGAGGAATATGATCTTTGTGAAGGCCTTCTCGGGCTTGATGGTACAGATAAGACTTCTGCAGCATACTGGCAAAGCAGGGGTGCAAAAATTGTTATTGTTACTCACGGAAAGCAGGGTTCAACAGCTTATACAAATGACGGTCAGGATTTTTCAATAAAGCCTTTCCCGGTAAAGCTGCTTAAATCCTTCGGCGGCGGTGATGGCTATACATCTGCTTTTCTTTACAGTCTTTTTGAAGGAAAAGAAATTATTGACTGTCTGGAATTCGGTTCTGCTTCAGCAGCTATGCTTGTCGCAAGTCACGCTTGTTCGCAGGATATGCCTACGGTAAAGCAGGTTGAAGATTTTATTGCAGCTGAAAAAGCTGAATACGGTGAAATGGTTGCCAGAGTATAAAAGGAGATATGCATATGTTTGAATATCCGGATTTTGACAGCAATAATGTTCGTCTTCTGTGTGAAATGAACGGCAAAAATGCTGAAATGAATATGACAATTTTTGTTAAAAAGCTTTTTAAGGGTGAAGAATTTTCTCTTGCCGATGAAAATAATGAAACTGCAGTTCTTCTTCTGTCAGGAAATGTGGAATTTTCATGGAATGGAGAAACCAGAGAAGGAAAAAGGAAGAATCCCTTTGAAAAAAAGCCCTATGCTCTTCATGTTTCTAAAAATACAAGAATTACAATAAAAGCACTTGAGGACAGCGAATTTATAGTTGAACAGACTGATAATGATAAAGAATTTGCTCCTCATTTCTACGATCCCGATAATTGTCTTTATCAGGAATTCGGGCTTGGTCAGTGGGGCGGTGCAGGACACCGAATTGTTTCAACAATGTTTGACTATGATAATGCGCCTTACTCAAATCTTGTGCTCGGAGAAGTTTTTACTCAGCCGGGTAAATGGTCGAGCTATCCTCCTCATCATCATCCTCAGCCTGAGGTATATTATTATTGCTTTGATAAGCCTCAGGGATTCGGTGCTTGTTATATCGGCGAGGAAGTTTTCAAAAGTAAAGACGGCTCTTTCTGCTGTATTCCCTCAGGAAAGGTTCACCAGCAGGCTGCAGCCCCCGGATATGAAATGTATTATGTATGGATGATCCGTCATATTGATGGTGATCCCTGGTATAAAACAACCAGATTTGTTCCGGAAGAACATATCTGGCTGACAGAATGCTGATAAGAAAAGGAGATAATTATATGGCTATAATGACAACTGCACAGGCTCTTGTGAAATTCCTGAATAACCAGTATGTTTCCTTTGACGGAAAAGAAACCAGATTTGTTGACGGTATTTTTACTGTTTTCGGTCACGGAATTGTTTGCGGTCTCGGACAGGCTCTTGATGAAGACCCGGGTGAGCTCAGAGTCTATCAGGGTAAGAATGAGCAGGGAATGGCTCACGTTGCCGCTTCATTCGCAAAACAGCATAACAGAAGAAAAATTATCGCTTGTTCGTCCTCAATAGGTCCCGGTGCTGCTAATATGATTACTGCAGCTGCTACAGCTACTGTAAACAATGTTCCTCTTCTGCTTTTCCCTGCTGATACGTTTTCTTGCCGTCAGCCTGACCCTGTTCTTCAGCAGTTCGAACAGAGTCATTCACTCGCAATTACTACAAACGATGCTTATAAGCCTGTTTGCCGTTATTGGGACAGAGTTGCACGTCCCGAGCATCTTATGAGTGCAATGATAAATGCAATGCGTGTTCTTACCGATACTGCAAACACAGGTGCGGTCTGCATCTCACTTTGCCAGGACGTTGAAGGGGAGAGCTATGATTTTCCTGATAGTTTCTTCTCAAAAAGAGTTCATAAAATCACAAGAATCAATCCTTCGGATGATGAGCTTCAGGATATTTCTGAAATTATTCTTTCTGCGAAAAAGCCTCTGCTGATTGCCGGCGGCGGTGTGAGATACTCTGAAGCAGGTAAAACTGTTGAGGATTTCTGCGAAAAGTTCAATATAGCTTTAGCGGAGACTCAGAACGGAAAGAGTGCTGTTCTTTCTTCTCATTCTCACAACCTCGGCGGAGTCGGTGTTACGGGTAATCTTGCTGCCAACAGAATTGCCAAAGATGCAGACGTTGTAATCGGTGTCGGTACAAGATTTTCCGACTTTACTACTGCTTCAAAATCACTTTATCAGAATCCTGACGTTAAATTTGTTACAATTAATACTGACCGTTTTGATGCTTATAAGCTTGATGCAGTTAAGTGTGTAGGTGATGCCAAGCTTACCGTTGAAAAGCTTGATAAGATTCTTTCTGACAAAGGATATAAAACAGAATATACTACAGAAATTGAAAATGCTAAAGCTGACTGGGCTTCTGAAATGGCGCTTCTTTCCGCGTACTCTTATGATGAAAATTTTGAACCTCTTATAAAAGCACGTGATGAAAGAACCATTCCTGAATTTGTAGAAATGTACAAAGGTGCCGTAACTCAGACACAGGCATTGGCTTACATCAGAAATAATATTGATGCTGATGCTATTGCTGTTGCGGCTGCCGGTTCTCTTCCGGGTTGTATGCAGAGAATGTGGACATCAGACGTAAGAGATACATATAATATGGAATACGGATATTCCTGTATGGGATATGAAATTGCAGGTGCTCTCGGCTCAAAAATGGCTGAGCCCGACAGAGAGGTTTATGCCTTCTGCGGTGACGGCAGTTATCTTATGCTTCATTCAGAGCTTGTTACCTCTATTCAGGAAGGAAAGAAGATCAATGTTCTTCTTTTTGATAATGCAGGCTTCGGTTGTATCAACAATCTGCAGATGAGTAACGGCATCGGAAACCTTGCAACCGAATTCAGAAAAAGAGACAATGACGGTCAGCTGCTCGGAGAACTTATGCCGATTGATTTTGCAATGTCCGCTGCGGGCTACGGAGTAAAAACATATTCTGTAAGAACTATGGGAGAGTTGGCAGCAGCTCTTGAAGACAGCAAAAAGCAGACTGTTTCCACACTTATTGATATAAAGGTTCTTCCTAAGTCAATGACAGACGGCTATGATGCATGGTGGCATGTAGGAATAGCTTCAACCTCAGGCAAAGATTCCGTAAGGAATGCATATAAAAACAAAGCAGAAAATCTTAAAAAGGCAAGGAGATATTGATATGCTTGATAAAAACAAAGTAAAATTAGGTATTGCTCCCATTGGCTGGACAAATGACGATATGCCTGATCTCGGGGCAGAAAATACTTTCCAGCAGTGTGTTTCAGAAATGGCGCTTGCAGGCTTCACGGGATGTGAAGTAGGCAACAAATACCCCAAGGACACTGCTGTTCTCAAGAAGGCACTTGATCTTCGCGGAATGCAGATTTGTAACGCTTGGTTTTCAACCTTCCTTACAACAAAGCCCTATGAAGAAACTGAAAAGGAATTTATTAAGCATATTACTTTCCTTAAAGAAATGGGTGCTAAGGTTGTAGGTGTTTCAGAACAGGGACACTCCATCCAGGGAACAGACCTTTCAATTTTTGATGACAAATATGTTATGAATGATGAAGAATGGGATATGCTTACAACCGGTCTTAATAAGCTTGGTAAAGTAGCAAAGGATATGGGGATTTCTCTCACTTTCCATCATCATATGGGCACAGTTGTTCAGACCGCTGCTGAAATTGACAGATTGATGGAAAACACTGATCCTGAACTTTTCAGTCTTCTTTTTGACTCAGGTCATCTCGCATATTGCTCAGAGGACTACATGGCAGTTCTTAAGAAGTATGCCAAAAGAATCAAGCATGTTCACCTTAAGGATATCCGTCCCGATGTGATTGCAAAAGTAAAAGAGGAAAAGCTCAGCTTCCTTCAGGGTGTGAGACTTGGTACATTTACGGTGCCCGGAGACGGTGCAATTGATTTTGCTCCGATCTTTGATGTTCTTGAACAAACCGGTTATGAAGGCTACGTTCTTGTTGAAGCAGAACAGGATCCCGCTGTTGCCAATCCCTTTGAATATGCCCTTAAGGCAAGAAAATACATTGCTGAAAAAGCAGGACTTTAATAGATAAAGGAGAATACCGATGGCTGAAAAATTAAAATATTTTTGTAACGGTCAGTATGTAGAATCAAAAACCGATGTTTATTATGATCTTCATAATCCTTCAACCGGTGAAATTACAGGTCACGCTCCCTGCTGTACTGCCGATGAAGTGAATGAAGCAATTGCTGCCGCAAAGGCTGCATATCCCGGCTGGAGCTCGACTCCTGCCATAAAGCGTTCTCAGATTCTTTTTAAGGTCAGAGAGCTTATAATGGAGCATATGGAGGAGCTGACCCGACTTGTTGCTGAAGAAAACGGTAAGGTTTGGTCAGAAGCAGAAGGCGATGTTCTTAAAGCAAAAGAAGGAACAGAGCTTGCTACTCAGGTGCCTTCTCTTATGATGGGTGAAAGTCTTATGGATGCCTCCAAGGGCTTTGACACAGTTCTTTACCGTGAATCCATGGGTGTTTTTGCAGGTATTGTTCCCGTAAACTTTCCCGCAATGATTCCTTTTGGCTGGATGGTTCCTGTTTGCGTAGCAACCGGTAATACCATGGTTCTTAAAGCTGCTTCTCTTACTCCCAGAACCGCTCTGAGAATTGCTGAGCTTTATAAAGAAGCGGGTCTTCCCGACGGTGTTGTTAATGTTGTTACCTGTTCAAGAAAGGAAATAGATCTTATTCTTGAGCATCCTGACGTAAAGGGAATTACTTTCGTAGGTTCCACTCCTGTCGGAAAGCTTATTTACCAGAAGGCGGCTGCTAACGGAAAACGTGTCCAGGCACTTTGTCAGGCTAAAAATCACGCACTTGTTATGGCTGATGCACCAATTGAAAGAACTGTTGCCGGTATTATAAATTCTGCATACGGTTGTGCAGGTCAGAGATGTATGGCTCTTTCTTGCTGTGTTGTTGAAGAGGCAATAGCAGATGAATTTGTTGCTGAACTCAAAAAGCAGGCATCTCAGATAAAAGTCGGTCCTGCTGTTGATAAAACTTCAAAGCTCGGTCCTATTACTTATAAGAAACATTATGATGAAGTTATTGCTGACATCGATAAGGGTGTAAAAGAGGGTGCTACTCTTGTTCTTGACGGAAGAAACTGCAAGGTAGAAGGTTTCGAAAACGGCTACTATGTAGGTCCCACAATTTTTGATAATGTTACAGAAGAAATGACAATCGGCAGAGACGAAGTATTTGGCCCCGTTCTTTCTGTCAAGAGATGTAAGACTTTCAAGGAAGGTCTTGAAATAATGAACAATAATCCTTATGCAAACGGTTCTGTTATTTTTACTCAGAACGGATATTTTGCAAGAGAATTTGTACGTCATACACACGGCGGTATGGTTGGTGTTAATGTCGGTATCCCTGTACCGATCGGATTCTTCCCCTTCGCAGGACATAAGGATTCATTCTTCGGTGATCTTCATTGTCTCGGTAAGGATGCATATCGCTTCTTTACTGAAAGCAAATGTGTAACTCAGCGTTGGTTTGACGAAGAAGAAAAAACAAATAAAGCTGTTTCAACCTGGGACGGCACTATCTGATATAAGGAGAATATAAATTATGCTTACAATAGGTATTATCGGCGCCGGCAGAATCGGTAAGGTTCATCTTGAATCAATCTCATATCATGTCAAAAATGCAACAGTAAAGGCAATTGCCGATCCTTTTATGAATGACGAAACAAGGGCTTTCTGTGAAGGTTTCGGTGTTAAGGATATTTACACAGATTATAAAAAAATACTTGAAGATAAGGAAATTGATGCAGTTCTTGTCTGTTCTTCTACAGATACTCATTCTTCAATTTCAATAGAAGCAATTGAAGCAGGGAAGCATGTTTTTTGCGAAAAGCCCGTTGATCATTCAATTGAAAAGATTCAGGCTGTTGCAGATGCTCTCGCAAAGCATCCTGAAATCAAATTCCAGGTTGGCTTTAACCGCCGTTTTGACCATAACTTTGCTGCTGTCCGCAAGGCTTATGACGCAGGTAAGATCGGTGATGCTCATATCCTAAAAATCACTTCCCGTGATCCTGAGCCTCCCAATCCCAAATATATTGCTGTTTCCGGCGGTATTTTCCTTGATATGACCATTCATGATTTTGATATGGCGTGTTTCCTCACAAACAGTGATGTTGAAGAGGTATATGTTAATTCTGCTGTTCTTGTTGATCCCGCTATCGGTGAGCAGGGAGATGTTGATACAGCTATCATTACTATGAAAATGGCTAACGGTGCTCTTGCTGTTATTGACAATTCCCGCCGTGCTGCATACGGATATGACCAGAGAGCTGAACTTTTCGGCTCAAAGGGAATGGTTGCTACTGCCAATGACACACTTTCAACTGCAGTTATTGCTGATGAAAACGGTGTTACGGGTGAAAAGCCCCTCTTCTTCTTCCTCGAAAGATATATGGGCTCTTTCTCCGAAGAAATGCGTCAGTTTGTTGATGCATGTGAAAATAATACAGAAGTTCCTGTCGGTATCCATGCCGGTATGCAATCCGTAAAGATTGGTCTGGCTGCAAAGAAATCCGTAGCTGAACACAGACCTGTTCAGCTTTCTGAAATCAAATAAGTAACTATCTCCGTTGTTGAAAGATTTTCGCAACGGAGATTTTTTTATTATA
>JAZSNB010000044.1:0-3035 GCA_045536195.1 Acutalibacteraceae bacterium
GGCAGAAACTGAAATATTATCAAGTGCAAATCTGAAAGCATGGGGCTTTACGCCTAATGCTGTGGGAATCAGATACTCAAGAAATCCGTGATGGCTGAAAACGGCAACGCGATCTCCGAATGTGAAATTATTCTTAATAAAAGAGATTACCTTTTCTGCGCGCATAAAATTATCTTCAAAGGCTTCACATCCGAATTCATAATTTTCTGTACCGAAAAGCTTTTCACACATTTTAGTATTCTGATAATATTTCTGCAGATAAGCTTCACTGCAGCCGTAATATCCCGGGGTACATCCGCATTCCACAAGTTCAGGGCAGATATGTAATAACGGTTTGTCTGCTTTAGCGTTACAAACACCGACAGCAGTCTTAAAGCTGCGGAGCAGTGAGCTTGTAAAATATGCATCAATCGTAATATCCTTAAGCTTTATGCCTAATTCCCTGCATTGTTGTTCTCCGTATCGGGTAAGCTCACCGTCACTGGGATCGCGGTCAGCGATATCGGTATAATTTGTTTCGGCATGACGTATAAACAATATCTGTAATGTATCGTGTTTTTCCATATAACAACCCTTATCTTTTCTTATAAATAACAAGCTCCGGATTTTCTCCGTTTTCTTCGTAAGTACAAATAAGTATAAAATCCATATTTGCCGCAATTCCGAAGCATCTGTCTCCTCCGAATTCGCATTCGAGCTGATTTCCTAAATATGTGGCAGAATCGTCCAGAAATTTAACATTTTTTCCGTTGGGAAGTCTGTATTCAAGATTAATATATCCGCCGACAAGTGCATTTAGTTTTTCAAGCTTCGGCATTCCCTCCACGTGCAAATCATTGATTTCATCAATCAGCTGCTTTTTGAATGCCTCAAAATTATCTGCCCCTCCGAGCTCTTCATATCTCTTCCAGTAGTCGAGGGTCGGAAGCATATTCTTCAAATATTCACGTACCTGCTCTTCAGAAAACTGTGCATTTGCCATATGACCGACACAGACCTCAATGAGCTCATCCATATCGTGATACATATATTCTCCGTCGGCATAACACCATTTACAATAGTCTTCATTAAAAATGCCGTCTTTTTCTTTGCTGATATTGCTGTCCTCAAGAGGCATTCCGCAGCATTGACAGATAAGCTCTCTCGGTGAACCCAGAAGCGTATTTATAGACACATCAAAAAGTGAAGACAAAAGCTTCAGTGTTTCGGTATTAGGCGTGGTTTCTCCGTTTTCCCAGCGGGAAACTGCCTGTCGGGTAACAAAAACTTTCTCGGCAAGCTCGTCCTGTGACATTCCGTTTTTTGTTCTCAGTTCAAGTATAACATCTTTCGTTTCCATATTTTTCACCTCTGAAACCATTATAGCACTTCATTTTTCTGATACAAGCAACTGTCTGTTGCGTTCAGAAGAAATAAAACGGAAAAATCAGTCTTCAACAGGGGTAACAACGGGCCTTCCGTCTTTATTCACAAGCACGGTAAGTCCGCCTGCATATCCGCTTGAATGAAACAGATAGTTTACACCTGTTTCTTTATCAACCCAGATTTCCGTGGAGCCAGCGCTCTGAGAATATACTTTTTCAAATCTTTTTTCTTTTGACATTATAAGTCCTCCTTATTATTTTAATTTTTTCTTAGGAAAAGGAAGCTCATCATACATAGTCTTAAAAAGCTCTGTAAGAAGCTCCCTGTTTTCGATACAATCAACTGAAAGCATTTCTTTTGCCCCTTCATAAGGACAGACAAAGCTTGCCCCGGGCATAATTTCAACAGCCGCTTTTACAGGCTTAACGAGTAATCTGTTATCATATATTCCGCCTGCAATTTTTCCGCGGTAATAAATAATGTATTCACCCATCATAGCCTTATATGTTATTTTCTCAAGCTCCGACAGCTGTTCAAGAACAAAATCAAGATATTTTTTATCCGATGCCATATTATCATCCCCGACAGAAAACAAATATTTTATAAATCAATGTTAATCTCATATTTATCTTCAATAAGCAGATAGCTTACTCCATATTTTTCTGCATTTTTCAAAACCTGCATATTTTCATCAGACACACTTTCAAAGGTACAGTCTGAATCATCAAGGCGTTTTTCAATAACATCTGCATATTTTTTTATATCCGAAAAATGATTTCTGATATAATTCTCACTCATCACAAGGCAATAATATTTTATAGCTTCAAGATACTGAGCTTCAAAATCCTTTTGCCAATCAAAGGGAATATAGCAGCCTTCAACAATTAAATTCTGCTTGTTTTCAATTGCTGTTTTAATTATTTCACGTACAACAGGCCATAAATATGCCGTAAGGTCATTATCATCGCTCATAGGAGAAAGAGCTGTATTTCCGCTTCTTATCAAGCCCATTTTCAGATGATCGATTGACAAATACGGATATTTATATTTTTCAAGAAGCTTTTGTGCAAGCAGCGTTTTTCCTGTGTGAGATGCTCCTGTAATTAAAATAACCATTTCTTTTGTCTCCGAACAATCTGAATTATCTGTTTATTCTTTTATAGTCAATGCCGGCAAGCCTTGCCTGACTGCAAAGATCCTTTGTCTGCAGGGTATATTTTTTTCCGTCTTTGATAAAATGAGTACCGCATTGTCTGAATTCAAAGCTTACATTTCTGCTTTTGCATTGTTCACGTAAATCAAGTATCCAGGCATAATCAAGCTCTCTTGCAGCTTTGTCTGATTCACCGCCTGCAACAACAAGCTCAACACCGTCAAGATACTTCTCAAGATTTATTTTTTCAAGTAAAGGCTGAGCTGTAATGCATTTATGCTTTATAGGTAAAGACCTGAATACAGAAAGCCTCTTATCCGCATTCTTCTGATTTTCCACAGTGCAGCATACAACAACATTTTCATATCCCTCTCCCCAATCTTCGGGGATACAGTCAATAAATCTTTCGATGCGCTTTGTGAGAAAAAGAAAGGTGCAGTCCTGCCTTTCTTTTATCATAGACCAGCATTCATTCCTCCACTCATCTGCTTCTTCTATCAGGAAATCCGTTGAAAAG
>JAZSNB010000109.1:0-43204 GCA_045536195.1 Acutalibacteraceae bacterium
AATAGTGAAGATGTCCTTCTTCGTACCCCTAATGAAGTGGCTTTTGTTAATAAAGGCATGGGGATTGACCTTGGATCCATTGCAAAGGGATATATTGCTGATAAGATGAAAGAATATTTGATTTCGAAAGGTGTAAACTCCGCCCTTATTTATCTTGGTGGTAATGTCCTCTGCATCGGCGAAAAAGAAACCGGCGCCTTTAAAATCGGTATTGAAAAACCGTTTGATACTGACGGTAAACCGATAGCTGTTGTATCTGTTTCGGATGCATCGGTTGTCACCAGCGGTACCTATGAGCGGTATTTTGAAAAAGACGGTAAGTTCTATCACCATATTTTAGACAAAACCACAGGTTACCCAATCGAAAATGAATTAACTTCCGTAACCATTATTACTCCTATTTCTACGGACGCAGACGCACTCAGTACGACTTGTTTCTCTCTTGGACTCGAGAAAGGAATGGAACTGTTGGAATCTCTGGATGATGCAGACGGGTTCTTTATTACAAGTGATGGGGAGTATTATTTTACGGAGGGGTTTGAGGAGAAGTATAAGTTAGATATGAAGTAATATAAAAACCTGTACTGTCATCGACAATACAGGTTTTATATCTTAAATCCCTATATAAACAATTTCACCAATCCGGCGCCACAGCCCATAATGATTCCGGCAAGAATGACACCAGCTACAACTGCGAGTACGCTCTTCTTAAAATCCATATCTAGGATACTGGCCGCCAATGTTCCTGTCCAGGCACCGGTTCCCGGAAGCGGAATACCTACAAAAAGCAACAATGCAACGTACAATCCGCCGCCTGCTTTTTCCTGTAATTTCTTACCGCCGGCTTCACCTTTCTTCAAACAGAAAGTAAAGAATTTACCAATAACCGGCTTGTCTGCACCCCATACCAATACTTTTCTGGCAAAGAAGAAAATGAACGGTACCGGAAGCATATTACCAATGATACAAACGATGTAGGATGGGATTACCGGTAATCCCCAAAGAATCGCATAGGGAATGGCTCCTCTAAGTTCAATAAGCGGAACCATGGATATAATAAACGCCAATAAATACTCTTTAAACATTTGTGATTTTCCTTTCAAATTTCAACATTTTTCTCAAACACTTTCGGTATTGTATCATGTCCTCTTCCCTTTTGGCAATGGCTTTACTTATTTCTTAACCGATTCTTTACAAAATCCGACACGAAGATTATACTTAGGGAAATCGGAGGTATATATGATACAGATACAACGCTATACTACAGATAAAAAAGGGCAGAAAATCGATAATTTCTTCCGTTCCTGGGTCATGGCAAATATTCAGGCTAACAATGATTCCGCAATTATTCTCAGGAAACGGGCGGCTAAAGAATATACCAAATACGCACAGGGATTGTATCTGACTGACTATCAGACAGCTACCGAAGAAGATAAACAGATCCTTGAAGAAGAATGGCATAAATTTGCCAAAGAATTCATTCATGTATACAAGACGGACCGTAACTACTCTTCTTCTATTTTTGGATTTGGTTCCATCAGTGATGAAGATGTAAATGCCAAGATTAAACTGGAGATTGAAAACGTTACATTCCGTTATGCCAGATATATCGGCCTGGAAGAACTGTATCGGCCGCTATATCTGATTATGAAAGCAACAGCTGATGAATTATTATCTTCAAAAGACACAAATGAAATATAATATATTCATAAAAAGCCATCTGTCATATGACAGATGGCCTTCTTAATACTTATCTCATTATATCTTAATCCCTTTATATGAAATTGACTTGAAAAACCAGAACTTCTTGAGCCCAAATACAACTTCATCATCAAATGTCAGTTTAAAATGTGGTAAAAGAACCTCTCCCATCTCGGTAGTTACACCGGAATACTGTTTCTTGGTCTTAAAAATCTCAGTCTGTCTCTCATCTACAAAATGAACATGCAATTCCGCAATCTCAATCTCTGAGTTATTAATCTGAACCAGTTCCACAATGATATTCTTGTGCCCTTTTCCGTTCATATATTCTATTAATTCCGGCTCATAAACAAACTTCATATAACCTCCGCAATCTCATTCCTCTTATCTGTCATAGATTGAATTCTAATATAAAAAGAATCCCGTCACAAATCAACTACATTGATTATATGACAGGATTCTTTTTTATTCCATAATTATTTTAGAAACAAAACATCTTAATAATTATTTCTTGATCTGATTTAACTGTGCGTTTAATCCAAGAAGCTGTTCTTTGGTAAACTTCATATCCATCATACCGCCTGCAAGAGTGATGAGACGAAGCATTGTAAATCCGCCCATCATAGCCATCATGCTTTCGTTAATTTCAAAGCCCATAGCTTTCTTGCCTGCCATGCCTCCCATAAGCTGGCCAAAGAGTGCCTGACCTGCAGGATTCATGATGATATCTGACATCTTATCATTTAATGAGAAGTATCCTTCCGGAGCATCAATGTCAAACCAGTTTAAGATTGCTCCCTCTTCTTTTAATCTGTAATCTTCGTTAAATACTTCTACCTTACGGATAAGGCTTTCGTCTGTGCATTCACCTGCAACAGCCTTTAACTCAGTCTCTCCTGCATTTGGTACATCAAAGTAGAAGAAATGAACATCACTTGTCTGTTTACCAAGGCTTACACCATTTGCAAAGAGTTCTACTTCCGGCTGGTTAGAGTATACGGTAACCTTAGTTGTATCTTCTACACGGTCTACATATCTCTTACCACAGATGTGTACGAATGGGTCATCGGATAACCATGCCTTGTAAGCATAGAAGGAATCCTTTTTATACTTACGATCAAATGTTACAAGACCTTTATGGTTCTGTCCGTTCTCGCCACCTTCGTTACGGGCAACCGCACCAAAGTCAAACATATTCCATACATGAGTAGCCCACATATATTTTCTTGTGAAGAGCTGTTTGATAAGTTCTTCGTGGTAATATGCCTGATATTCTTCTGTATAATCACCCTGGAAAGGTTCGGAAGAATGCCAATTAAGAGCTTCACAACCATATTCACTGCATCCAATCGGAATGTTTGGATAGGTTGCATGGAAATTATCAAACCAAGGACCGTTCATGGATGTATCTCCACCATACCATCCGAAGTAATGATTATAAGAAACCACATCAGGGATCTGAAGATAAGGATCGTTTATATCACACATTGAAACGGCAGCGACGGTGGTAAGACGGGTTTTATCCATTTCGTGGCACATATCATTGAGAATTCTGTGATTCTCAAGAAGATCCTCGTCACTGCCGCCTATACCGATTTCATTGGAAAGTCCCCATACAATAATTGAAGGATGATTGTAATTCTGAGAAATAAGCTCCTTCATCTGAGAAATTGTGTTTTCTCTGCCGCCGGGCATATGCTTTGAAATATAAGGAATTTCAGCCCAGATAACAAGTCCGTTTTCATCGCAGGGATCATAAAAATACTGATCGTGCTGATAGTGAGCAAGACGGATTGTGGTAGCACCCACTTCCATGATAAGCGCGATATCTTCTTCGTGGTCTTCTTTTGAAAGAGCATTGCCCTTGCCCCAGCGATCCTGGTGGCGTGATACACCTCTTAAGGGGTATTCTTTGCCGTTTAATATAAAGCCGTTATCCGGATCGATCTTAAATGTACGGCAGCCGAAACGGGCAGAAATATTATCAAGCACAGCTCCGTTTTCAATAAGCTCTGCCTTTGCGGTATAAAGATACGGATCGGGTCTGCCCTGCCAGAGATGAACATTTTCAATTTTCATTACTGCACAGGTTTCATCACAGGTCATTTCGCAAACGGTGTTACCCTCTTTATCCTCTATCACATAATGAAACTCTGCATTTTCACCGGCTTTTCCTACATAAACCTCGATTTCAACCTCTGCATCATTACCGCTGAGCTCAGGAGTAACCTTTATTCCGGGAGCTCCGTAATAATCAAGATCAAAATGAGAATCATTCACGCATATGATATTCACATCTCTGTAAAGACCGCCATAGAAAGTAAAGTCTGCCATCTGGGGATAAACTTTGTCATTTGCAGTATTATCCACTGCGATGACAAGAAGATTCACGGTGCTGAGATAAGGAGTCATATCCACTCTCCAGGTCGAATATCCGCCGTCGTGATGAGCTATGTTTTTCCCGTTGAGATAAACATCTGCGGAAGAGTTTGCACCTTTTATTTCAAGATAATATAAATCAGAATCGGGAAGATCAGTTTTATTGAAAGACTTGGCATAGAAGGCCTGACCTCTGTAATAATCATTATCACCGTCCTGACCGTCAATAGCATTCCAGGAATGAGGAAGATTTACGAAATCCCATTTTTTATTGATTTCAACAGGGACTGTATCTGCATTTTTTGTAAATGACCACTTGGAATTGAAGTTAATAACACTTCTCATACTTTTCTCTCCTTTATTATATCAATGCAGCCGGCATATTCTACCGGCTGCTGTTTCTCATTATTCTTCGCCGGAATGCTTTGCAGCAAGCTCCGAATTCATCTGTTCAAGAGTTTTCTTATCAAGATTATAAATAACAGCAATTCCGACAAACTGAACCACTGCACTGAACAGATAAAGCCCTGCAACAAGCCAGCACATATTCTTAGCGGTTGTTTCATCCTGACCTATTGTGCCAAGCTCTGAAACATAACCGAGAGCGCCCATTATAAGAAGAACGATTGAGGGGCCGACACCCTGAGCAAGCTTACGGAAGAATGAATGGAGTGAATATACAGTGCCTTCTTCACGTGTGCCGAATTTCCACTCGTTATAATCAATGGCATCAGCCATCATAGCCCATGAAACGCAGGTATAAACACCCATACCGATACCGAAAGCAATAAGACCTAAAAGATAAACAACAAGAGCAATATTGCGGTTTTCAACCATGGGGAAGATAAGCATTACAATACCGCCGACAACGGAAACGATAGTTCCGACTACGGATGCTTCTTTTTTTCCGAACTTATTTACAAGCTTTTTGATAAAGGGAAGGAAAAGAACCATAGGTAAGAAGCCTATCATCTGAACAATACCTGACATTGAAGCCTTATTGAAATATGTTGCAAACATAATTGTGTTTGCAGTTGTTGCAGACTGCATTCCGAGGAACATACCCATAGCAGCAACGGTAGCACCTACTGCGGGACGGTTTTTCATAAACTTACCGAAAGAATGTATAATATTGATCTTTTCATTGCTCTCATTTGTCTTTACGGTGTTTTCATCTACTCGGATGGTAATCTTTTTTATCATAAACATAAAGGCAATAAATCCAAGCACACCCATAATAAGAGCAGCAATAAATACTCTTTCTCCGAGAAGAATTTCTACGGGCTCACCGGTGGCAGGGCTGAGAACAGCGTCGCCGATTTCATATGCCTTGCCTGTTGCGGGATTAGTGAGGAACTGAGACTTATCAAAGCCTTCAGGAATTTCAATTCTGTCGAGGAAGCCTGTTGTTCCGTCCCAGGTAACCTTCTGCCAGATAAGCATGGGAAGAATAATCATGGGAATAATATTGCCGAACATTGAACCGATACTTCTCCATGTGGAAAGCTGAGCTCTTTCGCCGCTGTTTTCCGTAACAAGAGAAAGCATTGAGCCGTAAGGGACATTGGCAACAGTGTAGCAGG
The DNA here is from genome assembly GCA_045536195.1 of Acutalibacteraceae bacterium. GTDB lineage: Bacteria > Bacillota > Clostridia > Oscillospirales > Acutalibacteraceae > RUG806. The sequence continues at coordinate 5,664 of JAZSNB010000109.1, forward strand.
CATCCCAGATAATATAACCGAGAACATAAAGAATTGCCTTTACAACAGTGCCGGCATTGGGGAAAGGAAGGAATATGGCTGCACCTGCAAAAAGAAGGCCGCAGGCACCTACAAAAATATAGGTTTTGAATTTACCCATCTTATATTTTCTCTTATCATTATCAATAAGACTACCGATAAGAGGATCGTTTACTGCGTCCCAGATCTGAACAAGAAGAAGAAGGATTGACAGAAGCCCTGTGTCCATCATCATGTAAACAAGCCAGAAGGTCTGAACCGTGCCCTTGAGAGCAAAACTCATATTACATCCGAAGTCACCCGCTGCGTATGCTATTTTGTCAAGCATACCGAACTTGGGATAACCGTTGGCGTCGAGTTTTTTTTCTTTTACTGATTTCGCCATAAAAAAGCCTCGTTTCTCTGATATGTAATAATTGTACCCGATTTATACAGGTACAATTCAATTATATAGGTATAACAGAATAATAGTTAGCACAAATTTAATATATTTTTGCATTAATTTAATATATTGTCTTATTTTTGTATTGCCTTTTAGTTTGATATATACTATAATTACAAAAAACATATATTATTTTTGTCTTTTTTTACAATATGCCGGGTAGGTGAAACTGATGTTTTTTGAAAAAGAGCTGGCATTCCTGCGAAAAACACTTGAAGAATGCAATCTTCAGAACTATATTATTTCTCCCGATGATGTAATTGACGAAGCATTAGACAGAGGACTTCAGAAAATCATAGGAGCAAATGCATTCTACAAAACATTCCGCGACTACTTCCCCGATATCAGAAAAAAAACCGTTTACCGTGTATGCGATTTGTTTTTTTTCACATATATTTTTTTCACTATCCCCTTCGGTGAAAAGGAAAAAATATTTATAACCGGTCCGTATCTCAACACTGATATCACAAGTGAAAAAATACGTCTTCAGGCAAAGGCAATGTCTCTTTCAGAGTCCGTAATAAAGGAGCTGGAGCTGTTTTATTCAGCACTTCCCATAGTAAAAGATGAGCATCTTATATTTGCATTAATCAATACATTTGCAAGACTTGTGTATCAGAGTGAATTAGAAAGTGCAGACATAAGGCTGGAAAAAACAGCAGCATTTATTCCGGCAGAAGCGGCACTCAAGCATACATCAACAGAGGAAGCTGTAAATTTTTCGGTTCTTGAAGACAGATATAATTTTGAGAATGAGCTTATTGAGGCGGTTGCCCGGGGAAACAGCCGAAAGGCAGAATTGATGATGGCACGTTTTTCCGTTCTCACCTTTGAGCAGCGCACGGATGATACACTCAGAAATATTAAGAATTATTGTATCATAATGAATACGCTTCTGAGAAAAGCAGCCGAAAAGGGCGGAGTGCATCCGTATTATCTCAATAAGGTTTCATCAGATTTTGCCGTAAAAACCGAGCTTCTCAATTCAGTGGGTGAAACGGCAGAATTTATGCAGACCATAATGAGGACCTACTGTAATCTTGTAAAAAACCATTCCATAAAAAATTTCTCTCCGATAATACAAAAGGCAATTCTCAGGATTGAAAATGATCTTTCGGGAGACATAAACCTGAAATCACTTTCTTCCTCATCGGGAGTAAGCCCAGGGTATTTCTCGGCACTTTTCAAAAAAGAAACAGGAGCTTCGCTTACGGAATACGTAAACTTAAAACGTGTGGCATATGCAAAGCAGCTTCTGAAAAGCACCAACCTTCAGATACAGCAGATAGCACAGGCGTGCGGAATACTTGACTTTCACTATTTTTGCCGCATATTTAAAAAGATAACAGGGAAAACCCCATCACAATACAGAAACAGTATTTCATTTGAATAAAGGAGGACAAAATGAAAAACTACACTCTCAGATATAAAAAACCGGCACCCGAAAAAAATGACGGGCTTTCATTAAGAGATCACAGAAAATGCAACATCCCTGATGACGGATGGGAAAGATGGTCGCTGCCTATAGGTAACGGCTATATGGGAATCAGCATTTTCGGAAGAACAGACAAAGAGAGACTTCTTGTTACGGAAAACAGCCTGTCGAATCCTTGTGCATATCACGACAACTTCCCCGGCGGTGCTGCAGGGCTCAGCAATTTCTGTACTTTTTTTCTTGATTTCGGACACAGCAAGGTTAAGAATTACAGCCGTTCACTTAATATCAACACTGCACTTTGTAAAACAGAATACGAATACAAAAAAACAGTATACACCAGAGAGCATTTTGCTTCTTATCCCGACAATGTATTTGTAACAAAAGTATCCGCCGACAAAAAAGGTGCGGTCAGCTTTAATATAAGCGCACAGGTCTCCCTTAACCGTCCCTATCTTTTTGAAGAAGGAGACAATATGGGAAAAAGTGCAGAAATTTATACTGAAGATACACATCTTGTTATAAAAGGCAAAATGGATTATTATAACATTCTTTTTGAAGGCAGACTTAAGGTTATCACAGAAAACGGCAAGGTGTTCTACAACAAAGACAGCATTGATATAAAAGATTGCGACAGTGCCGTTATAATTTTCACCTGCGGCACAAATTATAAAAGTGACAGCAAAGTTTTTCTTGAAAAAGATCCGAAAAAGAAGCTGGATGGATTCTCTCATCCTCACGAAAAAGTGCTGAGCACTCTTGAAAAAGCCTCTGCTTTTTCGTATGACGAGCTGTATGAAAGACACCTTGAAGACTTTTCTTCTCTGTTTTCGGCTGCCGAAATATCATTTACCGATGAAGCTTGCGACCTGCCGACCGATAAGCTTCTGAAGGAATACAGAAAGAATAATCACACTGCATATACAGAAGAGCTTGTGTTCCAATACGGAAGATATCTTCTCATATCATCATCACGCCCCGGCGGAAGACCTGCAAATCTTCAGGGAATATGGAACAGATATGATTCTGCCCCCTGGTCATCGGGATACTGGCATAATATAAATGTGCAGATGAATTACTGGCCTGCATTCAATACAAATCTTCATCAGTGCTTTTTGCCATATATCGAATATTTCAATGCATATAAGGAGCTTTCAAAGGAATACGCAGATGAGTACATAAAAAATTATTTTCCCGAAAAGTATTCCGATGACAACGGAATTGCAATAGCAACAGGAGGATGGCTTTATGATATGGAAAAGCTGCCCGATCCGCAGTCAGGACACTCGGGAGCAGGAACCGGAGCTTTCACCGTAAAGCTGTTTGATGATTATTATGAATTTACTAAAGACGATGCTTTCCTCAAAGAAACGGGCTATGAAGCTCTCAGGGAAATGTCGGTATTGCTTTCAAAAATTCTGGAAGAACAGGAAGACGGCACTCTTCTTTCGAAATACTCAGCATCTCCCGAGCAATGCCATAATGATAAATATTACCACACAAAGGGCTGTGCATTTGACCAGCAGATGATTTATCAGTGCTGGAAGGATACAATAAAGGCGGCTGAAAAGCTGGGTAAAAAAGACAGCTTTATTGATTATCTCAAAGAAAATATCGGCAGACTCTCCCCTGTTCTTATCGGTAAATCAGGTCAGATAAAGGAATTCAGAGAAGAAAAGTATTACGGTGATATCGGCGAAAAGAAGCACCGTCATATTTCTCATCTTGTGGGACTTTATCCCGGGGATATCATCACAAGCAACAATGAAGAATATATCAGAGCTGCCGCAGTTACACTTAACAAACGAGGAGATAAATCAACCGGATGGTCAACTGCTCATAAGCTGAATTTATGGGCAAGAGCAAAAAACGGCAACCGTGCATATGATCTTGTAAAAATAGCTGTTTCAAAATGTATGGCAACAAATCTGTGGGATCTTCATCCTCCCTTCCAGATTGACGGTAATTTCGGTTTTACTGCAGGCGTTGCTGAAATGCTTTTACAAAGCCACGAGGGATATATTGAAGTTCTTCCCGCACTTCCCGATTGCAGACCCGACGGCTCATTCTCAGGTCTTACGGCTAGAGGCGGTTTTACCGTTGATGCTGTATGGCAAAAGGGAAAAGTAAAAAAGCTGACGGTATTATCTCTTGCAGGAGAAACACTCAGAATAAAAACCGAAAACGATTTTATTGAAACACCTACGGAAAAAGGAAAGACATATAACTTTGAATTCTGAACAAATTGTGCTGTTTAATAAACTCTGTATTAACAAATATTCAATTGACCTGCATTCACTATTGAATTTATACACAATTTAACTTATACTTGTATAAAAAGTAAAAAAAGGAGTATTGTTTTATGGCAGAGTTTTGTACTTCGGTAAAGAATTTTTTTATCATATTTATGACATTTATTTCAGCTGTAGGCTTCGGCAATCTTCCCGACAGAGCAACAAAGGATATAACAGAAACCACCGAACCGCCCACGGTAAGAATTATGTCATACAATGTAAGATACGGTGAATACTACAACCGTTTCAGAATCGTTCCCCAGCTTATCGGCGAATATATGCCTGATTCTGTAGGTATTCAGGAATGCACCTTTGAATGGTATCTCACAATAAAAGGCTTTTTACCCGAATATGAATTTATCGGTGTAGGCAGAGATACCGGCGACAGGAGCACTAAAAGCGGTGAAATGTCTGCCGTGCTTTTCAGGAAAGATAAATATAAGCTTATTGACAGCGGCACCTTCTGGATTTCAGAAACACCCGATGAGGTTTCCTTCGGCTGGGATGCAGCCTGCAGAAGAATCTGCACCTGGGTAATTCTCGAAAACAAAAAAACCGGTGAGCAGTATGCTCACGTAAACACTCATCTTGACCATGTAGGCACCGAAGCCAGACTTTACGGCTCACGGATGGTAAGAGATTTTGCACTTTCCTTTGATATGCCCACGGTTTTAACCGGAGATTTCAATTTCAAAAAGAATACCGAGCTTTATAACGGTGTTATTGAAACAGGTCTCAGAGATTCTCAGGATCTGGCTGAAGTGTCCGACAGCGGAAAAACATTCCACGGATACAACGGCGGTATTGAAGGCGATCCTATTGATTTTATTTTTGTAAACAACAAAATCAGCGGAGTTACCAAATACAAAATAGTGAGAGACACATATAACAATAAATATTCCTCTGACCATTATCCCATATATGCAAACATAAAGTTCTGATACAAGAAAACGGCTTCCGCCTGCGGCGAAACGCTTTCGTATAGTCCATCACCGAGGGAAGTTTACTTCCCGTTCGGCGGGACATATAATCTTTTTACTTTATGGGAAGAAATTTCCTATAAATAAGCTATTAATCCCTGCCCGGCAAAACCCGGACAGGGATTTTTCATTTTATAAAAATTATATTATTTTCAGAAATCAACCTTATAGTGGTGCACAAAAACACCTATAAGCTTATTATAATCAAGCACGTGCATAACTGCACCGTCTGCGGTTTCAAGGAAGGTCATACCTTCAGCCTCTACATTATCACCGCCCACGTCTCTCTCGGCAAAAAGAGTTACCTCTCCTGTAGACACATCAAGCTTAAGAATGTTTTTGATATTGCCGTTATCGTGAATGTCATTTGAAAGATAGAGGAAACCGTCATAGAATTCTCCGCCCTGGATACGGTCGATAACACCGAGTCCGGTAAGGGGAATTTCCTTTACAAGTGCCATTGAATTATTTATATCATAGCAGTAAACTGTTTCGGCATCGCTCCACCTCGAAGCATAAAGATAACCGGTATTCTTATCAACTGCACACCACGGCACACCGTCATCATAAATTTCCAAAGGAAGATCATATACTTCGCCGGTTGCTTCAAGAGTTTCGCAATCAAAAACAACAATACAGGGATATCCTTCATCGGGACCTTCGACAGACGCATATATCTTTCCGTTATAATAGCTGATTCCGCCGATGTGGTCATTGCCTCTGTCTTTACATACCTTGGGTAAGGGATTGACAACAGATGTTACATAAGTCATATCCTCTACGGTAAATTTTGCAAGCATATTAAACTTCAGAGCTGCGATAGCACCGCTTGTGTAGAAATATTCACCGTCTGTGGTAATCCCCTGCCCTGCCATTAGTGCCTGATCTGCAACAAGCATATTTTTTGATATAAGCTCTGCAGAATCCGTACTGACTGCAACAGGGCTTGTGATAAGTGTAAGAATAATGAGGGGAAGCATAATAAGGTATCTGATTTTCAAAAGAATTGCCATACAAAAAATCTCCTTCTATTCAAATTTCTCAAGAATTTCTTTCATCTGCCGGTATACACGGCTGCCGTTTTTATAAAATTCGGGAATTCCGTAGATTCTGACCGGCAAAACAAAATGAAATCACCTGTTTATATGTAATTTTACCACATTTTATGTAATAAAACTATAGTAATAATTCATAAGCAGCAAATCAAATTTTTGCCGTATTTTCCAAAAAATTTACTTAAATTTTATTTTATGTTGTTTTTATTTGAAAAAGGTGATAGAATATGATGTATTTTTATGTGCGGAGGTTTACGTATATATGAGCAAAAAATATGATGTAATTGTAATCGGAGCAGGCAACGGCGGTCTCGGTGCTGCTGCCACCTGTGCACAGGCAGGACTTTCTACCCTGCTTCTTGAAAAACATAATCTTCCCGGCGGTTCCGCATCTTCATTTGTAAGAGGCAGATTCGAGTTTGAGCCCTCTCTTCATGAACTTGCGGGTGTCGGCAATCCTAAGGATCCCGGTGCTATTGATAAGATTTTCGCTAAAGTGGGAGCAGATGTTGATTGGTTGAGACACGACTCTACTTTCCGTCTTGTAGTCCCCGCAAAAGAAGGCGATACCGATACATTCATAAATGAAGACGGTGTTGAAGTAACCGTTGATGCAAGAATGCCTGCAGGCTTTGAAGAATTTGCAACAAAGCTTGATGAAATTGTTCCCGGCTCCTACGACAGCTGTATGAAGGCCTTTGATCTTGCTTCAAGAATGTATGCAGCACTTGATAAGATTGAGAATCCTGCTGAAATTCCTCAGATTCTTAAAGACGTGCCCGACTTTATGAGAATTACAGGACATACCGTTACTGAAGTTCTTGATGTCCTTGGTATGCCTAAAAAAGCACAGGATATTTTCAATACCTACTGGTGCTATATGGGTGTACCTGCATCAATCTTCGATTATCTCTACTATTCACTTGTTATCAACAGCTATGTTAAATCAGGAACAGGTCTTCCTTCTATGAGAAGCCACGAATTAAGTCTTGCTGTCGATGACGCAATCAGAAGACACGGCGGCGAAATCTGGTATAATTCAGAAGTAACCAAGGTAATTATGAAAAACGGCAAGCCCGCAGGTGTGGTAATTAACGGAGAAAAGGAAGTATATGCTTCTCAGTTTATCTGTAACTGCCATCCCAATATCACTTGGAGCCAGCTGTTTGATGAAATTGAAGTTCCGAAAAAACAGCTTAAAATGCTTAATTCCAGAAAAGTAGCATGCTCGCTCACCACTGTTTATCTCGGTATGAACAAAACTAAAGAAGAGCTTGGCTTTAAGGATTACTCCATATTTATAGCACCCGATTCAGATTCTGATAAGCAGTTTGAAGATTGCCAGAATCTTTTCAACGGCTTCTGCATAATCAACTGCCTCAATGAAGGTGTTCCCAATGCCTCACCCGAGGGAACTTCCTCTCTCTTCCTTACAACAATGAGCTTCGGCGATGTAATGAAGGATGTAACTCCTCAGAACTACAAAAAGTATAAAACAGCTATTGCAGAGCATATGATAAATATATGTGAAAAGGCTCTTAATATTTCAATCAAGCCTTATATCGAAGAAATTGAAATTGCCGTTCCTTCCACATTCTGCAGATACCTCAATACTCCCTACGGCTCACCCTACGGCTATATGCTTGAAAAATGGGACAGTGTTATTCCCAGAACAATTCAGTTTGTTCAGGATCAGCCTTTTGATAACTTTATTTTCTGCGGTGCTTCACAGGAAAGAGGCGACGGCTACGGCTGTGCCTACTATTCAGGCGAAAAGGCAGCATCACTTATTATAAAGGCTCATAAGGAGGGTAAAAAATAATGGCAAGCTATATCAAAGACATCAAAAAAAGAAAATTTATATCTCTTCTTACTAACCGTCAGAAGGTTTTTGAAAATAATAAAGCTGTGCTTCCCGAAGTACAGGATAATTCAATGGCTCTGGCAAAGGCTCTTCATCCTAAAAAGCAGTGTGTAAAGGTCGCTGAAGTGATTGAGCGTGCAGATGACTGCAAGAGCTTTGTGCTTGTTCCTGACGAAGCAAGAGGAACCTCTTCACTTGCATATTTCAGTGCAGGCAAATATCTTACCGTTTTTGAAGAAATTGAAGGTATGAAAATAAACAGAGCCTATTCAATTTCATCAAAACCCGGTGACACACTTGAAGGAAAATATATGCTTACAATCAAGCGTGTTGACGGCGGTCTTATGTCAAACTACATGCTTGACACATGGAAAACCGGCACAGAAGTTACTGTTTCCGCACCTGAAGGACATTTTGAATATCAGCCCTTAAGAGATGCTAAGAATGTTATCTGCCTTGCAGGGGGAAGCGGAATCACTCCCTTTGTTTCGATGGCAGGTGCTATCCTTGACGGAGATGAAGATTTTAATCTTACTCTTTTATACGGCAGCAGAAACCGTGATGCAATTCTTTTCTATGATGAACTTAAGGAAATTGCTGAAAAAACCGATAAAGTAAAGGTTATCAATGTTTTAAGTGATAAGGATGCTGACACCTCAAAAGACGGCTTTGAAGCAGGCTTTATAACTGCTGAGCTTATAAAGAAGTATGCTCCCGCCGATGAACCCTATTCTGTATTTATCTGCGGTCCTCAGGCTATGTATGAATTCCTTGATAAAGAGCTTGAAAAGCTGAAACTTGAAAGAAAATATATCCGTCACGAAATGTTCGGTGAATTCCATAATCCTAAATCGCAGAAGGATTATCCTTCGGATATTCCCGAAACCATATCAATCACAGTTACGATTCAGGATGAAACCAGAACTGTTACAGGCTCAACCAATGACTCTGTCTTACAGATTCTTGAAAAGAACGGTATTGCAGCCCCTGCAAGATGCCGCAGCGGTGAATGCGGATTCTGTCATTCGCACCTTCTTTCAGGTAAGGTTTATGTACCTGAGCACCTTGAGTACAGAAGACTTGCAGACTACAAATTCGGCTGCATTCATCCCTGCTGCAGCTTCCCTCTTACGGATCTTGAAATCAACGTTCCGCCTGCAAAATAATATATTTCTCAAAAAAAAACGGTATAAGGCTACAGTGTCCTTATACCGCTTTTTTTCATATTTCTGTTAAGTAAAAAAATCAGTCCCACTCACAGCCCGTTACCTTTTCCAGCTGAACACCTGTTGTATCATGTGTTTTAAGCATCATTACAATAAGAGCCGCAATAAACCCGGGAACTGCAAAGAAAAAGCATACTGTTCCGATGGAAGAATTTCCGAAATGGGTAATAAGCGGAATTCCGATAACATAGGTCAGGGCAATTCCCATACCCATCGCAAAATACATGGTTGAGAGAATTGATGAGCGAAGATTTGTGGGAGAGGATTCACTTATCATAAGTGCATTAAGGTCTCCTGCACCCCAATAGCTTCCTATACAGGCACCGGCTAACAGACCGACAACAGCAACAGGAAAATCTATAAAAGGACCCGCCCAGAAGCCGACAAAAGAAATAACACAGAGAGCAGACATTATAATTGCAGCCTTCTTTCTGCCAAGCCAATCACCGAAAACACCGACAAAAAACTGAACAACCGCACTGCCTATGGGAAAGAAGAACAATGCTGCAGTAACCTCATTCAGACTTACCTGATTCAGAAGCTCATTTGTTACTTCTCCGTAGCCTGATGCATAGCCGTAAGATATAATAACCTGATATTCCATTGTGATTATATAGCCGAAATTAGTAAGAGCAGATACAAGAAAAAGCCATCTCAGCTGCTTGTGCTTCAAAACAAATCTGAGGGCATTGATTATTCCGCCCTGAGCATTCTGAAGCTTTTTTTCATTTTCTTCATTTTCTCTTTCTTCATCACTCTGTCTGAGGTACTTAAGTCTTGCATCAATAAAAGCATCTGTTTCTCTTGCAAAGAATAAAGCTATAAAAGAAGTTACAAGCCCTATTATTGCGGGCCCGACAAATACTACACGCCATGCTGACATACTGTCCATAAAAAGACGGCGAAGCAACGGGACAAGCATTATGCCCATTGTAGCAAAGCTTTTAATTGCAAAATAAATACGGGCTCTGTGTTTACCCGGTACAGATTCCATAATATAAACGACCTGCATATCATGGGGAACAAAAAACTGTATCAGACACGTGCCTATAACATATATAGCAATGTTTTCGGACAAAAACACAAGAAACATCGCAAGCCCGAGTCCCAGTGTATTTATGACAAGAAACTTTTTTCTGCCGAATCTGTCAGATAAAGGCTTATAAAAAATTGCCAGCACCTGAAACGGAATAGCAATCATATTGAGAAAATCCAGTACACCTACGGAGCTTTCTCCGTATTGATTGAAAAGACCTGCAGCAATCTCAGTTTTCATAAGAGGTCCTATCTGTGAAGCAACCTCATCCGTAAGATAAATAAGACTTATAATAAAAATCAGATAAAACAGATAAAACTTACCCTTAGGTCTGTTTTTCTCTTTTTCCAGACGGGCAATTTCGCGAAGCCGCTTCTGTTGCAACGCCTCTGTTTTTTCCGCAGTCAGTACTTTTTTCTTCATATAGCTTTCCCCCTTTATATTATTATAAAATATCAAACATACTATTTCAACTGTAAACTGAAATCTTTGATATAATCAGAGAGAATTTATACATAGATTTGCTAAAAAATCAGCGAATCTTCACGTAAAGTTGCGGGACACAAATAATCACATTTTTTTGTGAAGAACAAAAAAAGCAGGATGTCTTAACGGCATCCTGCAAATTATTTATTGAAATTTTACGGAGCAAAGCCACCGAAACGGTCACCGAAGTATTCATTGAAGAAATCATCAAAATAGTCTTCATAACTGCCGTAGCTGTCGCCGTAGTTATCACCGAAATAAGAATCTGAGGGAGCTTCTTCTTCCTGAACCGCAAACGTATCTCCTCTGTCCTCAACAAGAGTAACCTTTGCTTCAAATTCTTCATAAGAATAGTCATCGTTGATTCTTACTATTCCGAGTGTGACAGTGTCACCTACATCAGAATTCTCAATAAGCTCGGAAAGATAAGAAGGATCATCAAGATCTTTACCGTTTACCGAAACTATCATATCACCCTCCTGAACCTCACTTGAAGCAAGAGATGAGTCTTCGGAAATACTGTAGATTACGATAGAACCTGAAGGAAGTCCCTTGATTGCAACAAACATACCGTAATTGCTGTATTCTGTTGCAGGAACATATGTGATACCGAGCTTGGGTCTGTTTGCAACATAACCGTTAGCAAGAATATCATTGACAATCTTCACAAACACGGAAGAGGGCACGGCAAAGCCCATTCCTTCATATTCATCAGCAACGATTTTCATTGAGTTTATACCGATTACCTGACCGAAGGCATTTACAAGAGCACCGCCGGAGTTACCGGGATTGATTGCTGCTGTGTGCTGAATACATTCTGTTGTATATCCTGTTGAGGATGAATTTACAGGTCTGTCGAGAGCAGAAACCATACCGTTTGTGAATGAGTTTGCAAACTCAACACCGCCGGGATTACCGATTGCATATACATAATCACCAACGGAAATCTGAGATGAATCACCGATATCTGCAAGCTGGAAGCCTGTCTCTGCAACACGGAGAACACCGATATCTGTCCTTGCATCGAAGCCAACTACCTCTGCATCATATTCCTTTGAATCATATGTCTGCACGCGGATTTTGCCCGAGGTTTCACTTATAACATGAGCACAGGTTACAATGTAGGTATACTTTCCGTCGGTTGATGTCTGGAAGAATACACCCGAGCCTTCCGAAGCAAGAGTTTTTGATTTATCGTAAACAAGAATACCTACAGAAGACGCAAGAACATTATTATAAATAGCCTTGGGAGTCATTTCTCCTTCTAAAGACTCTTCTCCTGTAACGGGAGATGCACTTGTTTCAAATTCTTCAACATTCTGAGATGCATCTTCTGAAGCATCACCTATGCTGCCGCTCGGCACATCAGTATTATCTCCTACTGCAATTGCAATAAGTGCAGCTACAAGTACTACACAAAGGCAGCCGGCAATTATTGCAAGAATCCTAGCAGACTTACTTTTCTTTTTCTTGCCGTCTTTTCCGTTATTGTCCTTTTCGTCGCTGTATGCATAAGCATCCTGATTCTGTGTATAAGGATTATAACGTGCATTGGGATCGTACTGAGAATTTGCATTATACCCCTGATACGGATTGTTTCGTGCATACTGATTATAATTGCGGTTCATATCGGGAGGATAATTATATCTGCGGTTTGCATCATTATAACTGTTATATCCTCCGGATTGCTGATAACCTCCGTAATTCCCCTGATTCTGTCCGTGAGCATTATCAGTATTCTCTCTGTGCGCAGCATCATAATAAGGATTGCCGTTTTCATGAACACCGTGATATGTTCCGTCGGCATTGAATTTTACACCTTCTTTTTCTGAAGAAGCTGTATTATCATTGACATTTTCTTTTGCGTTTTCATTAACGGCATCATCAGAGCTGCCGTTAATGCTTCCGTTATCAAAATCGTTCATAATTGAGTAGTCCTTTCTTTGAGCTGAGGTTATAATAATACCAAAAGTTTAAATAAACGTTAAATAAAATTAATGAATCGGCAATTTTATGACAAATTCCGTAAAGCTGTCAATTTCACTGTTTATACTTATTGTACCGTGATTTATCTCTATAATACTTCTTACTATATAAAGACCCAGACCAAAGCTTTTGGTGTCGAGTCCGCGGGATTTGTCAACCTTATAAAAACGGTCAAATATAAGACCGCATTCCTCCTGAGAAATACCCTTCCCCGTATTTCTTATTGATATAACTGCTTCTTTTTTCTCTCTTTTCAGAGAAACGGTAATCACTCCGTTATCGGGAGTAAACTTTACAGCATTGTCAAAGAGATTATAAAAAACCTGTGTGATAAGTGCTTCATCTGCCAGAATATCAACATCATCCATAGTATCAAAGCCTTCAATGCTGATCTTTTTATCTTCAATAATCTTTTCAAAGCCGATAAGCACTTTCATAAGAGCCTCACCTGCATTGAAGCTTATAATATTGACATCAAGCTTTCCGGCTTCTATCTTTGACATATTCAGCATTGCAACAACCAGACGTGAAAGACGCTTGACTTCATCAGACACAATTGTAAGATACTTTTCCGTGTCATCCTCAGATATAGTACCGTCAAGAATACCGTCAACAAACCCGCTGATTATGGTCATAGGAGTTTTCAGCTCGTGGGATATGTTAGCAACAAAGCTGCTTCTGGATTCTTCGAGCACGGCAAGGCTGTCTGCCATAATATTTACAGAGTCAACAAGCTGACTGAGCTCATTATATACATCAGAAGTATTGATTCTTACCGAAAAATCACCGCCTGCGTATGATTTTGTTGCTGCTGTGATTTTTTTAAGAGGACGAACCATACGAACAGATATTATAATTGACAGAATGAAGGATATAAAAACACCGATTATACCCGCAAAAAGCATACTTCTTAAAAATTCTGTGGTATACGGAAGAAGAGCAATACTTTCAGCCTGAAGAACTACAGTAAAAAACTCACCGTCAATTCCGTCGAGCCTTACGGCACTGAGAAGATAATTCTCGGAATATATCCCTTGCATATTTCCCTCGTAGTTATAAAACTGCTCTGCATTATTCTTCAGCGGAATAATAACCTCAGAAGGAAGAAAATAATCCGTGTGAACGCCGCATACACCTGAATACTCGGAAGCATCGCGTTTTTCGTGTTCATCTGAGCATAATACTATTTTTCCGTCGCCGTTTACAAGATAAATATCGGCATTTGAGGATTGGGCAACGGTGGAAACAATTCCCTCTGCAAGCATCAGCGATGTATATATATTATTATCGTCGGTGCTTTCATTTTCCTGAAAAAGCAAAGAGACACTCTGAGAAACACTCAGAGCATCTTCATTCAACGCTGTGAGCCTGTCGTTTTTCCAGAAGCTTAAAAAGAAAAACAGAACTGAAAAACTTGATATAAAAAGACAAAGAAGAACAGAAACTGTAGTCTGTATGAAATACAATCTGAACATACTGCCCGAACGGCGTTTTCTGAATCCTGACATATCAATTAGCTCACTTATAATTTAATTATATTATCTGGTTTCAAATTTATAACCGACACTCCATACGGTTTTAAGTTCCCACTTATCGGAAACGCCTTCTAACTTTTCTCTGAGACGTTTTATATGAACATCAACAGTTCTGGAGTCACCGTAATAATCAAATCCCCATACCTCGTCAAGAAGCTGATCCCTTGTAAATACACGATTGGGATTGCTTGCAAGATGGAAAAGAAGTTCAAGCTCTTTGGGCGGTGCATCAACATGCACACCCCTGACTTTCATTTCATAATTCGTGATACTGATAGAAAGATTATCAAAATTGACCTCTTTGACTGTTTCGGCAGAGGGAGCTGCAGTTCTTCTGAGAACAGCCTTGATACGTGCGAGCACCTCTTTCGTTTCAAAGGGCTTAACAATATAGTCATCAGCACCAAGCTCAAGTCCGAGAATCTTATCAAAGGTTTCGCCTTTTGCAGACAGCATTATAATAGGCACATCGCTTGTCTGTCTGATTTTTCTGCAAACCTGCCATCCGTCAAGCTTAGGAAGCATAATATCAAGAAGAATAAGTGCGGGCTTTACGGTTGAAGCACTTTCAACAGCTGTGATACCGTCATTAACAATAACAGGATTGTATCCTTCTTTTGAAAGATACAGCCTCAGCAATTCGCAGATGTTGGAATCGTCATCAACAATAAGAATTTTTTCATTCATTTATTTTCCCTCCAAAATACAGACATATTGAAATACGCGGGGACACACTGCACTTATATGGTCATACAAAAAGACATGCTGTAAAAGCGAACTCATTCAAAAGTAACAAGCTTATTGAGATCACCGGAAACACCTGAAGAAAGCTCAATTCCCGGGACACCTTCAATTTCGGCATCTACAACAGCCCCGACTTCGTCAAGCACGGAAAGATAAAAACCGTCTTTTGACATATCGGAAGAAAGACCAAGGTCGCCAAGGGTATCACCGTCAAAGGTGGGAGCCATAAATGCAACTACACTTGTTACGTTCTGAGGAAGAGACACATAGGATTTATCAAGAACAGCAGAAATAACAGAGTTCATACCAAGCGTTGAGAGAACATCTGCAACAACCGAATCGGAAGTACCGTAGGAAGGAGAGTTATTCTCCGTAACGGGACCTTCGCCTTCAACATCTGCATAAGAGCCCTGATGAACAGTTACATAATATGTACACTCACCTGAGTCTGCACCGCCCGATACAGTAACCTTGACGGTAAGAAGCTGTTCATCCTTGCTGTAATCAAGCTGAACCTCATTATAATAATTATTTCTGATTGCAGTGCCGTTTACGGTAACAAGCACATCGGAATCAGAATTTGTTGCATAAGCAGTGGGATAAATCCAGAGGCTGTGGCAACGGGTTGTGAGATGAACATCATATGCATAAATATCTGCATAGAAATCATCGTCGGCAACATCAAAAGCACCTGTATTTTCGGCAACAAGCTGAAAAGCCTCTTCATATGAAGCATTGTCTTCTCTTATGGAAAGACCGCTTTTTCTGCCTATAAGCTGAAGAATATAGTAAGCCTCTGTATCGTTACTCTGAGCAAGACTGAGTTTTTCCGCATCAACGGTTACATCATATTTTGCACCGAGAAGAGCAGCTGTATATCTTGCTTTGATTTCTTCGAAGCTGAGAGAATTATCCACCGATATACCCTGTGACTCAACTGTCATAGCTGCTACAAGACGGTATACCTCATCCTCATCAGTTTCAGGGGTAACATCATATCCGTTAGTCCAGAGCGAAAGCTTTGACGCAGCAAGAATATATTCATCAAGAGAGAGAATACTTCCTGAAGGAGTCCATTTTTTTAGCTCATCGACATTCATACCTGTAACAGTTGACATATATTCCACAAGCACCTCTTCAAGAGATGCGCCGCTTGTAAAGGAGCCGGTGCTTATTGCGCCTGTTGCAATTGCGGTGAATAATGCTCTTGCCATAATAAGCTCATCTGAGCCTGTGTCGGCAGGATATCTGATGCCTATGCCTTCAAGATAATCTCTGATATCCGCATCGCTGATATCTGCATTCACGAGCTCTGAATTTGCATTGAGTATTTCAAAGAGGTATATATAACCTGCGCGCTGAGAGCCTGCTTCTAATGAATAAATTGACATAAAATGCTCAACATCATTGCGGAAGCTTTCTGCAGTTTCTGTATACGGATACTGAGGATCGGGAACAAGCGGAACTCTTGCAGCCATTCCCTCCACAGTCGTCATATCTTCTTTTATTACAAGATCGGTCAGCCACGCTGCATTTGCCTTGTTATAATCATATTGAGTCTCAAAAGTAAACACCGCTGCATTTACCGAAACCGCCGAAACAAGCATTGCAACACTGATAATGACACTGAGCATACGCATCAGGATTCTTCTTTTTGACACAACCGCACCTCCGGTTCATATAAATAAATATCTAATATATATTATAACAAACTGCACCCGATTGTCAAGTGCACCGAAAAAAGTTCTCAGAAATTTCACTAATTAAACAGAAAATTCATAAACGGTTTCGGATATATATTTTTCGCCTGCGGCAAAGAGACAGGAAGGAAATTCAGGCTTGTTCGGGGTATCGGGATAATGCTGAGTTTCAAGACAGAAGCCGTTTCTCTTATTCATAGGAACACCTGCTTTTCCGGGAATCCCCTTAAGGAAATTGCCCGCATAAAACTGCACACCGGGCAAGGTTGTATAAATATTCATTTTTATGCCGCTTACATCTCCTTGGGCCTCACCTATTTTTCTGAGAGACCCGTCACAATTGTTAAGACAGAAATTATGATCATATCCGCCTGTGTACTGAAGCTGAATATGCTCATCATCTATACTCTTACCGATAACACGGGGACATCTGAAATCAAAAGCAGTACCTTCGACAGGAAGAGATCTGCCTGTCGGGATGCTGTTTTCATCAACCTCTGTAACGGCATCGGCATCAAGCATCAAAGTATGAGAAAGAATATCGCCGCTGTCATAGCCGTTAAGATTGAAATAAGCATGATTAGTAAAATTGAGATAAGTATCCTTATCAGCATGTACCTCATACCTGATATGTAAAGCATTATTATCATCAAGCCTGTAAATAACCTTAATATCCTTTTCCCCCGGAAAACCGTGACTGCCGTCAGCAGCAGTGTATGATAATTCCACGGAATCAGAGTCGGTTACAATTGCTTTCCACAGAGCAAAGCCCAGCTCTCCGCCCGAATGAAGACAAGTCATGTCCTTTTCGTTTGCAGTGAGAGAATACTTCACTCCGTTCAGTGTAAAAGAAGCTCCGCCGATGCGGTTGCATACGGGACCTACTACAACCCCCTGATAATCAGAAAGCTCAAGATGATCGTTAACGTTATCAAAGCAAAGCAGAACATCCTTCAGCTCCCCGTTTTTGTCCTCGGCAAAAAAAGAATTCAGAGTAGCGCCGAGAGTAAGGATATGCGCACTGTAATTATTATTATTTGTTATGATATATTTATAAACTTCTCTTCCGTCAGGCATTTCACCAAAAAAAATACGCTCAACTGACATAAAAAAACATCCTTTCAAATTAATTTCAACTTTATATTTTAATATAACAGATATAAAAAGTCAATAATAACGGAAGCAATAAGCAGAACAATGATTTTTCCGAGTAAATATACATAATTTTGTATTTTTATACAATATGTGCTTTGTTTCCGCAAAATACATAAAATATTAACAATATTTCGTTCTTTATTTCGCTTGACTAAATATTTATTATGGGGTATACTTTATTTTATAATATATAAGGTGGACAATTATGAGCTTTATTGAACTTGAATCGGTCTATAAAAAATACAATATGGGCGAAGTTACTATAAATGCCCTTGACGGAGTTACATTCTCTGTTGAGCAGGGTGAATTATGTATGGTTGCAGGTCCCAGCGGCGCCGGCAAGACCACGGTGCTCAATATTCTCGGCGGAATAGATGATTGCGACGACGGAAAAATAAGAGTCGGCGGCGAGCTTGTTAATCAATTCAACAAAAAGAGAATGGCTCTCTACAGAAGGCACGATGTCGGCTTTGTTTTCCAGTTTTATAATCTTGTTCCCAATCTTACCGCACTTGAGAACGTTGAGCTTGCCTCCCAGATAAGCAACAAAGCTCTCAATCCCGTAAGAGTTCTTGAAAGAGTGGGCCTCGGCGACAGAATGAACAACTTCCCTGCCCAGCTTTCAGGCGGTGAACAACAGCGTGTTTCAATAGCAAGAGCTCTTGCTAAGAACCCAAAGCTTCTTCTCTGCGACGAGCCGACGGGTGCTCTTGATTACAATACAGGAAAGCAGATTCTTGCGCTGCTTCAGGATACCAGCAAAGAAACGGGAATGACTGTTGTTATAATTACTCATAATACTGCACTTACACCTATGGCTGACCGCGTAATCACAATGCGAAACGGCAAGGTCCACAGAATAGCAATCAATGATAACCCCCTGCCTGTAGACAGGATAGAATGGTAAGGAGGTCCATAGCTTGTCTAAAGCACTTATAAAAGACACCCTTCGTACAATTAAAAAGAACTTCAGCAGATATATATCCATAACCCTGATTATAGCTCTCGGTACGGCATTTTTTGTAGGAATAAAAGCAACTGCCCCCGATATGTTTGCAACGGCAAACAAATACTATAATGACTTCAATCTTATGGACATCCGCATACAGTCCCTTGCCGGTCTCACCGACGAGGATCTTACTGCTGTCAAATCAATAGGCGGAGTACAATATGCATCGGGACAGAAATTTGTTGACGCACTTGTCAGGGTTAACGGCGAAATAGAGGCGGACATAGACGGTACACAGATAAGTGCCAGAACCTACAGCATTTCTCCCGAAAACATTTCCTCTTTTCTTTCGGGGTCAAATGACGGTAATTATATGAACCGACCCGAGCTTATTGAAGGTCGTTATCCCGCAGCACTCAACGAATGTCTTGTTGATGCCAGTAAGCTGTCCACTCCCGACAGCTATAAAATCGGCAATACAATAACACTTGAAACTGCCGACGGCACAACCCCGTCACAGCTTTCCACAAATACATTTACCATTGTCGGCATTATGCGCTCCCCCTACTATATTTCTTTTGAACGCGGCAACACCACCATAGGCAGCGGCAAGGTAGGTACATTTATAATAATTCCCGAAGAAGCGTTTACGGTGGATTATTACTCGGAAATTTATATCGGAGTTCAGGGAGCGGAAACCCTTGATCCTTATTCTGAAGAATATTTTGAATACATCTCCCCTGTTATTGCAAACATTGAAGCAGTAGCTGAAGGCAGAATGACCATTAGAGCTACACAGCTGAAGCCTCAGCTCGAAAAAGAGGTTTCGGAAGGAGAAGCACTTATTCAGAACAGCTCATCCGAGGTTTCCGAACAGCTCAAAGAGCTTGATTCAACAATTGAAACTCTTGAAGATCTTGTTGCAAACGGAGAAGCAAGAATTCAGGAAGCAAGAGATGAATTCAACAGCAAATTCTCTGAAGCTCAGGGAGAACTCAGTAATAACACATCAGAATATTATGCAGCCCTTTCTGAGTACTCAAGTCAGGAGCAGGCTTATAAAGATAACCTGGCACTGTATAACGAGGAGGATCTTAAGCACACACAGGCAAAGAATCTCTATGATTCCGTTTACAGTGAATATAAATCTGCCCAGAGTGCTGTAGAATATGCACAGCAGACAATTGCGACAACCGAGTCTATGATCACTGCTGCCGAAGCTACACTTCTTAAAATAAGCGATGCTCAGAATGATGCGTATTCATCGGAACAAATCCAGTCTGTTATCAATATGATGCAGCTTACTTATCCCGAGCTTTATGCCGCTGTAAAATCACTTACGACACAGGGACTTGCATCCGAAATTGCAACATCCCTTCAGCCTTACCTTGAAACTCAGAAAGCAAAGCTTGCAAAAGAGCAGAAGGCTCTGTCCGAAAAAAAGGCAAGCCTTGACACTCTGGGGACTCAGCTTGAAGCAAAGAAGGATGAGCTTGCTCAGGCAACACTTGATCTTGCAACAGCAAAGAGCGAGCTTGATGCCGCTTCAGAGCAGCTTCAGAATGCAAGCAAGCAGCTTCAGTCTTACGGACTCAATCTTCAAAGCGGAAATCTTCAGCTTCAGATTGAAAGAATGCAGGCAGAAACAAAGCTCAATGAGTTCATATCGCAAGTAAACAATGCTCCTGTTAATCTTGCAATGGCTAAAGAAAAAAGAGCTGAAGCACTTTCTCAGCTGGATTCGGGATTAATTGCAGCTCAGCAAAAGCTTGCTGAAGCAAAAGCACTCCTCTCAAAGATTGATACTCTTACATGGAACGTATACAACAGAAACGATACCCCCGGTTATGAAAGCTACGGACAGTCGGTAAATAATATTTCCGTGCTTTCTAATATTTTCCCGATTTTTTTCTTCCTTCTTTCTTCCATGATCTGTCTTACAACGCTTACCCGTCTTGTTGATGAAGACAGAGTGCTCATAGGCACATATAAGGCACTGGGATACACATCAGCTTCTATTGTTGCGAAATATGTTATATATTCCCTTTCAGCCTGTCTTATCGGCACTGTAATAGGTGTTGCAGTTGCAGTTTTCCTTTTCCCCTATGCAATAAACTCCGCCTACTCCATTATGTATTCATTACCCGATCTTGTTTATATGTTCCCTTGGACGTATGCGGGACTCAGTCTTCTTATTTCTCTCGCATCAACAGCTCTTGTAACAACCATTGCAATTAGTAAAGAGCTTAAAACAAATCCTTCTGTATTGATGCGTCCCAAAGCTCCGAAGGCAGGAAAAAGAATTATTCTTGAAAGAATCACCTTCCTCTGGAACCGTCTCAATTTCACAGCAAAGGTTACTGCAAGAAATCTTTTCAGAAACAAGCAGAGATTTATTATGACTCTGTTCGGCATTGCAGGCTGTACGGGACTTCTTATTGCAAGCCTCGGAATGTACAACTCCATCGGTGCAATCCTTTCAAAGCAATATGAAAAGGATGCTATATCAAAATATGATTTCCAGATAGTTTTTTCAAATCCCCAGACTACACCGACTCACACATATGAGTTCTCGCAGTCAAAGAGCGATGCGCGTGTCGGTTCTCTTATGCTTACCGCCATGAAATCAATGACCGGCAGCAGTGAAAGAAGCGATAAAAAGCTTGACTGCTATATTCTTGTGCCTGAAAATGCTTCTATGGTCAGCGAATATATTGATCTCAGAAACAGAATTACCGGAGAAAAATATACCCTTGATGATACAGGTGCCATAATCACCGAAAAACTGGCTGCTGACACAAAAACCGCTGTAGGCGAGCAGATTATGTTTACCGACGGTGACGGAAATACTTATTCGGTAACAGTGAGCGCAATTGCAGAAAACTATACATTCCATTATATTTATATGACAGAAAATGTATATACGGCTGCAACAGGAAAGGCTCCCGAATATCAGTATGCCGTGGGTAATCTTTCCTCCACCTTTGATGATTCCGATGAAGAAACTCTCACCAATGCAAAAGGTCTTCTGTCTACAGATCTTATGAAAAAGGACGGTATCACGGCAATTGCATTCACAAGCGATACAACAGAAAGTATTTCTCAGATTACGGATGCATTATCTGTGGTTATACTCCTCTTCTTTGTTTCTGCTTTGATTCTTGCTTTTGTTGTGCTTTATAATCTTTCAAATATCAACATTATTGAACGTACAAGAGAAATCGCAACATTAAAGGTTCTCGGTTTTGTTGATAAAGAGGTAAGCTCTTATATCTACCGCGAGAATATCTTTGTTTCTGTTTTCGGTATGCTTTTCGGTGTGGGGCTTGGCATCGGTATCCACTATCTGCTTATTTCCTTCACTGCAATTGATACGGTTATGTACGGGCAGAATATTGCCTGGTACAGCTTCCTTATTGCCATTGCAATTACTTGTATTATAATAATAGCAGTAAATCTTCTGCTTCACAGAAAGCTCAAGAAAGTAGATATGGTATTATCGCTTAAATCAGTCGAATAAAAAAAACAGAGTCCCGGCTTTGACGCCGGGGCTCATTTTTTTCACTCTGCAATTATAACAGTGAGGCAATATCCGTCAAAAAGACGGGAAGTGCAATTATTGGCATCATATGAAAAATACTTCAAATCATTCCGTATTCCCTCACCCGTCATTTTCACATAGGCTTCTTTATATGTCCACACTCGGAAAAAACGTTCAAGCATATCTGTATCTTCAATAATCCCATCCGGGATCTCAGAGGTTCCGAAAACAAACAGATTATCTTTATCAGAAAAAATATGCCTTGCTACAGCTGACCTTACAGGTCTTATTTTTTCGATATCGATTCCCACCTCACAAGCGGGATTCAAAACTACGGCAACAAAATCTCCGGCATGGGAAACGTTAAAAAAGCAGGAGTGATCTCTGAGATACGGTTTTCCTTTTTCAGAAACCTCAAAACAGAAGCTTTCAGGCGGCAAACCGAGAAACATCCCCAGCTGCCTTCTTAACAGCAAATCGGCTGCAATACAGCGCTTTTTATCATCGTCACTCCTGTAGGAATCACAACGCTGCCTTCTCTCTTCAGACATAAGAGAATAAGCCGCAGCATATTCACGGCGGCTTATTGTTAAAATATTAAGTTCCGATACTATCGTGCCGTTCACGGAAAATCAATCCATGTACTTTTCGATTACTCTGATAGCATCAGCTACGGTTTCAAGCCCCATAGCCTCTTTATCAGGAATCTCAACATCGAATTCCTCTTCAATATCAACAGCAAGATTTACAAGCTCAAGTGAATTAAGACCGAGATCCTTACGGATATTTGTTTCAAGAGTGATACTCTTGGGATCCATATCAACAAATTCACAGATTATTTCTCTTATTTTATCTAACATTTGTTCTTCCTCCGATTGGATTCTTATTTATTTTTATAAGCATTGTAACGGTCGATTACCTTACTTCTTATAACTTTTCTTGTTGAATTGATTTCAAATTCAGTGGTTGTAACATATGTATCCTGAACGCGCTTATAGAATGTAAGCTCCTTATTAGCTTCAAGAATATCTTTTTCAACCATTTCTCTTATCTCTTCTTCGGACTTGTTTCCTACATCCTCGGGGCTTACATAGAAGGCACCTGCGATAATTTTCTGCATTCTGCCGCCGACTTCCTGCTCTGTTTCAAAAATAACCACATCGTGCAGGTAGCTTATAGCTTCCATATAATAGCTTTCGACCTCTTCGGGGAAAACATTCTTACCGTTATCAAGAATGATAAGATTCTTCTTTCTGCCTACGATATAAAGACGGCCTTTTTCATCGGTTCTTCCGTAGTCACCGGTTTTGAACCAACCGTCTTCAAATGAAGCGGCAGTGGCTGCTTCATCTTTATAATAGCCTCTGGTAACATTTTCACCCTTGATCCATACTTCGCCGACACCCTTATCGTCAGGGTCATTTATCCTGAACTTCGCCTTAGGGAAAGCATAGCCTGCACAATCGGGATACTTACCTGCTTCAAGATTGAGCGTAACTGTGGGTGATGATTCCGTAAGTCCGTAACCGTTATAAATAGTAAAACCGAAATCTGAAAGACAGGTTATATATTCAACTCTTGTGGGTGCTCCGCCGCAGGACATCGTGGGGAATTTTCCGCCGAATTTTTCTGCGATAGTCTTGAAAAGCACGGGACGGAGATCAATGCCCACTTTTCTCATAGCATTTGAGAACTTAAGGAGTTTTTTAAGAATCTTTGCTCTGCCTGTCTGCTCGGCAGTTCTCCATATGGTGTTATAAATAGTATCAATAACAAGGGGCACAATTGCCATAGCGTCGGGCTTATAAAATCTTACATTGTCCATAAAGTTTTTAAGCGAGTCATTAATAAAAACAGGACAGTTCATATAAAGAGCAGTAAGGATATTACAGCTGAGCTCATACACATGATTCATGGGAAGAAGTGAAATAGAGCTGTACTGCGTTTCAATTGTTTCAAGAACACCGTCTGCATTCTGAGCGAAATTGCCGTGAGTAAGCATAACGCCCTTGTTTGCACCTGTTGTACCTGAAGTAAACACAATTGCTGCAAGATCATCCTTGTTGATCTCTGTTTTTATATAAGAATCATCTCCGCCTGCAATAATTTCCTTACCCTTTTCAATAAGCTCATTAAAGAAAAGGAAATCACCGTCAAGCTTTTTATTTGTGCATATTGCAGCAGTGCATCTTTCATCGTGTTCAAGATGATATTTTGCTGTTTCCTTATATGCACGTGAGAAAAAGATTGCATCAACATCTGCTTTAGTAAAAAGACCGCTGATATCGGCATCTGTAAGCTCCTTGTCAACAGGTACAGCAACACCGCCGCCGCAGACCGTAGCAAAGAAGGTAACTACCCACTGATAAGAGTTTTCACTGAGAATACCTATGTGCTTTCCGCCGAGGCCCATAGAATTCAGGGCAGTACCGAGAGCAATAACATCTTCTCTGAAGCGTTTTACCGTATATTCGGTTACAACATCCTTTTTCTTATCAACCATACAAACACGCTCACCGTATTTTTCCATACGTTCAAAGAGCATTTTAAGAGTGAGAAGTTCACCCATCATATGGACTTCATGACGAAGGTCATCAAGATATTTTTTGTCTTTGGGATCTATTTTTGTATTACCGCTCATTTTTTACCTCAGTTTATTTTATTCAGGCTGTCAAGTAACTCGCCTATTGTTATATCGGGATTATCAATACCCTGCTCAATCACCTTAAGAGAATTTACATGCAGAGCCTCAAGATGTTCGGGAGTGATAAGCTTCACTCTGTACATATAATGCATCATAAGACTTGAGCTGCGGGGATCGGGATAACAGATTGCATATAAGGGGCTGAAATATCTGCCGAGATTATATGTTTTGAAATCAAACTTGAAATCAGTAAGCTCTGTTACGGGAATGGGAAGCCAGGAGAACATAAGAGAAGCAGGTCCCTGTATCATTGAATAGTTGAATATTTCTCTTGACTGATCGCGTGCTGCGATATAAGGATATGAAAGATGCTTGTAAAGAGAGGTTCTTACCTGAAGGAATTCATCAAGTCCGTCTGCAAAGGTCATATCCTCTGAAAGAACGGTACGGACCTGTATAGGCTGAGCCATACATCCGCCGGTTTTCATATCGCTTTTTCTTATTCTCTTGGAGCACATAAGCATCTGGAAACCGTAGGGCTCTCTGCCGTTAAGCCAGGAAAGATGTGTTCTCATACCGAGAAGCATCAGACTTTCGGGAGCTACGGAACGCTCTTTACAGAATTCAAAAATCTTCTGTGAAAGCTCGGGGCTTATCTTTTTCTGTATAACATCTGCCTTATCCAGAAGAGGATTATATGCAGAAGGAACTCTGAGATCGGGGTTCTTCTTCTTTATACGTTCTTTTTCAAGGAATTCGGGACCGTGAACACCGCAGTATGCAGGCTCACCGGCACTTCTGAAATATTCGTCGTAAAACTGTCTGTCTTTTTCAAAGCGCTCCTTGTTAGAACATCTTTTATGCTCTTTTACTATATAGTCCTCATACTTTTCAAGAGGAGGAGGAAGCTCAGTTCCTGCCTTGAGAGCTTTATAAACAGAAAGAAGGTCAAGATAGCACACAAGAATACCCATAGCATCCATAACCATATGGCTGGTGTTCAGATAAATTCCCTTATAACCGTTGAATCCGTTAAAGAAATAGAATCTGTAGCATTCATCCTTCATAAATTTTACAGGCTTCTTAGCATCCTTTTCAAAGAATTCATTCTGCTCGGATTCTGTATTAAAAGTAAGGATTTTAACAGAATCAAGCTTAAAGCTGTCGAGAAAATACTGCTTAATCTTCTTGCCGTCTTTTTTAAAACGAAGTCTTAAAGAGTCATTTCTTTCAATTTCTATATTGAGTGCCTTCAAAAGAGTAGAGAAATCTACATCCAAATCAACAGAAAAAGCAGAAGGAATCTGAACAATCTGTTTATGCAGGGTATACTTCTGCATCAGATACATTGTTTCCTGCGAAGGGATAAGATCATATAACTTACTCATTACAAATACCTCTTTTTTTTAAAATCATCTTAATAATATTAACACATTATTCATAATATTTGCAACAGGCAAAAGTAAATATTTTGTAAAATAATACACACATTTCTGATATCTGATGTTTATCTTTTTAGAATCAGCATTATTTCTAATAATATATAACATATTAATGTTAATTACTTGTTAAAATCATACATAAAACTAAAAAAATCAGGAACAGCCAAAAAAAACTATTCCTGATTCTCATATTATTCAATATCAAGCACCTTATAATCCTGTGCTGTTACAGCTTCCGTGAGCACACTGTCGGCAATATCATTTGAAAGAGTGAGCACTGCAGTACCCTTTTCATGACTGACCTCAGCACAGTCAACGCCATCGAGAGCCTCAAGCACCTTTTTCACTCTTGCCTCACAATGCATACACATCATTCCTTCAATTTTCATTGCTTTTGTCATAACTTTTTCCTCCTGAATTATAACGGGTTTTATTTTTCTGTCCCTTGCCGGGGACGATAAGTTCACAAAATTAAGTCTTAATGCATTGGTAACAACAAGAAAGCTTGATATACTCATAGCGGCAGCACCGAACATAGGATTCAGAGACCATCCGAGCACAGATGTAAAAACACCGGCCGCAAGAGGAATGCCTATAATATTATAACCGAATGCCCAGAAAAGATTCTGATGTATCCCTGAAAGCACTGCCCTTCCGAGTCGTATAGCTTTTACGGCATCGGAAAGTGTACTTTTCACAAGAACAATATCAGCTGAATCTATTGCTATATCGCTTCCTGCACCTATAGCAATTCCCACATCTGCCTTTGTAAGTGCGGGAGCATCATTTATACCGTCTCCTACCATAGCGGTAAGACCGCTTTGCTGCAGAGATGCAATAACATTATGCTTACCGTCGGGAAGCACACCTGCAATAACCTTGTCCACTCCTGCCAGCTTACCGACAGCCTCAGCGGTTCTTTTATTATCGCCTGTAAGCATAACAACATAAAGTCCCATATTCTTCATCTGCCTTATTGCGTCCACCGAATCTTCCTTTATTTCATCAGCAGCAGCAATTATGCCCGCAAGCTTTTTGTTAACAGAGAAAAACATTGGTGTTTTTCCTTCTTCAGAAAGTGCTTTTGCCTTATCCCTCATCACATCGGGAATAAAGGTATTTTTACTTAAAAAAACTTCATTACCGCCCGAAAGCTCACCGTCTTCAGTTTCAGCAGAAATACCGTTTCCCGTAAAGGTTCTGAAATTTCTGACTTCAGTTTTTATTATTCCCTCTGACAGTGCATATCTGCATATTGCTTTTGCAAGCGGATGCTCACTCTGAGCTTCAATTGAATATGCATATTTCAGCAAATCAGCTTCTGAAAAGCCTTCAGCGGGAACAATATCGGTAACTGCAGGGCTGCCCTTTGTAATTGTTCCGGTTTTATCAAGAGCAACTATTTTTATTTTTCCTGCATGCTCAAGACTTGCAGCTGTTTTATAGAGAATACCGTTTTTTGCCCCTGTACCGCTGCCTACCATAATTGCAACAGGAGTAGCAAGTCCCAGTGCACAAGGACAGCTGATAACGAGCACGGAAATACCGCGTGCCAGCGCGAAACCGATATCCTTACCGAGCATGAGCCATACTGAAATTGTGATAACGGCAAGAACTATTACCACAGGTACAAAAACACCCGACACCTTGTCAGCAATTTTTGCAACCGGAGCTTTTGATGCAGCGGCATCGCTTACCGTTTTAATTATTTTTGCAAGCATTGTATCCGTGCCTGTACCTGTAGTTATACATTCCATATAACCTGACAGATTGATAGTGCCGGCAGATACGGATGAGCCCTCTTCCTTCTCAGAGGGAATGCTTTCCCCTGTGAGAGCCGATTCATCAACAGCAGAGTTTCCTTTCAAAACCTTACCGTCTGCAGGAATGCTCTCTCCTGCTCTGACAATAAAAACATCTCCTACAGCAATTTCCGAAGCATTAATCCGGACTTCTTTTCCGTCTTTCAGAATATTTGCCGTTTCGGGAGCAAGCTTCATAAGTCCTTTTACTGCATCAGTAGTTTTACCTTTTGAGCGCTCTTCAAGCATTTTACCGACAGTTATAAGAGTAAGTATCATTGCGGCTGATTCAAAATAAAAACCGTGAGAATATTCTGCAGCTTCAGCTGTCTTTCCGATACTCATAAGATATGTCATATAAAAAAGAATAACTGTACTGTATAAAAAAGACACACCTGAACCCATACTGACAAGAGTATCCATATTTGGTGATTTATTAATAATGCCCTTAAATCCGTTTACAAAAAACTTTTTGTTGACCAGCATAATCACAAGGGAAAGAAGCAGCTGCACAAGGCCCAGACCGACACAGTTATTTTCAAGGAAAAACGGAACGGGAAAGCTCAGCATATGTCCCATTGAAAAATACATAAGTACTGTCAGAAAGAGTAAAGACACAACGAGTCTGCTTTTCAGCGTCTTTTCTTCTTTCTTATCTGATTTTTTTGTTTCCTGACTGTTTTTTGCTGCAATACCCTTTTCATTCGCACCGTAGCCTGCTTTTTCAACAGCAGCTATAATTATTTCAGAGCTTATATCCCCTTCAACTGACATTGAATTGGTAAGAAGATTTACAGAACACGAACTGACACCCGGCAAGGTGCTGACAGCTTTTTCTACTCTCGAACTGCATGCAGCACAGGTCATACCCGTAACATCAAACTGTTTCATATAACGGCTCCTTTCTTCAATTTTATCAGTTAGCATCAACTAACCGTATGAGCTGATTATATCATTATTATGCTTTAATGTCAACATCAGTGCAAATAAAATGCAGACAGCATTTTACGGCTGTCTGCATAAGTATCAGTTTTAAGTATTTATTCAAATATACGTTCAATGGGATTATATCCGAGAGCAAAATACTTGAATGCCCAGATAACGGGGCTGAATTTAAAGAATATAGCGTCAACTATGGTAACGAATGTTCTTAAGAAAGTGGAAATATCGTGGGTTTCGGGAACCTCAACAGGTGCAAATTCTTCACCTTCAACATGAAGCACCATAGGCTGTGCATAACAGATACCGTTATCGCCTGAAAGATAGAATCTTACATAGAGGTAAGGATTATCAAGCAGCTCGTCGTTGTGAAGATCAAGAGTAGCCTTGCCGTCCTTAAGCTCTTCTCTCTTGATTACATTACCGTTTGAAACCCATGTGATAATATTTGCATTTGTGCCTTCAACAGTGATTGTATCAGCATCCTGATCTACGGTAATTCTTGAAACACCGGGAGTGTTATCAAGCCAGTAAGCCTTTGTATCATAAACATCCTGTTCAACAAAGCCGGGCATTTCTTCCATACCGTTAAGCTCAACGCCGTTTGAATAGTGAGAAATTGAGAAATACTGTCCCTTTTCCTGACATTCTCTGAATGCATCAAGAGTAAGCTCGGGCATCCAGCACATTGTGTATGCATCATTTACAGCATTTTCATTGTGAGAATCTGCAAATGTATTTCCCCAGGGAACAACACCGTTGGGAATAGTTTTCTGAAGAATCTGATCATAAAGAATACGGTCGCAGCGTGTGTGCGCATCGGTTGCGGAATTTATTCCCATACCGAGAGACGAACCCTGATAATCAAGGAAAAGACGGGCAAACTTAGTGGGATAATAGTCATCAATAAGCTGACCTACATAGTTTTCGGAATCCTTGTCGGTATAAACATATTCGCCTACGTGAGAAAGATAAGAGATACCGCCGGCGTCCATAACACCCTTTGAGGGAGTTTCATAGTCGCCGAAAACACCCGCAAGTCCCTGACCATAATCCGAGAAATAACCTGTGAGGTGGCAGTCTGCGATAGGTGTTGCCATATTAAGCTCTATGCCCTTGGGAACATCAAGCATACCGTTTTCGTGAGTTCTTGTAAGGGTGTAGCCATCCTTAGTGGTATAGGTGATATTATCATTTGTGCCGTCAAGATATGCCTCATATTCATCCTGAGGAATGGGGATAATATCTGCCATATTAGTTCTTTCTTTTTTGATAAGACGCATAAGCGGAACAAGCTCAGGCTCGTTATTCCAGCCCTGATTGATTGTGCCGTGGTCGGTGAGAGCAACAATATCAAAGTCTGCCGCATAATGAAGTCTTACAAATTCATCAATGGTAAGAAATCCGTCAGAAGCATTTGTGTGGCAATGAAGCTGAGTTTTATATTCGCCCCAGCTGTCCCAATCAATTCCTTCATAGGGATTATCAATAATATAGTTTTTATCTGTTTGGGCAGCAAGTGCAAGTGCGGGTGCCATTGTGACAAGCATCAAAAGCACTGAAAGAAAAACAGCTAAAAACTTTTTTCCGTAAAAACGTTTCATAAAAAAGCACCTCTTAATAATTTTATGAATAAAATTTTAACATATTTATTATATCAAGTCAAACGCTAATGTTTTTTTCATCTATTTGCACTGATAACATAAGCTTACTTATATGCAATCTGCCAAATATTTATATTGATATAACAAATATTACTGCCTTACTATTGATTATTTTTTTGTTATGATATAAAATTATAGTATTATAGTATAAAAAAGGGGAATGTCGGAATGAACTTTTCAGACACATTAAAGAATGCAAAAACAACAGTAAGCGACTGTACCGCTTTTTCAGTAGAAGGTATTACAAATATATGTAAGCTTTACGGTCCGCGCCCCTGCGGTGAAGAAAGCGAAACAAAGGCACAAGAAACCATGCTCGGAGAATTGGAGCATTTTGCAGATGAAGTAAGAAGAGAAACCTTCAAGGCAAATCCCGAAGCATTTATGTCTTTTGTACCTATAGCCGGCTCCTGCTGTATCGGTGCATCAGCTATCAATTTACTTGCTTCAAAAAAGAACCATAAAGCTGCTCTCGGTTCAATTGCCCTTCTCGGTGCGGGAGTATCCTCTCTTGTAGGAGAATTTCTCCTCTACAAAAAAATGCTTGACCCTCTTTTCAAAGAAAAGGAATCAGGCAATGTTATTGCAATAAGAAAAGCCGCAGGAGAAACAAAAAGAAGAATTATAATTTCAGGACACACTGACTCTGCGCCCGAATGGACATATACATATAAGCTGGGTTCTCACGGCTCTGTTATCGTGCTTGCACCCGCAATTGCAGGTCTTGTTTATACAGCAGCAACATCAGTTACTGCTCTTATGAATAAAAAGGCTGCAAAGAAAATGGCACTCGGTCAGTTAGCTTTCCTCCCTGCTTATGCCGCATTATATAAATTCACCGATTCAAAGCGTTATGTAGACGGTGCGAATGACGACCTCTCAGGCTGCTATATTGCCGCATCCGTTCTTAAATATCTGTCCGACAATGACATAAGTTTTGAAAATACTGAAGTTATAGCTATGCTTGCAGGCGGTGAAGAAGCAGGTCTCAGAGGCTCGAAAGCTTTCTTCGAGGCACATCCCGAATATAAAAATGACGGTGTGGAAACCGTATTCATAAGTGCCGATACCATCCGTGATGAAGATTTCATGATGATCTACGAAAAAGATATGACAGGTATGGTAAAGAACGACAAGCGTGTATGCGAGCTTCTCAGAAAGGCTGCCGAAAAGCAGGGACTTGACATTCCCGTCGGCACAATTCCTCTCGGTTCAACTGATGCAGCCGCTGCTTCTCAGGCAGGAATTGCCGCAGCGTCAATAGTTGCAATGGATCCCGCTCCTGCAGACTACTACCACACACGCCGTGATACAGCAGATATACTCAATCCCTCCTGTATAGAGAAGATTCTTAACGTAATTCTTGAAGCTGTGTTTGATTTTGACGAAAACGGTATTTAAGGCAGCTTTTATATATTTTCCGGTCATAAAACACATATAATAAATACATCCCGCGTTCATCTGAAAAAAACAGAGAGCACGGGATGTAATTATTTTACTTTATAGGAAATTCCTTCCTATAAAGTAAAAAGATTATATGTCCCGCCGAACGGGAAGTAAACTTCCCTCGGCGATGGACTATACGAAAACGTTTCGCCGCAGGCGTACGGCGAAGCCGTTTTCTTGCGGAAGCTTATTATATAGTTTTTGAATTCTTTTCCGTTATCTTTTCAATAACCATAACAAGCACGGGAATGAGAACTATCTGAAGAATAATTCCCGGAATTGCATTTGTAAAAGCACCTGCAACAAAGGCGGAAAACGGGAACTTACCTGTATTGAAGCCGAGAAGACAAAACTGCATAAATCCCCATACAAGTCTTCCCGATATCATAGATATAAGAAGTGATACATAGATAAACACATTCTTTTTCGGCAGCAGTTTGTATAAAAGACCTGACAAAAGTCCGTAAACACAAAGCTCTGCTGACATTGAAACCGCTCCGGGAAAAAGCACAGGCATACCAAGCGTAAGGGATCTGAGAAGCGGAGCTATAAAACCGACCACAGCTCCGAAGGGAGCTCCGCAGACAAATCCGCAGAGTATTACGGGAATATGCATGGGACAAAGCATATTTCCTATCTCACGAATCTGACCCGTAATAAAAGGCAGAACATATGCTGCAGCAAGAAAGAGCGAAGCTAATACAAGATTTACGATGTTTTTATTTTTCATACAAAACCTCTTTTCCGATAACAAAAAAAGGTGCAGCTATTCCCTTGCAGGGAAACAGCGACACCTTCATAGTATCAATAAATAAAAGCATATTGAGAACTTCTGTTCTTCAGCACTGTTCTTCTGAACAGCCAATAACAATATTATAACACAATGCTTCAGGTTAATCAAGACATTTTTTCAAGCACGCTTTCAAGCTTATTAAGAGCATCCTCAATAAGCTGACCTGTGGGAATATCCTTCACACCGGCAACAATATTTTCGCATCTGTTCACGGGGATAAGAATTTTTACCGCAGATGACTGCCCCGCTGCTTTTGCCATTTCGGGAGTAATTTCACCGAGCATGGAATCTGCAATAACAATCCCTATAGGACCTATTATGATATCAGCTTTTTTTGCGGCTACAACAACAGGGTTTTCGCCTGTAGCTGCTTTTTTTGCGCCTGCCTTTACCATAGCTGCTGTAGCATTCGCATTTGTTCCCACAGCGGTTATCATGATGTCGGGGAAGCCGGAGATAACAGATTTTATTATACTGCTTCCCAACTGACCGCCTTGGCCGTCAATCACAAGAAGATTCATACATTTATTGCCCTTTCCTGTCAGATAATCGGATATTCAAAATAAGTATAATCACCGCTTACATATTTTCCTGTGAGAAAATTTCTTGCCTTGAATATCACCTTGCTGTCATATACCTCGCACATATAACCGACACCGGCATCGGTGATACCGAAATTATTTTCCTTACGGTAGCTTGGTATGCTTACCGAAACAACATTATTTTCCTTGTTCAGTATTTCCTCAACATAATTGCAGACACCTCCGTGAAGATGGCCGTTTATAAAAAATACGTTTTTATACTTTTCCATTACAGCTCTGACTTCATCATTCTGCTCACCCATATCCCCTGTTTTCCATACCTCGGGAAGTCCGTGAGTAAAAGCAAAGGGCTGATGGCACATAACAAAACAGGGCTTACCTTCTTTTGTTCCTCTTTCAAGCTCTCTGTCAAGAAAAGCTATCTGTTCGGGGGAAATATACGCTTTTTCAAGCACGGCTTTTTCTGTGCAGATAACAATAAAAACAAAACCGTTCACATCGTATGAATAATATGTTTTTTTCCCAAGCTTTATTCCCAGCAGCTCTTCAATTCCGCTGTTTACGGCCTTTGATGAGCTTTTGAAGAAAAAGCGGGCATCATGGTTTCCCATAGTTACAAAAAGCTTAAGATCATTCTTATATTTTCTGAAAACCCGGAAAAATCTTTCATATTCTTTTTTCAGACCGTAGTCTGCAATGTCACCGGCAAAAAGAAGAGCATCAACTTTTTTTTCGCTGCCGAGCACATCAAGAAATGCATTTTCAAGGTTTTTCTCAGCACTTTCCCTGTTCGGAAGATGCGTATCAGCAAGAGCAGCAAAGGACAGCTTTATTGCATCGGGTTCGGAAAATACTATGGGCTCATCCTTCTGAAGCTCATAAAACACATCATATTTCGGGTTCATTGCTCTGAACTGCTTTATATATTTTTCTATAAAAAAGGGCATTGCCATAATTTTCTGTCTCCTCGCTATTTGTTTTTTTCCGTTATTCACAAATACTGTAAAGTGCTTCAGTGACGGTAGACGTATTATCAATATACCATGACATTCCGATTTTTACAACATATACCTCACAGGACGTAAGTTTTTCACTTTCACCTAAAATAACATCCAGAGAAATTTTCTTCACCTGTGAAATCTCACCTGCATCAATACCATATAAATCAAACTCTTCAGACTTCTTATCCTTCAGGTAACCGTCAACATAAACATCCTCGGCGTCACTTACGGCAACGGACAATGAATAATCCTCACCGAAAGCCTCCTCGTATAAGCCCTTTTGTCCGGATGAAAGCTGAACACCGGTGTTTTCGTCAAAGGAATCCTCAGTACCCGTAAGCTTTCTGCCGTAAGCAGCAACATTTGCTTCGAAAGCAGTGAAGAACACCTCGTCACTGAAATATTTATCACCGAAAATTGCCTCACGGCAAGATATCAGCTCTTCAATATAACCGCTGAAAACACTGTCATAGTCATCCCAGCCGTATTGGGAAATAAGCTTTTCATAAACGGCATACATTTTTTCTGTAAGCTCACCCGCATATGTTCCGTCATCATCAAGAGTTTTTTCGCTTTTATATGAATCATCGTTGTAGCCGGTAAGCCCGCTCTTATCATCACCGGGATTAAAATTATATTCCCTGTAAACGGCAGGATCAATATAATTCTTTCTTATAAAATCACCGTACTTGCTGTTTTTGCTTAAAAGCGTATATTTGTAGGCATTATAACCGTCTGCAGTCTGAACAATTGAATCTGCAAACACGCGTGCCAATTCATCGGGATGAAAAGCCGTGTATTTCGAAGCGAAGGTAAAAATACACACAGCAACAAGAAATACCGCCGTTAAAACAGTTGTAAGCACTGCATAAAGCTTTATATTAAAGCCTTTTTCTCTGTTATGCTCCATTATAAGCCCCTCCTTTACTTTTCTGAAACTTCCGCTGCGTCCCCGCGGCGTTCCATAAGCGCCTTAACAATAGTTTCTTTTTTATCCCCTACCATATCATAGAAGAAAACGGGGACAGCCTGAAGAACAACAAAGGCTGCGGGAATAATAGTATATATCATAAGAAGCTTATTGAGAGTCTGATCGCTCTGAGAAGCATAAGCAACATTAAGATCTGTTGAAACAAGATAGCCTGACCATGTGTATAAAAGCCATGGGCCGAGAGCCTTTGTGAAGGCAGATGCAATCTTTGAGAACAGACCGTAGCCTGCGTATGCAAGTCCTTCCTGACGTTTACCGGTTTTATATTCTATTTCGTCAACGCAGTCTGCAATCATAATATTGGGAGTAACATTTGTATTACCGTGCTGAAGACCGCAGAAGAAATTGAGAACAAGGAAAGGAATAATAAGACCGTCATTGAAGCCTATTCCGAGGGAAACAAAGAAAAGTATCGCAAGGGATGATGCGCCGTAAAGACTGAAGATTATAAAGGTCTGCTTGGTGGAAAATTTCTTGAGAACGAAATTTACAAGAAGAGTACCGACTGCAGTTCCGATGCCCATGGGAAGCAGAAGTCCCAGCTTCAGGTCTTTAGACCCGAGAAGATAAATCGCGATATAAAGAGAAACCGTTCCGTATACACCTCTTCCGAAGCCGCAAAGCTTGGTAAGAGAAACCATAAGAAGATTTTTGTTCGTAAATACAACCTTAACCGCATCCTTAAGGCTTACCTTTTCCTGAGTAAAGGGTACTCTTTCTTTGTTGTTTGAAAAGAAAATCATAACAAAAAGAACAATACCGAGACAGCACACCGCAGTGGAAATAACAAGGTCAAGTCCCTGTCCTTCAGCATTTTTGAACTGCTGCTGTCCCATTACAGCCTTCATAATAAGACCTACAACCATAATAACAACCATACCGCCCGACTGTCCTACACTTCTGAGGAAGGAGGCTATTGAAATGGCACTTGAGCGCTCAGAGGGATCGGGAGAACAGAGAGCTCCGAAGCAGTTTGCGGGACTTTCTACCGCACAGCACACTGCTGTGTAAAGAGAATAGATAACAAACATCCATATAATTGCAACGGTCTGATTTTTTGTGTCGGGAGCCACAAAAACAAGCATTGAAATAACGGCAAGGGGAATAACACCAAAACCTACCCAGGGTTTTACCTTACCGAATTTTGTTCTTGTGTTATCAACAAGATAGCCGATAACAAGCTCACACACTGCACCGACAATACCTGCCACAAGGAAAATAACAGATATCATATTTGACATCACATCGGGGTCAAAGCCCTTGCCCTTGAAGGCAAAATCAGCAAAAAATGTTGCCGTGTAGTCAGGCATCCATCCGGTCAGAAGCGCAATTCCGAAAAGTCCGATGCCGAATGTGATAATTTCGGATTTTTTCATATACTTTGTTTTTTCTTTACCCGACATAAAAAGTCCTCCTTGAAATAACTGCTTGAATATTCAAGCGGATCATACAATAAACTTATGCTTTTCTTCAAGATCAAGCAATGTAATAATCCGTTCAAAATTATCTTTTGCTTCACTCAGAGCCGATACCTTATGGGCATCGCTTCCGAGATAGAATTTACAGCCGCAATCCTTTGCAATAAAATACGGACGCAAAATAATATCCTTTTCCTCTTCGGAGGAAAATAAAGTTTTTGTATTAAGCTCAATACCGATTGCTTTTTCTGCACACCGGCTGAACACATCATAAAGATCTTCATTCCTGAGAAGTCTTATGACATCGGGAGTTTTTTCTTTCATTATATGTCCGCAGGTCATATGAGCAATGCCGACCTTATTTCGGGGCAAGGGCTTATCAAGAAGAATGCGTATTTTTTCCAGCCATATCG
>JAZSNB010000040.1:0-17737 GCA_045536195.1 Acutalibacteraceae bacterium
ATCGCAGGTAGGTTCTGTTGTGATAACACCGTTATTATAGATGTGATCAGCAAGAGCTGTTTCATTATCCTTGTAGGAATCGCCGCAGGCTGTACATGTATATTCTGTATAGCCGGCACTTGTGCAGGTTGCGGGGATATCAACAGATTCATAGTTATGAGCAGTTGTCTTACCGTAGGATTCACCGCACTTCACACAAACTGCCTGGTCCTTACAGGTAGCTGTTCCGCCTTCGTGGCCGGATGCAGCTTCGCCCTTAACAGTGTAGTTGTGCTTTTCGTCATAAGAGCAGATATATTCTGTGTATCCGTCTTCTGTACAGGTTGCATCATGAGTGATTACTTCGTAACCGTTTTCGCCGTGGTTAAGTGCAGGAATTTCAATGCTGTCCTTTGTTTCGTGGCAGTATCTGCACTTTGAACCTGCTGTGTAGCCTGCTTCATCGCAGGTTGCAGCTTTAGCTGTGAAATCAGACCAGTCGTGACCGAGAGCGGGAACTTCTTCCTGCTTAACTACATAATCGCAGTCTTCACAGTGTGCACCTTCAGTGAGACCTGTTTCGGTGCAGGTGGGAGCTACAGCCTTATCAACTATGAGGTCGTGTCCGTCTGCAAGAATGATGCTCTGTGCTGTGAGAATTGCTCCGCACTGTGCACAATCAGTACCGTCTGTCTTACCGTTGTTGAGACAATCGGCATCCCAGCCCTTAAGAGTCTGAGAAACGTGTTTTCCTGTGGGAGAAGTGATATTTCTTGTTTCCTTGTGATTGTTATTGTTTTTACAGATGTAGATTTCATAACCGCCGACGCTGCAGGTTGCTGACTGTGCTTCATAAAGCTCCCAATCATGGCCGAGCTTGGGAAGAATTTCTCTTTCCTGTAAAACTTCATTACATCTTAAGCAAACGATATAGTCGGATGAACCGTCTGTTGTGCAGGTTGCAGGTGAGCCGGGATCAAATGACTTATCATGTCCGAGTGCTTCAACGTCAACTTCCTTTGAGTAAGTACAATCGCAAGTGTAAAGATCCTTACCTGCGTCAGTACAGGTTGCTTCGTCAATAGTAGATACACTGTATGTATGTTCGATAGCTGTATACTGAGCTGTTACTGTTAAATCAGATTTAATACCCTTTAACTGTTCTGCTGTGTAATCCCAGCCGGCAAACTCATAGTGATAATTTTCGTCATAAGCCTTTGTAAGAGTTACATCGGGGATTGTTGCATCATCACCGTAGGGAATTGTCTGAGTTTCAACAGGAGATCCGTCTTCATCTACGAATGTAACATCAACAAAGTTCATCTTGTATGCTGCATAGATTGTGATATCTTCCGATGTTGTGAATGTATATCCTGCTGTGTACTGAGCTGCTGTTGCTGTTGTTGTGTCAGCCCAACCGAGGAATGTACCGCCTTCACGTTCAAGAGTAGCATCTGTTACAGTGAAGCTGTGGCTTGTTTTTGTGATTTCAGTATTTGCGTTGAGATACTGTGTCTGTACCTCTGCTTCTACTGCAGGTTCGCCCTTATTTGCATCCTGTGTGAATGTGATGGGGGCAGAGTATACTGCGTAAACATCAACAACAGGATCTGTTACATAAACGGTATAAATACCTGTTTTTGTAACAGTTGCTTCTGCAGCAGCTGTATCTGTTCTCCAGCCGAGGAATTCAAAGGTTTTGCCGTCAACAACAGCATCTTTTGCGTTGGGCTTGGGAGTTGAAGCAGCAGTAGCTGCGTTCATAGCATAAATGTTCTTTGTTTCCTTCTTGAGCGTTCCGTCAGGTGTAAGATAATGGAAGTTTGCGGTAAGCTCAATACCGAACAGTGCATAATATGTTTCATTGAAGCCTACTGTAACAACACCTGTTGTGCCTTCTGTAGAAAGAGCATTCTTTGACCAACCGGCAAAGTTTGCACCGGGCTTTGATACAGTATATTTGCTGAGGTCAACCTGAGCGGTCTTGTTTTTACCTACAGTAATTTCAACTGTCTGATCCTTGTCACCGCCGTTGATTGTGCCGTTAAGCTTAAGTGTGATTTTAAGATTGTTGAGTGCGTTGTTGATTCTGTTTGCTGCATTGTTGATATCTGTCTGGGTATAATTTGCATAGCCCTGATTGTTATCGAATGCATCCATAATAGTTTTTGCTGCATTTCTTGCTGCTGAAAGCTCACCGATAGATGCAGCTGTGTATCCTTCAATACCCATGAAACTGTCGGATTCAGAATAAGCAGAACGAAGAGCTGCTGTGTTAACCTTTGTGATTGCAGGAGCATTATAAACGAAGAAAAGGTCGTCACCGCCTGCGCCCTTGTTAAGGTCAATGACGTAACCGTTATCCTGGAAGGTTACAACACCTTTCCAACCGGAATTAATGTAGCTGTCTCTTTCACCTGTTGAGCCTGCGCGGTAAAGGTTTGTTACGGGAGGGCCGAATGCGGGATCCTTTGTGATATAAACGAAGATATCATCACCGCCGGCACCTCTGTTTGTATCAACGCATCCGTCGCCGTGAAGCTGGGGAACCCAAGAGTGAACACCTGAATTTACGGGGTACCAATTAACTCCGCTCTGAGTCATTGAACTGGGGGTTCCGTTGTTGTGATTAATTCTGAAGCCTCTGACAGCTTCAGCGGGGTTGGTGGTCCATGTCCAGCCGATGTATACATAGTAATCACCACCGGTACCTTTTGTAAGGTCCTGAATAAGTGCATAACCTCTGCCTGCATCGTGGCCGACAGCATTTTTGATGTTAGCCTGACCTTCGCTTTCCGATCCGTAATAAACCATAGCAATATCCTTGATATACTTGGTTCCGGCAGGATAGTAGTATTCGTTTGCATAAGCCGCATCAGCGGTAATGCTCGGAACAAGGGGAATGACCGTAAGCATCATCAGGAGCGATAAAACTACTGAAAATACTTTTGTGGAAAATCTTTTTTTCTGCATAGTTTTTCATCCTCTCGAAAATTTGGTTAAATAAACCTAAAATTATTATAATAAAAATTAATTAATACTTCAATTATGAAAGTTAACAACATAATAAATTTCCATTTGTAAAAATAGTACAAAATATTAACAGGATGTTAACAGCATGTTGCATCCGTTTGAAACGATTTTGCTGTTTAATTAAAAATATTGCAGAAGCCGATATTTTGTGTTATTCTGTATCGGGTGATTAATATGATCAATAAAACATTTGATGAATTCAACAGTCTCAGCTTCTCTTTTTATAAAAGTAATCCTGTGCTGAAATATTCTTTGCCGAGCCTTGTGGTTGCCGACCCGTCAATACTTACTCCCGATAATGCCCCCGATAACAGATGGCATCTTTTCTGCCATACATTTTTCGGAGTTTATCATTATGTAAGCGATGACGGAATAAGCTTTTCTGAAAAAAAGAAAATAGTTAACCGTGCCATGCGTCCCGATATCAAGAAAATCGGCGGTAAATATTATCTTTTTTTTGAGAGAACAAGATCAGTTATTCTTAATGCTCTTAACAGCATCGGCGTAAAGTGGCATTCAGAGATTTATGTATGCAAATCTGATGATCTTGTAAGCTGGGATACACCTGAAAGAGTAATAAAGCAGACAAGAGATTATGAAAAGTGTGATACCGGAATTGCAATTTCAAATCCCTTTCTTATTGCAAAGGACGGAAAATACCGTCTGTATTATTCCTGCGGGCAGACAATGATAAAGGACTGCGGCTTCTCTGAGCCTACTCACATCTCATATGCTGAAAGTGAATATCCCGACAAAAACTATATTTCAAGAGAAGCTCCCATAATCAGTCCGGATAAAAATAATAAGTATCTGAATCTGTGTTCAGGCTGCATAAAGGTATATAAGCTGAAGGATTGTTATATCGGACTTCAGAACGGACTTTTCAGTGAAAACGGAAGAAGCCATTCTGCTATAATGCTTCTGAAATCCTATGACGGAGAGAATTTTGAATTTGTAAAACCCCTTATTGTGCCGGATGAAAAGCATAAATGGATGGCTCAGTTTGTATATGCCTGCTGTCTTACCTGTTATGACGGAAAATGCAGAATATATTTCAATGCAAGAAATGCCGCCGATATAATCCGGGGCAGAGAATCAATAGGCTTTATCGAAGCGGATATGTAATACAGAAAAAGGGCACCTGCTGTAAGTTTCGCAGGTGCCCTTTTTTGAACCTTTATTTAACCTTGTATTCGTATGTATTTTCATAATCCATATCAGCACAAAGATAGAGGGTGGGTGCGCTTAAATCATAAACAGAGGACCATTGAGTTGAATAAACTCTTCCTTTTTCATCAGGCTCTGTACCGGTAATTCTGGCTGCTTCAAGAAGCTCCATTCCTTCCTCTTTTGTAAGAATTGACTTTGTTTCCTTAAGCCTTTCTGTTAATATTTCATAACGGTCAAGACCTTGTTTTTCATATTCAAAGGGAACATCATGGATATAAAAATTAGTTGCACAGATTATTCCGTCCGTTTTTTCGGTTACGATCATTTCATTGTTTACATAAGAAACAACAACACTTTCTCCCGTGGCATCCGCAATCTGGAAGTGATAGCAGCCTCTTGCAGCGGCATACATATCAACGCTTTCGAGAAACTCGAGGGCTTCCGTAACAGTAGCACATTTATCAAGCATTGCTCTTATTGCAAGAGTTGTTCCTACATCGGGCTTATCTGTGTCCTGTGCAGTTACGGGTGCCTGAAGCTGTAAAACACCGACAGCAAGTCCTTTTTCATTGATACCGTCAAGAGGGAAATATGCGGTAGCAAGTGTATTTATTCTGTCGAGAAGCTTATCCGGTGTGTATGTGTCATTATATCCGAGAAAGCTGAGATTTACGACGGATACGGATTTATAGCCGTCCTTGGGTGAAGTTTTTACCACGGCAAGGTCAGTTTGCTGATTATCAAGATTTCTGCCGAGAATATGCCCGCCCTCGGGAGTGCCAGCATAAAACATTGAACATGCAAGATTCGGAATTTCA
Source organism: Acutalibacteraceae bacterium (assembly GCA_045536195.1). Classification (GTDB taxonomy): domain Bacteria; phylum Bacillota; class Clostridia; order Oscillospirales; family Acutalibacteraceae; genus RUG806. The sequence goes on from JAZSNB010000040.1 coordinate 5,001, forward strand.
TAAGGCACATCAATTGGAAGTCCCTTCAGCATTGTTTTAAGTATATACTGCACAAGCTCTTCTTCTGTTGCTGCACCGCCTGCTTCAAGCAGCTTATCAAGCTTATAATCAGCTTCATAGCTGATTTCATATATGCCTGTATTATTTCTTTCCTGTACGGACAGAAGTGTGCGCAATTCTCCCTGAAATACCGAAAGGGCAGTCAGGACAACCGCAAGCAATATACCTGCTGAAGCAAGAATTATGATTTTTGCTTTTTTTGACAGTGATTTTTTCATTTTCTCATCCCCTTAATTTATTAATTCAAATATAGAAAATTGCTGTACAGATGTCAATAATGCAGACAATATGTTAATAAATTGTTCAAAAAAAAGACAGATGAGCCTGACGGTTACATCTGTCTTTTTTGTTGTTATTCTTCAAAAAGGGGAGTTGAGAAATATCTTTCAGCAGTGTCGGGCAGAACTGTTACAACAGTTTTTCCCGGTCCCAGCTTTTCTGCGAGCTTGATTGCAGCCGCAACATTTGTTCCTGATGAAATTCCGCACATAAGACCTTCCTTTGAAGCAAGGTCCCTTGCTGTCTGAAGAGCCTCTTCGTCCGAAACTATGTAAATGTCCTCATATATTTCGGTGTTGAGTATTTCGGGAATGAGACCGTCACCTATGCCCATCTGAATGTGCTGGCTTACTGTTCCGCCTGCAAGAATAGCGGCATTTTCAGGTTCTACCGCCCATATTGTCATATCGGGATTAAGCGCCTTAAGTGTTTCACCGATGCCTGTAATTGTTCCTCCTGTTCCGATTCCCGAGCAGAAGCCGTCTATGGGACCGCCTACCTGTTCAAGTATTTCAAGACCTGTCTGATGGCGGTGAATCATAGGATTTGCAGGGTTTTCAAACTGCTGGGGAACAAACACATCAGGATCGTCCTTTTCCATCTGAAGTGCAGTCTGAAGGCATTTTTCAATAGCATCGCCGATATTGCCCTCATCGTGAATGAGAACAACCTCGGCACCGTAATGCTTCATTATTTTTTTTCTTTCAATGCTGACGGAATCGGGCATAATTATTCTTACTTTGTAGCCGAGTACGGCACCCACAAGAGCAAGTCCTATACCCTGATTGCCTGAGGTGGGTTCAACAATAACAGTGTTCTTGTTGATTTTTCCTCTTTTGATTGCATCCATTATCATGTTGTATGCAACTCTGGTTTTTATTGAGCCTCCCACGTTAAGTCCTTCATATTTCACAAGAACTCTTGCTGAGTTTTCGGGAACCATGTGATTGAGCTGAACTATGGGTGTGTGTCCCATAGCATCAAGAATATTCTGATATATCATAGTATTGTCTCCTGAAATAAATATAACAGATATTTTACTCTGAAATATATGATACTGCAATAGGAAAATGAAAAAAATATAAATTACAGTTAATTTTTCGGTTAAATTATTTTAACTCAGAGCAGTTCGTCAAAATACATAATATTTGAAGGATTGCATCTGAGCTTGCCGTCCTGTTCTTTTTTGATAAGCTCAACGATTTTATCATTGATAGGGGTGGGAATACCGCATTTTCTGCCCCATTCGCATACAACACCGTTGATGGCATCAACCTCACAGGGCTTGCCGTTTCTTATGTCCTGAAGCATTGAGGGCACAATTTCCCTGTGCTTTTTCATTGCAACGGGAAGAAGCAGCTGTGCGAATGCTCTTTTGAGAGCTCCCTTGTAGTAGAACAGTGCTGTGATGTTCTTTCCCTGTACGGGGGCAAAGGTTGCACCGGCAGCATGGCCTACATCAATGCATTCCTTCATACAGCGAACTGCCACCTTCTTTGCTGCCTTGTTTTCAGAAACATCACCGAAGCAGCCGCCGACAACCGTACCGAGTCCGGAAAATGTAGCATTGATGAGAAGCTTTGACCAACGTGCCCCCAGAAGATTTGTTTCCTCGTGAACGGGACACATCAGCTCAAGTATTTCTTTTACCGTGTTGAACTGTTCGTCGGTGATTCCGTTCATTTTGCCCATATGGAATGAAAGGCTGTCGGGCTCTGAAGTGAGCTTGCAGATGCCGGGAGAAGTAAGCTCTGCGCCCCATTCAACGGTACAGCCCATTGTATGCTCTTCGCCTACGATTTCTGCTATTCCGGGCTCGGGGATACCGTTCTGCAGGGTTACGATAACACCGTTTTCTGTAAGAAAATCCTTAAGCATAGTAACAACTTCCTTGTTGAAAAGCTGTTTTGTCATAAGGAAAATAACGTCATATTTTTTTGACATTTCGTCAGGTGTGATTGCGGTTACGGGCACATTCATTTCAACTGTGCCTGTAATCGTAGCACCCTTTTCGTTGAGTGCCTGCACATGAGCCTTGTTGCGGTTAATAAGATCGATTTTTCCGCCGTTTTTTGATATATAAGCACCAAGCACGGTACCAAGTGAGCCTGCGCCGTAAATTGCCGAAGTGATTTCTTTCATATTAAACACCTTCCAAATAATTAATTATACTTAAGTTATCATATCAGATACAAAAAATCAATACTGATATTATCTGAAGCTTTTTGCCCAGGTCACAAGAGAATTGTGATAAATATTTTCATAAACATCCTGCTTCATTCTGTCAGTAACGGGCCCGTTTTTAGCCATTTTTGAGAGAATTACCGCCTGAAGCTCCTCAATCGTCATTTCCTCATAAGGCTTATCGGGTATTGTAACGGCTTCAGCTTTTTCTTGCTCCGTCTTTATTTCACCGGTATCGTTTCTGATATCGTTTTTTACCTCTTCAATTTTTACTTCTTCAGTCTTTATTTTTATCTCGGTATTTTTTATTTCGGGGAGCTCCTGCTTTCGGAATTCTTTTGCTTCTTTATCCGAATAATATAAAATATCTCCGGAAGAGCCTCTGAGAGTAATGCTGATTCTTCCGTTGTGAACACATATTTTTTTGCCGGAAAATGATGAAGTGTATTCTCGGTTTTCACAGGGAATGCTTAATGTACAGTCATTTTCATCGTTATTTACCGCAACCAGTACGCTTTCATTCTGTGTGCTTCTTGAAAAAGCATACTGTCTGTTTGTAAGCAGCAGCTCCTTGTAATCACCGTATGAAAGTGCTTTCAGACTGTTTCTGATTTTACCGAGAGAGGATATGAATTTTACAAGCTCATCTGTTTTACATCTGTCTTCAAAATCACAATACTTCATTTCGGGGCGCAGCGATGCATCCGAGTGTCTTTCTTTTCTGCCTTCAATACCGAATTCCGAGCCGTAATAGACAGAGGGGATACCGGGCAGTGTATAAAGGAGAATGTGTACGGGGATAAAGTGATTTTTGTTATTGAGCTTTGTGTATATCCTTTCCACATCGTGATTGTCTGCAAAATTGTAAAGCTTCAGATTTCTGCAATTGTCCTGAAGTCTTTTTACGGTGTGGGCTATTTCAAAATAATTATGATCATTATGTCCCGAATAAAGAGCTTTGTGAAGATGGTAGTTTGTTACGGAGTGAAGCGTGCTTTCATTTGCCCAGCGGCTGTAGTCTCCGTGAATAACCTCACCCATAAGCCAGAAATCAGGCTTCACATTGTTTGCCGTGTGTCTCAGCTTTTTCATAAAATCGAAGTCGAGCACATCTGCGGCATCAAGCCTTATTCCGTCAATATCAAATTCACTTACCCAGAACCGGATAACATCGCATATATAGTCCGTTACCTCGGGATTTTTCTGATTAAGCTTTATAAGCAGGTCATATCCGCCCCAGTTTTCATAAGAAAAACCGTCATTATACGAATTATTTCCCCAAAAATTAATGTTGTACCAGTTTTTATAACGAGAGCTTTCTCTGTGCTCCTTTATGTCGCGGAAGGCAAAAAAATCACGTCCCGTGTGATTGAAAACACCGTCAAAAATAACTCTCAGTCCGTTTTTATGACACTCGTTTATAAAAGCTTTAATGTCCTCATTTGTTCCCAGTCTTGAATCCGCTTTTTTGTAATCTGTGGTCTCATAACCGTGACCCACGGATTCGCATAAGGGACCAATATAAACGGCATTAAAGCCCATATCGGCGATATGGGCTATCCAGGGTAATAATTCCTTTATTCTGCTTTCAGGTTGTTTATATTCATTGATAGCCGGTGCACCCGTCATCCCCAAGGGATATATATGGTAAAACACGGCTTCATCATACCAAGCCATAAAAATCTCCTTTAATTTTAATGCTTAGTATATTTTATTACACTTTTACAGTTCCGTCAATATCATATACAATTTCGGGCTGTGTTGCGTTTCCTATATAAACGGAAGTGATGGTTGTTCCCGCCTCTACGGAGTGATATTTTTTTGCAGAAACACTTCTTTTCCACTCATGCTCCGTATCGCGATAGCACAGCCAATAGGTGGTACTGTCATCATCGCTTTTTTCGTTTTTATCGTAAACAAATATATCATAGCAAAGTAAAAAACTCAAGTGACTGGTTTTGTCTTTCAATACATTTTTATCTGCCCTTGGTGTAAAAAGATAAAACATATAGGTAAATAACGGTTGACGAGAAGAACATAAATATCAACTGTCCGTTTATTTTAATTTATTCCGACAGCTGATATAATACAAATGAATATACAGGAGGTGTCGTTATGGATATGGAAAAAATCGGCAGAAATATTGCCGGATTAAGAAAGCTGAAGGGGATTACCCAGAATGAATTGGGTGAAAGAGTAGGTGTATCCTTTCAGGCTGTAAGTAAATGGGAGCGCGGAGAAGCTCTTCCCGATACCGCTATTTTGCCTGATCTTGCAAAAATACTTGAAACTACTGTGGATTTTATATTGCTCGGCGGAGAAAAACTGACGGAGTATAAAGGAAAATTCACGGTATCCGATATGAAAAAAGGGCTGTTATGCCTGAAAGAAGCAGGGGAGTATCTCGGAAAAGAGAATATAATTTACCGTGCCGCAATCGAAGGAATAAATACGCGTCTTAATACCGATATTGAAGAATCCTTCGGTGACAGCTATGTTTTTGAAGCGTTTCTTGCAGAGGCAATAATTCAGAATCTGATGGCAGGCTTATATGTTGATATAAGCGATGTGAAAAATAATTTCAGATATGAGCATTTTAAGAATATTGTGATTGATTATTGCAGGCGTTTCGGAATAAAATAACCGTTTGTACACTCAGTTTTTACAGATTCATTGTATATTTTATATGCAGAAAAGGCTTTTGTTAACAATTTGCTAACATTTTTTGTGAAAATTATGTTATTATAATATTTATAAAATTTTCGAAGGAGAATTGTTATGAAAAAAGCACTTTGTCTGATTCTCACACTCATATTGACCCTTGGCTGTTTTTCTGTATGTGCAGCTGCAAAAGGTATTGAAACCGAAAGCGGAGTTCATGTTGAAATTGCTCCGTTTCTCTATAAGTCAACCCTTTATCAGATGGAATTCCCGAGCAGGGGTTCTTACAGCGTAAAAGAAAAAAGCGCTGAAGGAGATTATGCAATCTCCCGTGAACTCAATGATCTTTCCTACACATTCGTTTTTCCTGCAGGAACATCAAAAATAGAATGTATGATATCTCTTGACGGAGAAACAAACTGGCGCGGTGTTGTAATAAATTCCGAAGAGCATTCCTCTTACTGGGAAAAAGATGAAGAGGGTAATGTTGACTATTCCAAGCCTCTTACATTCAGACGTGATGAGGTTGTTGCCGAACAGGACGAATACGGCGTTATTTACAGAGAATATCTTATGGATAAGGATGTAAAAGGCTTCAGAGATTTTGATAAAATCTACTGGAGACTGCGCTATATCTGCAACGGTGAAACTTTCACAGATTATTTTGATCTGAAATTATATGATTATGATGTTGCTGAAAAGTATGAGCTCAGTGCTGTTAATTTCAATGTGGCAGGTCTTCCTTTTGCTGTAGGCTACGGATTCAATGCATCCTCAAATCAGAAGTTTTCCGGTCAGTATCTTTCTCAGGATAAATTTGACATAGTTGCTGTTCAGGAAGACTTCAACTATCATCAGAATCTTATTGATAATATGAGCGGATTCACCTATGCTACCAATCATATGGGCGGTGTTCCGGGCGGTGACGGTCTTAATATTTTCACAAAGGATATGCCTATCTATAATGAAACCAGAGTTGCATGGAAGGATGCCAGCGGTATTCTCTCTGACGGCTCTGACGAGCTCACTCCCAAAGGCTTTGTTTATACAGTTATTGATATCGGCAACGGTATCTATGTAGATTTCTATAATCTTCACGCTGATGCTTACAGCGGTGAAGGCTCAATCAAGGCAAGATCAAGTCAGTATAAGCAGCTTGCTGAGTTTATCAAGGCACGTTCAGCCGAGCACGACAGACCTGTAATTGTAACAGGCGACTTCAATAATCATATGCACGTTCACGAGGATGACGGTGCTCTTTATAATACACTTTATGTTGAGTGCGGTCTTAAGGATGCGTGGATAGAATACCATAACAACGGCGACTATTTTAATCTCTATAAGTGGCACATCACAGAGCTTCCCGCATGGGGCAACTGGGACTCGGTTGAAAGATTTATGTATAAGCCCGGCGGCGGAGTCGATATTGTGGTAAGCGATTTCAGATATGTTGAGGTTACAGACGGTAACGGAAAAGCGGTTTCCGACCATTCAGCAGCAGAATGTGATTTCACATTTATCAAAACATCAGATTTTGTTGAAAACACTCAGGAGCTTGAAGTAAAAGCAGCACCTGCAAACAGAATCCTCACTCTTCTTAAATGGATAATTCTTGACTTTATCAAGGTTTTCTCCGATCTCGGTAATTTCCCTGCATTAATTAAAGAATTAACCGGAATGAATGCATAAACAGAATAAAGCCATCCGAAAGCTTTTTGCTTCAGGATGGCTTTTTTTGTTGTGTACTTTTTATCATAATATCATTTTTACGTAAATTTGTTATTTTGCAGGTGTAATATTTTGTTCGGAAATCCGTGTAAGTATTGAAGACCTGAAACGGTTCTTCGGAAAGGAGGAATCTATGGATAATGGTGATTGTAGCTACCGCCGTTTTCTTGAAGGAGATGAAAGTGCACTTCAGGAGATAGTTTCGGAATACAGACAGGGTTTGCAGAATTTTATAAATTCAATTGTGAATAACATTTCTGTTGCAGAAGATCTTACCGAGGATACTTTTGTCAAGCTTTTACTTAAAAAGCCGAAAAACAAAAGGACTGCCTCCTTCAAAACATGGCTTTATACAATCGGAAGAAACATTGCTGTTGATTGGCTTCGTAAGAATCCCCGGGGCAGAGAGATTTCTATAGATGAAATTTCGGATATCGGAATTGAGGAAGAGCAGTTTCTGAAGTTGTATATAAAAGACGAAGAAAAAAGAATTGTGCACAAGGCTCTTAATAGCATAAATCCCGATTATAAAAATGTGTTGATACTGTTTTATTTTGAAGATTTTTCAATTGAAGAAATTTCTGAAATTATGAAAAAATCAAAAAAGAACATATCTGTACTTTTGCACAGAGCAAAAAAATCATTAAAACTCAGACTCGAAAAGGAGGGCTTCGATTATGAAAACCGATAAAGAGATGACACAGAATATACTGAACCGTGTAAATAATGTAAAAAAGGAGAGAACCGTTATGAAAAGAAAAATATATAAAATAACCGCACTGTCTTGTGCACTTGCCATTGTTTTTATTGCCGCATTCACTTTCTTAAAACCGGATATCGGTTTATCGCCCGACAGCTCAGGAATGTCCCCGGAGACATCATTGAATCAGGAGGTAAAAACAAGCAATCCGGAAGAACAGTTAAACAGAAATTTCTTTGTTATGGTTGCAAATGCAGCAGATAACACGGAAACGGTATTGAATAAGGAAACAAATGTTAAAATACCTTTAGGCGGTATTCTGGTAGCAGAGGACACCTCCGATATGACTGTTTCCGAAAGAGATGTTGTAATGCTTGAGCTTAAAAACAGACTCAAGGAACTGTACGGAGCTGATTGCAACTGGCAGCTTCACGGAATAACTGAGGATGTTACTGTATATTTCGGTACAGCCGATTGTCTCAGACTTAAAATTGAAGATGCGGATAGTGTTGAAAATATTAAAGTTTCCTGCACAGAAAACGGCAGACTTACATTTTTTGATAAAAGCCTTATGGGCTTTTCTTCTGAATTTATCAAAACGATAAAGCAAGGTACTTCAATTACGTTTACAGGCAAAGAGTATAAGGAAATCTACGGCAAAGACAACGGAATGCCTGTAGAGTGGTTCTTGTCGGAAAAGATGATAAACGCATTTCAGGCAGATCCCTGTATACCCTTGTCGTCGGTGAATGATAAGATAGAAGTAACAATAAATTTCATTGACGGCACAACAGAAAGCTTTGCCGTTGAGCTTACCTTTGACGATGACGGAATGCTTACATCGACATACAGAGATTAAGTAATTCTTATGAAGAGCGTGTTTTCATATATTGTTTTGGCTGTATAGGAAAACAGTAAGAGCAAATCCGGTGTATTCTGCATAAATTACAGTTTTTCTTTTAAAAGCTTATTTACCGAATTCTTTCACTGCTTTCTTAAATATACCGATTCTTCTTAAGGATGTATAAACAAGCTCTTCCTTATCCCCGTAGCTTACTTTAACGAAATCCTTTGTCACTTCCGTCACATAATTCAGATTTACCATATAGCTGTAGTGAGGTTGGGCAAAGGATTTTTCGTCGAGGACGGTTTTCCAATGCTCTATTGGGTGATAAGTTTCGAGTTTTCTGTCCGTCAGGTACATCACGGACTTTCTGCCCTCAATGGCAATGTACACTATCTCGTGGGGATAGACTATGCAAATGTCTTTACTGCAGGTGGTCACCGGGATACCGGGAGAAAGGTCGCAGTTACTGCTGCCGTTTACGGGTACAAACAAGCCTTCGCAGCCGTAATATGTAATCGGTATGCATATCACATCGTTATCTGACAGCAGCTGAGTTATTTCCTCTTTAGTTTTTGGTTGTCCGATTTCTTTCACTTTCATAGTTACTTTTCCTTAAAATTAATTTGTTGCATATATAAAAGTGTCTTTGTACGGAAAAAGTAACACTGTTTTTCAAAAAAAAATCGAACTTTGTCGAAATGCACAATCAAGAGTGCATAGAGTTTGTGCACTATGACAACAAACGCCCCGTCGGGAAACAGATTCCTGTATCCTGACGGGGATTATAATTTACTTTCACTAATCAACTGTTGTTTAGTTTTCCCCGACAAATGCAGAAAATTCGGGAATAAATGCAGAATCTTACAGTTGAACAATTACGCATATTTATTATATAGTATTATATTATACAACATTTCGGGAGGTGTGGGTATGAAAATTGCCGTTTGTGATGATATTTTATCTCACAGAAATGCCATAGTTCCGCATATTAAGGCGTTTTTCAAGAAAAAGTTGATTCCCCTTGAGCTGAAAGAGTATTCCTGCGGTGAGGAAATACTGCAAGGCTCAGAAAAATTTGATATTGTATTTCTTGATATTGAATTGGGCGGCATCAACGGCATTGAGGTTGCCAAAACGCTGAAAAAGAAAAATCCAAACTGCGTTATCATTGTCGTTACCTCTTATACGGATTATCTTGATGCGGCAATGGACCTTCATGTGGTCCGCTTTCTGAAAAAGCCCGTTGAGCAGAAACGGATTTACTCCTCTCTTGAAAAGGCAATGCAGGAAATTGACGAAAATCTCATTATGCTTTCCACAAAAGAGAATCAGATAATAAGAGTAAGAAGCCGTGACATCATTTATGTTGAAGCAAATCTGAAAGCAGTTATTCTCCATACAGTTGAAAAAACATACATCGTCAGAGAATGCCTTAAAAAAATCAAAGCAATGCTCACAGCCTCCTATTTCGCCGTACCGCATAACAGCTTTATTGTGAATATGAATTATGTTTCCGATTTCAAGCGGGATGAAATTACGGTTGAACTCCCCACAGGCAAGGAAAAGATTCAGATTTCGGGCAGAAAGCAGGCTGAATTCAAACACAGATTTCTGGAATTTATCGGAGAGGATGAATAACAATGCCGAAAATTGCACTTGATATCATAATGTATATTTTTGAGGCTCTGCTTTTTTATAATTATGCAAACAGCTTGTTTTCGGGTAAAAAAAGCAGGGACTTCAGAATTTTATCGGTTGCTCTTATTCATATTGTTTTGTTTTTTGTATATCAGCTGGGAAATGCCATCGTTAATACAGTTTTATTTATTATATTCTATTTCCTTGCACTTTGGTATGTGTTCAATGTACGGTTAAATAATGCGATACTGCATTCATTTGTTCTTGGCAGTGCAATGGGGATTTCGGAAATGATCGTATTTGGTCTTTGCACCTTTTTATTCAATGATTTCAATGCAATGGATACTGATATCAAGGCTTATATTTTTGTAATCACAATCAGTAAGATTTTATATGCAGCTATTATGTTTTTCATTAAAAGGCTTTGTCTTACAAAGCTTTATGAAGCAGAAAAAGACAACTTTTATTGGGTATTATTTTTATTACCGTTGATCAGTGTTATTATTGGCCTTTTGTTCTTCTATGCAGCCGGAAGCTTTGATGTATCCTTATCAATGAGCTTATTGATATCAGCAACATTTATATTGCTGTTGTTCATCAATTTAACAGTTTTTATGCTGTATGACAAAGCCTATAAAAACCGAGTTGAGCTATACGAACTAAAATCAATACATTTTCAGCAGGAAATTGACAAAAAGTATTTTGATGCAATTGAGCAGTCACAAGAAGAAATCAAGCATTTTTCTCACGACATCAGAAATCATCTGTTGCAGATACGCTATATTGACGATATTGAAGAAAGCCACGCCTATATTGACAGACTGGTCTGTGATATTGAAAAAATATCCTATGTTGGGATAAGCAAAAATAAAATGCTGAATCTCATTATCAGTAAATATATCTCTATCTGCGATAAAAAAGGAATTAAGTTTACCCCCTGTGTAAAGCTTGCGACCCTTTGCTATATTGATGATATTGATTTATCCACATTGCTTAATAATCTGCTTGACAATGCCGTTGATGCCGCCGAAAAGGCTGAAAATGCTGAAATTGAATTGTGTGTATTTTCCAAAAACAGCAGATATGACGGAATTATAATAAGAAACACCTGTTACACCTCTCCCGAAGCCGTTGATAACAGGCTGATAAGCTCGAAAAAAGAAAAGGTATATCACGGCTTGGGGCTTAACATAGTTAAAAAGATATTGAAAAAATACGGTGCCGTTTACGGTTGGAAGTATGATGAAGAAAAGCATATTTTTGAAACAGATATTGCAATTCCGAGAAAAACCGATTGATACGCACCGCAAAATACCTTGTCAGAATGCCTCAAATGGTTTTGAAAACATCAGATAAATCACACACCCGTGCAGAGATTTTTTCTCCGCACGGGTACATTTTTTTGCAAATATTCCCGATTTTTATGCACTTGTCAAAAACCGTTGAAATGAATTTCAAAAATAAATATGCTGAAAAGGTATAAAAAATATGCATAATGCAAAAAAGGGTGATGCTGCATGGTTTACTGAAAATTTGACTTTTTATGCCGAAAAAATATATTTAAGAAAGGAAACAAAAATATGAAAACAAAGAAATTATTATCCCTTTTATTGGCACTTATGATGATGTTGTCAGTTGTGCCTATGTACGCAAGTGCGGCGACAAAAATTACTTTGACTGTTGCAAATGTAACTGAATGGCCTACTGCTGTAGGTGAAATGTATGTTGGTCAGATTGTCGGTGAGCATATAACAATTACAGGTGGCGAAGTCAGGTATGATGCTGATGGTGATGGTGTTTTGGAAGATACAGAAATAGTTCCCGGACATTTCGAACATTTTAATGCAACATTATCTATTAGTCTTGCTTCTGATGCATCAAAAGCAAATATTAAATTTGTTCCGGATGATAGTACCGCGTATTCTGGATTTAATAAGTTAATGTCAACAGATGTAACATATGTTGTTAAGAAAACAACTGCCGTACTTATGGATGAATCCAATCCTCCTGTAGCAACACCTATAAAAGAAGGACAAACGCTTTCCGAATCAATTATTTCGGGCGGTACAATGAAAAATCCTTATAATGAAAAACTTAATTTATCTTCAAAAGTTTGGTCTTGGGTTGAGCCGACACAGGTAATAACAGAAAGCGGAGAATATCTTGCTAAATGGGAAGGGGACACGAGAGCTTATGAAGCCGTTACGGATTATATTTATGTTGAAGTTGAAAAAGATCAGAAAGCAACTGCATTAAAAACAATGCCTGTGGTTAATTTTGACTATAATCCTAATTTAACATGGGAATCATATGATTTTGTTGATGCAACTGCTGTTGTTTTTAATAGTGACACATATGTCTCTGGTACATTTTCAGTTGTGGAGAGTATGATAAATACAGTACCTAGAGCAGGTTCATATGAGATTGAGGTAGCTTTTACCCCAGATGATACAGATAATTATGTTGGTTTTACGGTATCTGTTCCTGTAACAGTTAATGCTCTTCCCATTTCTTTCGGTGAAGATTATAAGGGTACTGCAATTGATGAGCCCTTTGAAGTTGAAGTTGCGTATGGTTCAAAGGTAAGTGAAGTTTTATTCCAGGCAAAAAAACATCTTAATTATCCCACTCCCTCTGTTG
>JAZSNB010000142.1:0-7532 GCA_045536195.1 Acutalibacteraceae bacterium
GGAATCATATGCTCTGCCATAAGCTTTTTCAGCCTGTCTCTCTGAGAAAGTGTCAGAAGATATTTGAGCTCATACCTTTTGAACACGGTAGAAAACGCCACATCATCATCCCTTTTTATATTCTGACGCTGATTATAAAGCAGCAACCTTAATGCAAATGAAAAAAACAGGACACATCTTTTCCGATGCATCCTGATTCTTTGTTTTATGCTTATTTCTTAGCCTTGAGCTTATCAAGCTCTCTTTTGTATTTATCTCTTTCGATGGTAACCTTTTCAACATCCTCAAGATAAGCAGCCATTTCGCTTCTCAGCCTTGCCACTTCCTTTTCGTCTGCCTTTTTTTCACTTGCAAGATCAAGTGCGGTAAGCACAAGTGCCTCGGTAAAGGAAACTCTGCCCGAAGACATAAGAGATGTAACCTTTTCATCAACTGAAGAAGCAAGCTCATTTATAATTTCGGGGGCTTCTCCTGAAAGCACGGTGTATTTCTGATTGCCTATGTTTATACTTACCTTATTTTTTTCCATTATATTTTTCCGTCCTTACTGTTTTTTGAACTGCTGCTTCATTCTCAGCTCTTTTGAGAGAATCTTTTTACGCAGACGAAGAGATGTGGGTGTTACCTCAAGCAGCTCGTCATCGCTTAAAAATTCCATACTCTGTTCAAGAGAAAGTGTGGAATGAGGCACAAGACGAAGTGCATCGTCACTGCCCGCAGCACGGGTGTTCGTCATCTGCTTTTTCTTGCATACATTACAAACAATATCCTCTGCCTTTGCACATTCACCTACTATCATTCCCTCATATACGGGAACACCGGGACCGATGAAAAGTCTTCCTCTGTCCTGAGTATTGAAAAGACCGTAGCCTGTACTGTCGCCTGTTTCGTGGGCAACGATTGAGCCTCTTTCACGGGTTGCGATATCTCCCTTATAGGGTTCGTAGCCTGCGAAGAGATTATTCATAATACCGTAGCCGTTGGTATCTGTCAAAAATTCCGAGCGGTAGCCGATAAGTCCTCTTGCGGGAATTTTGAATTCAAGATGTGTGGTACCGCCGTCGCGGGTGCCCATATTTTCAAGCTCGCCTCTGCGTGAGCCGATTTTTTCCATTACGGGACCTACATAATCTGTGGGAACCTCAATAATAAGAAGCTCCATGGGTTCAAGAAGAACGCCGTCCTCCTGCTTATAAATTACCTTGGGACGGGAAACCTGGAATTCATATCCCTGACGTCTCATGGTTTCTATGAGAATGGAAAGATGGAGCTCGCCTCTGCCCGATACCTTGAATGCATCGGTGGTTTCGGTTTCTTCAACTCTCATGCTTACGTTTGTTTCAACCTCTTTGAAAAGCCTTGCTCTTATGTTTCTTGAGGTTACGAATTTACCCTCCTTGCCTGCAAAGGGAGAATCGTTTACGTGGAAGGTCATTGCAAGGGTGGGCTCGTCTATCTTTATAAAGGGAAGAGGCTCTACGCAGTCGGGAGAGCATATTGTTTCACCGATATTAAGATCTTCAATACCCGATACGGCAACAATATCGCCTGCCTTTGCAAAATTTGTTTCCGTTCTGCCGAGACCCGTGAAATGATAAAGACGGGAAACCTTTACGTTTCTTCTTCCGCCGTCGGTCTCGCAGAGAACAACAGCCTGACCCTCTTTTATCGTACCTCTTTCAATTCTGCCCACACCGATTCTGCCAACATAATCGTCATAGTCAAGTGAAGAGAAAAGAAGCTGCAGGGGTGCTTCCTCTTCGCAATCGGGTGCAGGAATGTTTTCAATAATGGCATCAAGCAGTGGTCTCATATCCCCTTCACGGTCGTCCTTGTTGAAGGAAGCAAAGCCCTCTCTTGCAGAAGCGAAAATCACGGGGAATTCAATCTGCTCCTCATCGGCACCAAGCTCAATGAACAAATCAAGAACCTCGTCAATAACCTCGTCGGGACGTGCTCCCGGACGGTCAATTTTATTGATAACAACAAGAGGCGTTTTCTTGAGAGCCAGAGCCTTTGAAAGAACAAATCTTGTCTGAGGCATACAGCCCTCAAAGGCATCAACAAGAAGAAGCACACCGTCAACCATGGTCATAATACGCTCAACCTCACCGCCGAAGTCAGCATGGCCGGGAGTGTCAACTATATTTATTTTTATATCCTTATAAGTAACAGAGGTATTCTTTGAAAGAATGGTGATACCTCTTTCTCTTTCAAGGTCGTTTGAGTCCATAACACGGTCTGCAACAACCTCATTTTCTCTGAAAGTACCGCTCTGCTTAAGAAGCTTGTCAACAAGGGTAGTTTTACCGTGGTCAACGTGAGCAATAATGGCAATATTTCTTATATCTTCTCTTTTACTCAAAAAAATTCATCTCCAAAATTTTTATACAACATCTTATATTACACCTTATACAAAAGAAAATCAACATTTTTATGCAATTTTCCCACTTTTACAATTTTTTTATTTTTCCACTATGATTTTTGTACTCATAATGATAAAATGAATTATATTTTATCTTACTGATGAAATTATCCGAAAACCACAAAATTAACCTCTTTTTTTGTACGCCAAATCAAATGAAAAAAATATTATTTATATATAAGGAGTATGTTTTATGGCGACTTTTCCGATGACAGATTTTTTACTTAACTACGACGTATATCCTCTTGTTTTTCCTGTGGGAAAAGAGGTTACCGTGCATATCCGTCCCACGGGGGGCAGACCTGAGTTTACTCCCGGCAAGGACTACAAGGTGCTTATATGTGCTATGAACGGGGGCAGACCCTGTGATTATCCCTCCTCCGCAGATTATAAGGAGCTTATTCTCACCTGCAACAGCATAGGCGGCTTTGATGTTACTCATACCTATGACAGCGAACAGCAGTATTTTATAAGAGTGCTGGATGCTGAGGGAAGAAGAATTCAGCAGTTCGGTGTATATGCTGTCGACAGCGACCTTGCGGGAAGATATCCTCTGAGAGGCGACCTTCATATGCACACAAACCGCTCCGACGGACGCCAGACTCCCGAGGTTGTGTCCTCAATGTACCGCAGCCACGGCTATGACTTCTTTGCAATCACCGACCATCACAGATATTATCCCTCAATCCGCGCTATGGAATTTTTCAAGGATATCCCCACGGAATTCGTAATCGTGCCCGGTGAAGAGGTTCACCTTCCCGACGTACACGGCAAATCCGCAGATGCACATATTGTAAACTTCGGCGGTGAATATTCAATCAATGCCCTTGTGAAGGATGAATATTTCGGTGAAACCGGCGACAGCTGGGTGCGTGCAATGCCCGGTGTTACTCCCCCCGATGCAAAGGAGCTTTCCGACTGGGAGGATATGCTTGAAGAGCTTGCAGAAAAAACCGAGGTCCCCGAAAAGGTTGACAAGGTTCCCGCTGCAGTTATGAAGTGGGCATTTTCCGAAATCAAAAAGGCAGGCGGTCTTGCAATATTCCCCCATCCCTGCTGGATAAGCGACACCCTTCACGTGCCCGACCCCTTCCTTGAATATATTATGGAAAATCAGGACTTTGATGCCTTCGAGGTTTTGGGCGGTGAAAGATATTTCGAGCACAACGGCTTCCAGGTCGTAAGATACTATGAAGACAAGGCAAAGGGCAGACGCTATCCCATCGTGGGAAGCACCGACAGCCATTCATCATATGAATCAAATGAGGGCGCTCTTATCTGCTCCACCGTTGTTTTCTCCCCCGAAAACGAGAGAACGGCACTCATAAAGTCCATAAAAGACTTCTATTCCGTTGCCTTCGATACCATAAGCACCGAATTCAGAATCGTAGGAGAAAACCGTCTTGTAAGATATGCCTGCTTCCTTGCAAACTACTATTTCCCCCGTCACGACGAACTTTGCCGTGAGGAAGGAAGACTTATGAGAATCTGCGCAACAGGCACCGAAGAGGAAAAGGAAGATGCAATAAAGCAGCTTTCTGCCATAAACGGAAGAATGAAGAAGTTTATGGATAAATATCTCGCATTCTGATAAAGGACATATAATATGAAAATTAGCGGATTTCAGAAGCTCACCCTTCTCGACTTCCCGGGGCACACAGCCTGCACGCTTTTTACGTCAGGCTGTAATATGCGCTGTCCCTTCTGCCACAACACTCCCCTTGTGACGGGAGAGGCTGAAGAGGAATACACCGAAGAGGAAATTTTTTCTTTTCTCAGAAAAAGACAGGGACTTCTTGACGGTGTGGCTATAACAGGCGGCGAGCCCCTTATGCAGAAGGATATAGTTGAGTTTATACAAAAAATAAAAAATGAGGGCTATGCGGTAAAGCTGGATACCAACGGCAGCTATCCCGAAAAGCTCAAGGAGCTTATAAGCAAAAATCTCGTGGACTATGTTGCTATGGATATAAAAAACACCGTGGAAAAATATCCTCTCACCGCAGGCGGCTTTAAGGCAACCGACAGTATTCTGAGAAGCATTGATATCCTGAAAAACAGCTGCATCCCTCACGAATTCAGAACCACCGTTGTAAAAGAGCATCACACTCCCGAAGACATTGAATCAATCGCAAGGCTATTGGGAAAAACCGAAAAGCTCTATCTTCAGCAGTTCAAGGATTCGGGCAATATATTGGGTGAGGGCTGCTCGGCACACCCGGACACGACGCTTTCCGAAATGGCAGAAAAAGCCTCGGAACATGTATTTTTGTGTGAAACGCGCGGCATATAACGCACAGCATATATTGTATAAGACTTAAAGCATTGGCACAACATCTTGTGTCAATGCTGATTTTTTCGGCTTTTTTACAGACATTTACCACAAAAACACAACAAGATATTGTGCATACTTCCGAATTTGTCAAAAACTTGCCACAAGATATTGATTTTAACATCCGTGTTGTGCTATTATTACGGAGCACGAGTAAAGGACCCCTGAAAGACGGGCGTTGAAACTTATATATCAATTCACTAAAAGGAGGAAAAAAAATGGCATATCAGGTTATTAAAAGAGACGGCGAAAAAGCCGATTTTAACATCACCAAAATTGCTCAGGCTATTTCAAAGGCCTTTGAAGCACAGAACAGAGAATCACATCCCAACATCATAGATTTCCTTGCACTCAAGGTTACTGCCGATTTTGAAGCAAAGATAAAAGACGGTTATATCTCCGTTGAAGATATTCAGGACTCCGTTGAATCAGTTCTTGTTCAGGCAGGCTATGCCGACATCGCAAAGGCATATATTCTTTACAGAAAGAACCGCGAAAAGATCCGTAATATGAAGTCCACAATTCTTGACTACAAAGAAATTGTTGACAACTACGTTAAGATTTCCGACTGGAGAGTAAAGGAAAACTCCACGGTTACCTATTCCGTAGGCGGTCTTATTCTTTCAAACTCAGGCGCAATCACAGCCAACTACTGGCTTTCCGAAATATATGATGAGGAAATCGCAGCAGCTCATAAGAATGCCGACATCCACATCCACGACCTTTCAATGCTCACAGGCTACTGTGCAGGATGGTCACTGCGTCAGCTTATCGAAGAGGGTCTCGGCGGTGTTCCCGGAAAAATAACCTCATCCCCCGCAAGCCACCTTGCAACCCTTTGCAATCAGATGGTAAACTTCCTGGGTATTATGCAGAATGAATGGGCCGGCGCACAGGCTTTCTCCTCCTTCGACACATATCTTGCTCCCTTCGTAAAGGTTGACAATCTCTCCTACAGAGAGGTTAAAAAGTGCATCGAATCCTTCATTTTCGGTGTAAACACACCCTCACGCTGGGGCACACAGGCTCCCTTCTCAAACATCACTCTCGACTGGACAGTTCCTGCTGACCTTGCCTGCAAGCCCGCTATCGTAGGCGGCAAGCCTCAGGACTTCACCTACGGTGACTGTAAGAAGGAAATGGATATGGTCAATAAGGCATTTATTGAAACCATGATCGAAGGCGACGCAAACGGCAGAGGCTTCCAGTATCCCATTCCCACCTACTCAATCACAGCTGATTTCGACTGGTCAGAAACAGAGAACAACAAGCTTCTCTTTGAAATGACCTCAAAATACGGCACACCCTATTTCTCAAACTATGTAAACTCCGATATGGAGCCCTCAGACGTCCGTTCGATGTGCTGCAGACTCCGTCTTGACCTCAGAGAGCTTCGCAAGAAGTCCGGCGGGTTCTTCGGAAGCGGTGAAAGCACAGGCTCAGTCGGTGTTGTTACCATCAATATGCCCAGAATCGCCTTCCTTGCAAAGGACGAAGCAGATTTCTTCACACGTCTCGACAAGATGATGGATATTTCCGCACGTTCACTCAAGGTCAAGAGAGAAATCATCACAAAGCTTCTCGACGAAGGACTTTATCCCTACACAAAGAGATATCTCGGAACCTTCAACAACCACTTCTCCACTATAGGTCTTGTAGGTATGAATGAAGTAGGTCTTAATGCAAACTGGCTCAGAAAGGATATGACAAACGCTGAAACTCAGGAATTCACCAAGAAGGTTCTCAATCATATGAGAGAGCGTCTTTCCGACTATCAGGAAATGTACGGCGACCTTTATAACCTTGAAGCAACTCCTGCAGAATCCACATCCTACAGACTTGCAAAGCACGACAAGGCAAGATATCCCGAAATTCTCACAGCTCACGAGGGCGAAACTCCCTATTATACAAACTCCTCACACCTTCCCGTAGGCTACACAGAGGATATCTTCACAGCCCTCGACATTCAGGATGAATTACAGACTCTTTACACATCAGGTACTGTATTCCACGCATTCCTCGGCGAAAAGCTTCCCGACTGGAAGGCAGCAGCAAACCTTGTAAGAAAGATTGCAGCAAACTACAAGCTTCCCTACTATACCCTTTCCCCCACATACTCAGTATGTCAGGAGCACGGATATCTTATCGGCGAGCAGTATAAGTGTCCTCTCTGCGGAAAGGAAACCGAGGTTTATTCAAGAATCACAGGCTACTACCGTCCCGTAAAGAACTGGAATGACGGTAAGAGCCAGGAATTCAAGGACAGAAAGGTTTATAACATTGAAAACTCTGTTATGACAAGAAACGGCGTATCTGAAGAAGCAGCTGCTGAAGACACATGCTCCTGCACCGAAGCGGAAAAGGTTCTTCTTTTCACAACAGAAACCTGTCCCAACTGCAAGCTGGCTGTTCAGTGGCTTGACAAAGCAGGCATTTCCTATGAAAAGCTCCTTGTTTCCGAAAACCCCGACCTCGCAAAAGAGCTGGAATTAAAGCAGGCACCCACACTCGTTACCTACAAAAACGGTGAAGCAGTAAAATATGCAGGTGTAGCTGCAGTAAAGAAGTTCATTGACGAAACAAAATAATTGATATCAACCTGAGAAACTGATACAAATAAAAAAAGCGGAAATGCCTTGAGGCACACTCCGTAAGGAAGTGTGCCTCAATGATATCCGTTCCTCTGCGGAACGGGTGATATACCTTTGGTATGATATCGCTCTGCGAGCGATGATATATGCCTTCGGCATATTAAGGAACGGATATTATATCATA